>JACPGP010000037.1 GCA_016182425.1 Candidatus Levyibacteriota bacterium
GCTTCGTGGGCTTGGAGTTCGAGAGAATCATCGAGGGGTTTGAGTTCAACAGCCGATTTATATTTTTTCTCTAGGGCTTTTTGGATAAGGTAATCCGCAAAATGGGGATTTTTGGGGAGAATTGGGCCGTGGAGGTATGTTCCAAAACTATTTTTATAAACTGCACCTTCGGTACCGTCTTCTCCATTATTTCCAAATCCAGTAATAACCTTTCCTAAAGGTTCGATTCCCCTTCCAAGATATGTCCTGCCACCATGATTCTCGAATCCCACTAATGTATCGTCCCGCATCGCGAAGCTATTCCGATACGGGATCGGTTTAGCTAGGACGAAACGGTACATGACATTTGATTTAATTGCAATATTACCAATCAAGCGTGGGTGGTTTTCTCCTGGGTTTTCGGTATAGAGGTCGAGGATATCAAGGCCTGGAATAATTGTGCCGTCGGCTTCTTTATAGTATTTGCCTAAAAATTGGTAGGCGCCACAGATATAAAGACCTGGAATACCCTTCTCGATCATTTCTCTTAAATCTTTAATCTTTAATCTTAAATCTTTTGCCACTATGGTTTGCTGTCTGTCTTGTGCTCCTCCCATAAACAAGAAATCACACTTTCTTAAATCAGCAGTCTTAAATCCTAAATCTAGATTGATAATATCAACTTTTATTCTCCTCCATTCACAGCGCCTCGCAAGAGTAATAATATTACCTCTATCTCCATAGGTGCTCATTAGTTCCGGATAGAGCCAACCGATAGTTAGCGTATAGCTCATAAGATTTTTTTGCCTGTTAAGATTTTGCGAACTTCAAGCATTGCTGAATACGTTGGGAGAATGTAAAGTGTTTCCGTAGGATAAGTTTGCGCTATTGCTTTATGCATTACTTTTTGCAAATTTCCATCAACTTCGAAGGATATTTGGGCATATTTAATTCTAAGTGCCATATCATATGCTTTGTCTCCACTGATAAAAATGTGTTTTATCTTACTGATATAATTCTCAAAATCCACATCCCAAATCCATGACACATCACGGCCGTCGGGGATACGATCATTCAAAACAAGTAATATATTTTTACCTTTGAGTTTTTTTACTGTTCGTAAAGATTCGTTAAAACTTGTTGGGTTTTTGGATAGAAATATTTGTATGTTTTTCCCATCAACTGAAAGTATTTCCTGTCTTCCAAAAGCAGGAGAAAATTCGTGCAACGCAGAGTTTATTGTTTTACTATCAATACCAATAGTCCTGCAAAGTAAAACAGCGGCAAGCGTGTTATATTTATTATATACACCTGAAAGAGGATAAAATGAGAACGCCTCTGCAAGGCCAGGCCTTGCGAGGCTACAATTGGTGCATTTCCAGTCCCCCAGGTGAGAAAAGTAGATTGTTTTGTAGGTAAGTTTTGAGCCGCAATTGAGGCAATAAACAGAATCAACTGCATGCTGATGGCTTTTTGTACTTGCACTTTTATCATTTAATCCAAAAAATAATACCTTTCCCTTAAAATCTGTTTGAAGATATGCTATTTGTGGATCATCAGCGTTGAGAATTAAAATTGTTCCATTGCTCAATTGCTCAATTGCTTTTCGCCATTTGCGCGAAATAGTATCTACCTCTCCATACCTATCGAGTTGGTCGCGGAAGAGATTGAGCAAGAGGAGATAATCTGGTGTAATCTCGTTGAGTAGTAACGGTAGAGAGTTCTCGTCAAGCTCAAAAATAGCAAAATCCTGCTCAATTTTTCCTAAACCCGTACTATTTTGAATAAGCGTTGATGCGATGCCATTTAGCAAATTTGCGCCTGCTTCGTTTTGAAATACGCTGTACCCTGCTTTTTCAAGAATTGTTTTTATTAGTTTTCCGGTTGTGGTTTTGCCGTTTGTGCCAGCAATAAGAATAACCTTCAGGCGGGAGTTTTTGAGTACTTGTCGAATAAATTTTGGGTTTAGTAAGAGCGCAACATGACCTGGCCAAGTTGAACCGTGACCCAGATTAAGGAGGCGACTGACAGAAGAGATAAGTTTTCCAATACCAACTAGGATTTTAGCCATGAGATCAACTCATTATACGGCAAGGTATTGAGAATGTCACTTTTTTTGGCCCAGCCGCGCCTAGCAACAGCTACACCATATTTCATCATCTCCATTTGCCACAAAGCATGGCTATCTGTATCAATCACAAATTTTACTCCTTGTTTTATAGCTTCAAATACAAGCGAATCTGGTAAATCGAGTCGAGTTGGCCAAGCATTAATTTCTAAAGCTTTTTTATTTTTTATACAAAAATCAAAAATTTTTTCAAAATCTAATTCGTAGCCAGACCGGATATTTAATAACCTGCCAGTTGGGTGAGCAAGAATTTTTGCCTTTGGATGTGACAATCCTTGCAAAACCCGCTTGGTCATGGTTTTTTTATCCATGGAGAAGTTGCTATGAATAGAAACAATTGCCGCATCTATGGTAGCAAGAGATTTTTCATCAATAGCCAGTTTTCCCGAGGTTAAAATATCTACTTCAAGCAAATTTATTACTCGAACATATTTATTACTATCATTAAGTTGTTCGATTTTATCTTTTCGCCTTGATAATATTGAATAAATTTGCGTTGAAGTATGTTTGGAAAGACTAGGGTTATGTTCGGAAAAACCGAGATATTCATACCTTAACTTCTCTGCTTTTTCAAGCATTTCTTCCATTGTGTTTTTTCCCATGTCATGACTTGGTTCTATAGGATAATTTGAATGAATGTGAAAGTCGCCTTTAATATCTTTGAGCTCAACAAGTTGTGGTAAATTATTTTTTGAGGCTAACTCAATCTCACCTTTATCTTCTCGCATTTCAGGAGGAATCCACTGTAGGCCTAACGCCTTATAGAATTTTTCTTCGGTTTCATATGTTTCCATACGTAATTTGCCACCGGCCACTCGCTTTTTTATTCCATGTTCAGATAGCGAAAGGCCCTTTTTAAGGGCATATTCACGAAGATGGACATTATGGTGCTTACTGCCGGTAAAGTGCTGCAGAAGCGACCCAAAGCTATCTTTTGACTGGACCATAAGATCTATTTGTTTACCGCCAGAGATTAGAATAGAAGCTGTAGTTGGGCCTTGCTCAATCACCCTGTCTTTATATGGGTAGGCAATGAAGTGTTTAATGGCCTCATTAGGAGAATTTGAGACTACGGCAAAATCAATATCTCCTACTGTTGAGACCATGCGTCGCAAACTTCCTAAAGGTTGAGCTTGAATGACTGCTTTTGATTTTTTGAGGTACAAAAGCACCTTTTCTGCCAGCTCGGCAGCGTAAGGCAGTACCATTCGTTTGGTCTTAGCACGGCCCTGCTTATACTCTTGGATTGCCTGCAGAATATCGCTTTCGGATTTTGCTCCAAACCCTTCAAGCGAGGCTATTTTTCCCGCTCTTGCAATTTTTTCAAGATCAGCTATCACAGCAATTGGGTTTTTTAATCCAAATTCAGAAACTAGCCGATAAGACTTTTTAGGACCAAAGGTAGGTACATTAAGAAGCGTAAATACAGATTCAGGAATATCCTGCATAACCCATGCAAAATGTTTTACCTTGCCGGTTGTTATAAGTTCTTCCAAATGTTGGCGAATCGATGGACCAACACCTGGGAGAGATTCAAGTTTCTCTTCTTTGTAGAGATCTTTTACCTCTGAAGTTGAGTTTTCGATTGCATCGGCAGCTTTCTGGTAGGCAATAATCTGAAATCGGTATTTGCTTTCATTTTTAATTGCGTACGCTGCTGCGACGTTTCGAAGTATTGTTGCAATTTCTGTATTACTCATATTGACACGAGCATAGCAAAGGATTGACGCAAACGCAATAATTTGTTAGGATGGGAAAGCTCTTTGCCAGCCCGCAACGCCTTGCAACAAGGCTTGTATGGCCGGCGGGGGGCCGTAGCTCAGTTGGTTAGAGCGCCTCCCTGTCACGGAGGAGGTCGCGGGTTCGAGTCCCGTCGGCCCCGCCAAAAATTGTACCACTTCTGCCTAGGAAGGGGGATAATAATGAAAACTATAGGAAAAGTAAAAAAAAGCAATGCTAAGTTTTTGTTTGGAGATCAGTTCAGTTTATCCGAATCCTATGCCAGTTTGCTTTTGGGAATTGCGGTGGTGATGCTTGCTATAGTCGTGTTTGTTTCGTTTGTGCGGACAAGGAGAATCGAAAACGTTACACAGGTTCAACCGGAAACTATTTCTGAAGAGCTTAAAAAGGTAGAGCGAGGTGATGTATCCTCCTACACCGTTGTGGAAGGAGATACGCTGTGGAGTATTGCCGAGAAGTATTACAAATCCGGTTATGATTGGGTGAAGATTGCGAAAGCTAATAATCTGAGCAATCCGGATATTGTTGAGATTGGGACAAAACTTACACTTCCTGATGTGGACACGCGAATTCTGGCCACAAACACCAGTGTAGAAACCGAACGGGCGCGGCCAGAACAGCAGGTAGACGCCATTTCGAGTGATTCTTATACTGTAGAAAGCGGTGATTATCTTTGGGAGATTGCAATTCGTGCATATGGCGACGGGTATAGATGGCCAGAAATTGCGATGGCCAACAATTTGAGCAATCCGGATATTATTCATAGAGGTAATACCTTTAAGCTCCCTCGTTGATGCGGGTGTAGTTGAGTGGTACAACGCTTCCTTCCCAAGGAAGAGATCGGCGGTCCGATTCCGCTCACCCGCTCACCCAATTTAACTAGTAATGTAGTGGGCGCCGAGGGAGGTTTTGCGTTTTGATGCTGCTTTTGCAATAAGAAGAGCTGTTTGGATCATATTTTTTGTTTCTAGTGACTCTTCGTTGATTCCTTTTTTGGTAAGGATATTGATTTCTTTTTCAAGCTTTTTAAGTGTTTTTACTGCAAAGCGTAGGCCTTTTTGCGACCTTTGAATCCCCACATAATTCCACATAATTTCTTGTACTTGTTTTTTAAGATCATTTTTTGGGGGGTTCATTACATATGTTGGTATTTTAATATCTAAAACTGGTGTTTTTTTGGGAAGTTCTTTGACGCAATGTTTAATTTGACTCGAAAATACAATGCCTTCTAAAAGCGAATTTGAAGCAAGACGGTTTGCTCCATGTACGCCTGTACATGCAACTTCGCCATAAGCAAAGAGATTTTTGATAGAAGTTCTGCCATAGATATCAGTTGTTATACCGCCACATAGAAAATGCGCTGCGGGTGTTACAGGGATAAGGTCTTTCGATAAGTCAAACCCTCTTTTTTTGAGCTTTTTATATATATTAGGAAAGCGTTTCGTAAGAAAATCCTTTCCCTTATGGCAAATATCCAAAAATACTTCTTTTTTTTCAAAAATAGCTCGTGCCACAACATCACGCGGCGCAAGCTCGTTAATAAATCGATTGCCTTTTCTATCAACAAGATATGCTCCTTCGCCTCGCAGGGCTTCGGAAAGTAAGAAAAGTGGGGAAGAGTTTTCTTTTAATGCGGTCGGATGGAATTGCACAAATTCAAGATCTTTTGTTTTTGCCCCAGCCCGATAACCAATGGCTAGGCCATCGCCTGTTACAACATCCGGGTTGGTGGTATACGAATACAGCTGGCCTGCACCTCCAGTTGCAAGAACAACC
>JACPGP010000012.1 GCA_016182425.1 Candidatus Levyibacteriota bacterium
AAGGCTAAAACTCAAAGGAATTGACGGGGACCCGCACAACCGGTGGAGCGTGTGGTTCAATTCGAGACGAAACGAAGGACCTCACCAGGGCTTGACATGTAACCGTACATTCTCTAAGAAACTAGAGGAAATCCGCAAGGATGGTTACACAGGTGCTGCATGGCTGTCGTCAGCTCGTGCCGTGAGGTGTTCCCTTAAGTGGGGAAACGAGCGCAACCCCCATTCAATGTTAAATATTCATTGGAGACAGGGCCGATTTAATCGGCCAGGAAGGAGGGGAAGACGTCAAGTCAGCACGGCCCTTATGCCCTGGGCCACACACACACTACAATGGCGAAGAACAACGGGCTGCAAGCCAGCAATGGCAAGCGAATCCCTGAAATTTCGCCTCAGTTCAGATTGGGGGCTGCAACTCGCCCCCATGAAGTTGGAATCGGTAGTAATCGCGGATCAGCAAGCCGCGGTGAATACGTTCTCGGGTCTTGTACACACCGCCCGTCAAGGCAGCAAAGTCGGGAGTGGCCGAATTCGGCGCAAGCCGGAGAGGCCAAGTTCGGCGATGAAGCTTAAGTCGTAACAAGGTATCCTTAGCCGAAGCTGAGGATGGATCACCTCCTTTCTTTTTGAAAGAGAGAAGGTACGGTAACCCGCCCTTTGAGGCGAGGTACAAAGTACACCCAAGTGGCGTGAATAGCACTTGGTCCCGACTCAATCGGGACGAATCCTATTCTTTCTTTTTCCTACCACTTTCTGGTTGTTCTATCTTATAGTATTGACAAATTCCTCAATTTCTGCTAGTCTGGGAGTAAGCCAGAATCTGCGTGTGTGGCACCCCGATGTCATATATGTCATTCTTTACGAGGAGAAGTAGCACAGTTTGCGATTTAGTATTCCAACCAAACGCTATCGTTAAGGTAGATATAGGTTGGCTCCCCGGTGGTCGATTTGCGCACACGCGCTTTTTGACCACCGGGTTTTTCGTGGAAACCCTTGACAAAAGGATATATTTTGGATATATATAAGATATATGAATACTACTACCATCCATGTTAAAACAGATATCAAAACAAGAGATGATGCAAAAAAAATAGCAGAATACTTTGGGTTTAGCCTTACAGCATTGGTAAATGCGCTTCTTAAGCAAATAGTTAGGACAAAGCGTCTTGCACTTGGTATGGATGAGAGGCCTACACAATATATGCTCGAATCGCTGAAAAAGTCGGAAGAAGATGTAAAGGCTGGAAGAGTGATATCATTTAAGTCAGGACAAGAAGCGCTTGATTATGTTAGATCCTTAATCAAAAATGGTAAAAAACGTAACCACCCAAAACGTTAAATTTTCAGATCGTTTTGACGATCAACTTAAAGATGTCCCAGATGAAATCAAAGAAGCATTTTTAGAATCTTTTGCCTTATTTCTTGAAGATCAAAATCATCCCTCTCTTAGAAACCATGTCTTAAAAGAAAAATTCGCAGGGTATAGAAGCATTGATATAACAGGGGATTATCGAGCGGTGTTTAAAGAAACAAAGGCAAGAAAGCAGAAAGTTATTACATTTCACATGCTTGGTACACACGAGGAGCTCTACGGAAGTTAATACCATCGGTTAGTTTTGAGGCGCGAAGGGGACTTGCACCCCTGAATGGCTGTTCTGCAGACAGCTGTGTTAGCTACTTCACCACCGCGCCGCGTACAAAATAATATGCCGCAAATTTCAGAACTGTGGGTGCGGATAGAATCGAACTATCCACTTCTTCATTATCAGTGAAGCGTTCTACCAATGAACTACGCACCCATGTACTAAGGCAGGCGGGTCAGTGAAGCGTCCCGCCAGTGAACTACCGACCCAAGGTTTTAGCTATTATAACAAAATTAGAAAACGTACAAAAGGTAGGGGATTGTTGCAATAAGGTTAATAATTGCTGCGATCAGAAAAAGCACCTGAAAACCAAAAGTATTGGCAATAAATCCTCCCAGAGCTGTGGCCAGCGCAATGCAGGTAAATTGCGCGCCGTCTGCCAGGCTCCACTCGGTTGATTCTTTATTTTTATCCAAATGCACAGAAAAAAGGCTGTTTTTGGCCGGCGTTGCCAGGCCTAGGCCAACTCCCGCAATGGCAAAAGAAAAATAGACGTGCATAATGTTGGCGGAAAATGCCATACCTAGATAGGCAAGGCTGGTACAAATCATGCCAACAATAGTAATTGAAAATTTTTGTTTGTCTGTGCTGCCTTTTAGGTACCGGCCGGAAATAAGTTCAAAAATCACCCGGCTAACAAAGTAGACGCTAAAGGAAAATCCTGCTTGTTCAATGGTGCTGCCTGGAATATATTTGACCACAAAAATCGAGAGGAGCGGAATTGCTAAATACCAGCCAGACCACAAAAATGATTCGGAGACAATGTAGGCTTTGACAATGGGGTTGATCACAAAATGCGAAGGGTTTCGTCCCAAAAATGATTCTTTAAGCATAATATATTGTATGCATAGTTAGCTTACTTTTTCAAATGCGCCGCTTAAGTCAAGAAAATAGAGGTCAACTGTAAGATAGGGATACTTTGCCAGAATTTCCTCTTTAGCTTTGTGAAGCTCTTTTGCATGTTTTTTGGGCGTGCTTGCCGTCCCATATGCTCCACACTCTTGGTGGTGTATAAGAATAACGTATTTGACGTCATGTAGTTTTACAGATATAGCAATTTGTTTAAGGATTGTTTTAAGATTTTTTGTTGATCCCGCAAAGCCAACGTAGTCGTATGTTTTGTCTTTAAGATTTGTATCAAGAAAGTCACGAATGTATTTCTGAAACCGAAAATCAATACAGGCAATGACAATTGCATCGCACGGGTGTTTTGCCATAATGGTATAATAACACAAATGCAAGTTAATGTAATCAAAACTCACAAAATTACCGGAAGCGACAAAGATGTTTTTGCGGTTTTAGATAAATATCTGCCCGAAGTTTCCGAAGGATCAATAGTTGTTGTCACATCAAAAATTCTCTCTATTATTGAAGGAAGAGTGGTCAAAATCGGCGATGTGTCAAAAGAAGAGTTGGTGGCACAAGAAGCAGAGTTTTATTTACCTGCTGATCCAAAATATCATTTTTCTCTCACCATTAAAAATAGTCTGCTTATTCCAAGCGCTGGGATTGATGAGTCAAATGGCAACGGCTATTATGTGTTGTGGCCAAAAGATCCGCAAAAATGGGCAAACGATATTAGAGATTATCTTGTCAAAAAATTCCACCTTAAAAATATCGGAGTTATTATCACCGACAGTAAAACTACACCCTTGCGGTGGGGGGTAACGGGTGCTGCAATTGCTTATAGTGGTTTTATGCCGCTTAATGACCAGGTGGGGACTCCAGATGTTTTTGGTAGAGTAATGCAGGCTACAAAAGTAAACGTGATGGACGGGCTGTCTGCTGCAGCAGTTGTGGTGATGGGGGAAAGCAGCGAGCAGACCCCCCTTGCAGTTATTGAAGACGCGCCATTTGTACAATTTGTAAACCGCAATCCAACAGCAGAAGAGCTACAAGCTCTTAAAATAAACCTAAAAGATGATCTCTACGCCCCGCTTTTAAAAAGTGTGGAGTGGAAAAAAGGAAAGAATGATTAGGGTACAAGCGCGTTCCTCAGGATAGCAAAGTCTACAAAGTTAACCTTATCATCTTTGTTAAAGTCTGCTTTTTTAGTAGAAATTTTTCCAAGATATTCATCTCTCCAAATATTGTAGTCTAATATGTTGACTATGTTATTCCCATCGGCATCACCAGGTGTTACTGAAGGTTGGGCAGTGCAGGGATTTGCGTCACTGGAGAGATAGTCTGTGCAGATGGCCTGATTGGTGCTTTCGCTTGTGTCTTTAAGAAAAAGAGAATAATCTTGGCCATTAATTAACTTATCTTTATTTAAGTCTGCAACGCTGTCATATTTTGGATCGTTGGTGGTGCAGCTGGTACCAAATGAAGCGGTTATTCGGTTATAGAGAATTCCACATGCAGTTGTTGGTGGGGTTGCTGTTGGTGGAGCAATAGTAGGGGTGGCGTTAGACACGACAGTAAGTTGTATATCGGCATTTTGTTGGTTTTCAAGCAGGTTTTCTTGGCCAAGTGCTGTTGCCTCCACATTTTGGAAGCGTATGTCAGAAAACCCGTCAGCTGCTCCAACAAGTCTGATTGTTGCAATTTTAACTTTACCAGTTGCCGTGTTTCCTAGCGTATCAACTGCAGCATAGCGGTAAATACTCTCCGATACGTCATTTCGTAATTGATTATTAAATACATTTTCCAAAATTGTATTTTGTAACTTAACAATATCACTATTGCTACTAATAATTTCAAAGCTAAGCCCTGTTATTTTTTGCTCGCCTGCTTCTAGATATATATCTACATCTGCAGATTGATTAAGCGTAAGTTGTTTTATTGGGGTAGAGAGCGCAAGGCTAATTGTATTAGTTGTAGGGAAAGGTAAGGAAGGTGGGGAAGTAACTTCGGAAGCTCGTTGTTTGTAGCTGGTTTGCCTTTGCGAAATAAAAACTGTTAAGCCAAGTGCGACAATAAGAAGTACTGCTATCAGCAGGTTTCTTTTAGTATGGTCTAAAGAGTTAATAAATTCTCTAAATTTAATAAACACAAAAACTGCTACAATCAGCATATAATGTTTCTTTCTTACTTGTCAATAGGGAATTGTATTATTTTTCTCTTGCTTATTTTGCCGTTTATCTTTATACCCACTGTGTATAACCCATATGAGTTGCCAAAATATATACTCTATATTATTGGGGTAATTTTTATTTCAACAGTAACATTTATAGAAAAATATCGGGAAAATAAGTCTTTTATTACATTTCAAGATATAATAACGCAGTTAGTTTTGGTCTACATGATTGTGGTTTTTGTTGCAAACCTTTTGGGCGTTGATTCGGCAACGTCAATGCGGGGAAGTACTTTTAGGCATCAGGGGTTTCTCTTGCTTTTTGCAAATGTTTTGCTTGTTTTGTTGCTTCGGTCATTTTCAAAAGAAAAAAGAGAAGATATATTTTTATTTTTTCGCAGTGGTATTTTTTTCTCCGTACTTTTTATTTGTCTTTTTTCTCTCTGGCAGGCTGTTTTAACTTTTGTGTTTCATTATGGTGGCGTGCCATTGTATCAGGGACGAATTGTTGGCACATTTGGCAACCCTAATTTTTTAGGTGGGTATCTGGTAATGGTATTGCCGTTTATTCTTTGGAACAAGAAATATATTTATTTAAAAATAATTCTTGTTTTAATGATAGTTACAGTTATTTTTCTTACCGCTTCAAGAGCAGCAATGATAGGCTTGGGGTTCGTCTTTTTAGCTTATGGATTTTCTCTTTCATTTTCACCTGGGAGGTGGAATACGTTTGCACCTAGGGGAAACTGGTGGTTTAGAAGGATAATTATGGTGATCGCGTTTTTGATTTTGATTGCAAGCGTTGCCATGCTTCAATTGCGGCAGTCTAGTTGGGATAACAGGATGATTATTTGGCAGGGAGGATTAGAAGCTTTTTTGCGCCGGCCCATCTTAGGCTACGGGCAGGAAAACTTTGAACTGGCATTCACAAAAGTACGATTTTTTAACGTAGATAACGCTCATAATATCTTTTTAGAGATAGCAGTTTCCTCGGGAATTGTTGGACTTTCACTTTTTTTAGTTATTTTTTTTCTTGCTTTCAAAAGAGCATCACTTCCTGTAAAAACTTCGCTGTTTACGTTTATTGTTATTGCTCAATTTAATCCATTGTCAGTAGTTCACATTGTGCTTTTTTGGTTTCTAGTCTCCTTCACGGACAGCAAAATTTTGAAGTAGTATTTTATAATCGGAAAAGTCGGTGGTGGTGTCGGTTTTGCCGTCGTCATTAAGATCAACCGCTTCCCTGTTCAGACATTTATCTGTGCCGGCCTTGTCGCCAAAGCAGGCAAGCCACGCATTATAATCTTCGACATCTATTTTATTGTTTCCGGTGATGTCTCCGCTGACAAGCTTAATCGGTTGAATTGGGGTAGTAGTATTTGCTTTAAGCATTTTTGTGCCGGGAATTCTTTTTCGTAAATACTTATCTACCTTGATAAAGATTTCATATTCTCCCTCGTTGATAATTCCTAAATCAAAGGTTGTTGCATCGAATTTCTTTGAAGCATTGTTAAACATAATAAATCCATCCGCTTTTTTGGTTGCTCTATTGCAGTTGTTATCTCCTGTATAATCTGCAGTTATTTGGTACACGCAAACTGCTGTACGTTTTTGTTTGACTCTTGGATTCTTATTGCCGCTCTCCCCAAGACCGGCAAGGTTTAGATCTAAAGAAATCCTAGCGCCGCCAGGAACCAAAGTTGGTGTTGGGGCAAAAGTTGGGGTGGGAGCTTCAGTTGGGGTGGGAATTGCTGTTGGTATTGGTGTATTGGTTGGTTGGGTTTGGGTTGGAGAGACATCATCGGCGCCTTTGGTAACAGTGAAAGAGGCGGTTGTATGATCGCCAGTTGGAAGGAATGCTGTTTGACGAGAAGCAGTTATTTCTGCTTTTTGAAATCCAACAAGGGCAGTTCCTTTTGTCTTTGCTTTAAAGTTTAAGGTACCAATTTTTATATTATTATCGGTAATTTTATCAGTAGAAATGTTACTTGCGTAATATAGCAGAGTTCCCGATTGATTATTGGGAGTATTTGCAATTTTTGAAAATACTTCTGTTGGTTGAAAGTTGATAATTTCCAACACGTTATTATCAAACTTTACTACCATGTTAATGCCGCTTATATCGAATCCAGAGTTGTTAAGAAAAACATCTGCAGAGAAAGTTTCTCCAACAGATTTAGTTGTTGTTTCGGGATTAATAGTAAGTATTACTGTGCCGCCACTTGCGCGAGATCTAGTCTCCTGCTGCTTTCGCACTTGCAAGACGGTAAAGACTATAATAGATAAAGATAGAATTACAGCGACTCCAATGAATAGAAGTTTTTTCCCATTGTTCATTGCGTTAGAGTATCAATGAGGGCGTCTCTCCAGATATTAAAGTCAAGTAAGTCTATAATTCCATCTTTATTCAAGTCAGACTTCTTTTGGGTCGCCTTGCCTTCTAGCTCGTCAAGCAGCTCGTCTCTCCAAAGATTGAAATCAAGCAGGTTGATAGTTCCATTCCCGTCAATATCGCCCGCAACTGGTACCGGTGTTGCGGTTGGGGGAATAGGGGTTGCAGTTGGCGCTTCGGTTGGCACAGGAGTGTTGGTTGGGATTGGCGTATTGGTTGGCAGGGGGGTAGGTGTTTGGGTTGGGGCAAGGGCAACTGTGTAGGATCCGGTGGAATTGGTACCAATTGGCAGCGCGCCCACAACTCTTTCTGCCACAACTTGACTTTTGGTAAAAGTAAGCGTTGTTTGCCCGACAGCTTTTGTTCTAAGCGAGATAATTCCTATATCTATGGCATCTCCGGTAATTGTAGTTATATCGGTATCTACCGCAGCGTAGCGAAGCGATCCAGATTCGCTAGACACCCTATTAATAAGTTGTTGGTTAAAAATCGCGGATGGAGCAAAACTAAGGTCAGCGATAGTTGGGTTGTAAGAAAGCGCAATATCTATACCTGTAATGTTATTTGTTTGGCTATTTAGTACCACTCGAATGTCAAAACTCTCACCTATATTTTTGGTGTCTGTTTCTGGTATTAGGGTAAAAGCAACTGCTTCTCCGGCGGCGCGGGAGCGAATTTCCTGTTGTTTTTTAACATAGACAAGTATCAGGGGAAGGACAAGGATAACAAAAAGAAGCCCAACTAAAGCCAATGCTTTTCCCCGTGTCAAGGTGGCTAAAAATCTATCCATTTATGGTTTTCTTTAGCATAGGAGGATTGAGTATGGTTGTCAATAGCCAATACACTGTTTACGTGTTTGTCAAGAAAGTAGTATACTGTATTTACTATGTGGGTTTGGGATTACAATATCAAAAATAATTGGCAACCAACTACCGACCAGGAGCGGGAATGGTTTTTAGTGCGGAAAATTAATTATGGAGATTTTAAGGGGGTAAAAAAGGATATGCTTAAAAAGCATTTTCAACAGATACAATATAGGCTTGATCCGGGAAAACGAGCCATGATAGAAAATTTTTTTCATCAAAAAATATTTGATCGTCATGAATTTCTCTTTGAAAACAAAGAGGTGTTACGATTGGAGTTTGTACATTACAATCACGAGAAAAAAACTTTAGGGAAAAAAGAACTTCTTTTGGGCGTACAGATAGATTCGTTAGTAGATATTGCGGCAAATAAGACTTTTGCGTATTTTGACAGAAACGAACCAAAAGATTTATTTGATGTATACTTTCTTTTGCAGAAAGGTGGATTTACTCCTATAAAACTTTTAAGCCTGGTGGAACAAAAATTTGGAGTGTCCTTCGATGAGTCCTCATTTTGGAGCGAGGCGTTTAAAAGTTTTCCTTTGCTTTATACACTTAGGCCTTTATTGCTCCAAAAAGGGAATGAGAAACAAGAAGATCTGCTTAAAAATATTGAAGATTATTTTAAGGAAGGTTCTAGAGCGTTCTTAAAAAGAAATCTAGAATAAAGCTTTATTGCTGACACTGTTTGCCAAAGTAATTTTGCATACAGCTAAAGTCCTCGATATCTATAATGTTATTGTTATTAGTATTAACAGTTGCACAGTTACCCACAGCCTCTTTATCAAAACACTTGAGAAACTTAGAAAAGTCCACAATATCCACCCCACCATCTCTATTGAAATCAGCTGTACAGACATTACAAACAGGCTCAGGGGTAGGAGTTGGAGAAGGTTGCGAGTCTATAGAGGCGCTTTTTGTACCAATATTACCAGCAATATCTTTTCCAATAAGATTTATAGAATAAATTCCAGGCGTTTCTAATGTTGTTTCTCCCTGGTAAGAATCCGAAGATTTTGTTAAAGAGAGAAATTTCTCTGTATTGTTGCCTGTTACAGTAGCAGAAAGTTCAATGTCATTTGTGTAGACGAGTCGGGCAGGAGGCAAAAAGCCTGCTGACCAGAAAAGGTGAGTAATATTTCCAGAAGTGGCAATTGCGCCGTCACTGATTACAAGGCTTGTATTGTAAAGCAAAACTGTGTTGCTCCAAGTTTCGCCAAAATCACTGCTTGTTTTGACAAAGTTGACTCCATTTCTTACTGCAAGCAGAGTAAGCTTATTGTCTGCGTACCGAATAGCAGGTGCCATATCGCTTTCTTCGTCTGTGGCGTTTGTTATATTACGCTTTATACTCCATGTTGTTCCACCATCGGTACTTTTGGCACCGTCAATGCGCCAGGGAGCCGCGCTTGATACACGCCAAACAATCAATATATTGTTTTTTTGATCTTGAGCAAGAGACGGGTAGGTAAACAGCTTATTCTCTCTTATTATTTCTTGGGTATTCCAGTTTGTTCCATCGGTGCTGGTGGCAAAATAGATAGATGTATCTGGGCTACTTCCACTGGTGTGGCGGATGTTATAGGTTACAGTAAGGTTCTCGTCGTCAATATGTGCAGATGCTCCATCAGGCCAATTGATGCCCCCTGTTTTTCTGTCGGTTGAATAAATAGTAGATGGGTTACTCCAGTTTACCCCGTCAGGACTTGTTCGATATTTTAGGTAGACTTTTGTATCGCGAGCCACAGCATCAGTTGTTTGATAGAAGATATGAACTCCATTTTTATTTGACCCAAGCAGTATGCTCCTTTGATATCCGTACATAACGTCGCCGGTTGTATCGATAATTACCGGATTACTCCATGTATTTCCATCATCGTTACTTGTTATGACGTTAATGGTATTGTCGAAGCTATAAGCAAGAAAGAGTTTTCCCTGGAATTTTGTAATTGCGACAGGAGGAATAAGTCGCGGAGCATTGACATTTTCATACAGAATTTTGGGAGTAGTCCATGTTTGGCCATAGTCGTTGCTTTTTGTAAAGTACATGCGGACATATATATAATCAACGAAAACAGCATATACGTTATTTTTTTCGGCATACGCGGTTGGGAAAAGCGCGTCTGTTTTAGCGTCAATTAAATCGCCGCCGTATTCTGTTGCGAGTAGTTCGCTTGGTTTTGCGTCAATACGTAAACGCTGATTTTCGATAATTGGGGTCAGCAAAAATGTTGGCGATGTTTTATCTGTTGGCACTTGCAGCGTTGTTGTGTATTGGGGCATTTCCGCCGATGAAGCAGTAAGGTTGTAAATCCCTTCTTCTTCGAGCGTCACAATCTGTTGATTTTGCCATGTCGTAAGAATTGGTCCGGTAAAAAGATCTGATTTTTGTATAAGCGGAATAGAAGATTGGGAAGATACTGGCGATTGCTTGAACAGTTGCGGCGCGTTAAGTAAACTTACATAAGGTGTTTTTACCTCGATAATAGGAAGCTTGCCTCTTGAGGGATTTGGTTTTGCGTAAATCTCAATTTGTTTTTTAAAGAAGAAAAGTGGTACACGATATGTATGGGTTTCTTCGTTAATGATTATCTCGTTAAAATATGTTCCTTCAGCAAGATTTGTGTGATTTACCTGCAGTGTGACTTGGGTTTCTTTTTGTTGACCGGCAGAGAGGGAAAACAAAGTATCCGCTATAATAATTTGTACGCCGGGAATGCTTGTTTTTGTCGAAAATGTATAGGTTTGTTGACGTTGGCTGACGTTTTTTACAAGGATTGTTTTTGTCGATTGCCATTGCTCTTGTGACTTATCAACCAGTCCAAAGCTAAGACTGGCAGGGGTAATAAGCGAGGTTGCCTGGATTGCGGAAAGCACGTTTATCATGCCGCTACCTTGTGTCAGCGGGTTGTAGCCCGCGTCATCGGCTGTTGTCATGAGGGCAGATTTTATGTTTTCTGGTGTCCAATCGGGGTGTGCTTGTTTAAGAAGCGCTGCTGCGCCAGCAACGTGGGGTGCTGCCATACTTGTTCCGCTTATACTCATGTGTGTTGCGTCAAGACATGCGCGATTATCGAATCTTACATCATGTTGGTTTGATAGGGCGGCACAAATGCTAACACCTGGCGCAACAACGTTTGGTTTTAAGAGTTCATAGTTACTGCCAAGTAGTTGTGGGACAGGGCCGATAGAACTAAACTGTGCAATCTTCTTGCTTTTATCAACAGCTCCTACCGTAATTGCACCGCGAGCAACCCCTGGCGCTCCTATTGTTGTGTCAGTTGGCCCGCTATTTCCTGCTGAAATAGCGGCGACAACACCAGCCAAAGCAGCATTATCTATTGCTCTTGCCAAGCTGCCATCCGGAGTACCTCCTCCTCCAAGACTCAAGTTAATAACATCCAGATGATCGGTTAGATTACCGTCTTGATTTGGATCCATACTGCGTTCTATACCTGCAAGAATATTGGAACCAAAGCCATATCCATCGTAATCCAATACTTTGTAGACAACTATTTTTGCATCGGGCGCGACTCCTTTTAACACGCCGTTGCCGGCAGCAGTTGCCGCAACGTGCGTCCCATGGCCGTTGTCGTCTTTAGGATCGGCATCTTTATTAACAAAGTCATAGCCGCCAGTTACTTTGCAATTGTTTCCAAAACATCCACCCAAATCTGGATGCGTATAATCTACACCGGTATCCATAATCCCTATTTTAATTCCTTGGCCAGTAATATTGTTTTGCGAGGCATCTTGCAACTGCCATACTTCATTTGCATGTATAAGAGGTACAGATTCAGAAAGCGTTGTTTTTACCTGGTAGTTTGGCTCGATGCTTTTCACATAAGGAGACTCTGTTTTAATTTTTTGTGCTTGTGTATCGGTAATATCAAGGGCAATACCATTAAACACAGTCGTATATTCCTGAAGGATTGCAATTGTATCAGCAGTGCTTTCTCTTGCTTCAGCTATCGATTTTTCTCCCAGTAGTTTAAGAATGTTTTGTTTTGCTGTATTGTGTTCATTTTGTAACTCTTGGTTTAGCTGCAACACTGTGTTCGCACTTTTGATTGATCTTCCTGTTTTTTGGAGTTGTTTTGTAACAGGATCGCTGGTAAACTCTACAATATACCCTTTGTATTTTTTTCCTCTGCCTTCTTTGATTGCTTTTTCTATTTCTGTTTCTTCGCCTTTTGCGACTGTTTGTACTTCTTTCTCCGCTGCCTTTTGACTAATATTTTGCTGTCTTAGGGCTACAAAAACAGTTAGGGGAATGGCAAGAAGAATAAGGAGGAGTACAAGGAAATGCTTGTTTACTTGTAGTTTCTGAATCATAGCTTTATTTAGCAAACTCATCTCGCCAGATATTAAAGTCAATAATATCAACAAAATTATCTTTATTAAGATCAGCAGTTTTGTTTGATGGTGGTTCTGCACACATTCCGTCTTCCAAAAACTCACACCGCCAGATGTTAAAGTCTAAAATTGTTGTTTGTCCGTCTCCATCCACATCGCCTGGTACTGGAGTGGGTGTTGGAGGAATGGGAGTTGGAGTTGCCGTTGGCAGGGGAGTGGGTGTTGCGGTTGGTTGCGGCGTTGGAGTTAAGGTGGGGGTGGGAGTGTTGGTTGGAACTGGTGTGGGCGTTGCGGTTGGAGGAGTAAGTGCCAAAAGTGCTTTGTAGGCGTTTAACCGTTTGCCGCCAATTGCCTTGTCTGTGGTAATTGTGTCGCCGCTACTTTTGATAATGCTTTCAATTTGATCTGGGGTCAGGTTTGGATTTTTAGCAAGAAGTAGCGCCGCAACACCAGCAACATGGGGAGCAGCCATCGAGGTACCTGCATCGAGCGCGTATTGATTTTGCGTCCATGTTGAAAGGATGCATGTTACTGGATTTTGCGGACATGTATTATTTACAACCTCGCCGCCCGGTGCTGCAATGTCTACAACACTTCCATAATTTGAATACGATGATCTTTGGTCATTTGGTCCTGTGGCGCCAACTGTAATAACTCCCTGGCATGAAGCAGGGCTAACATTGCTTGCGTCTTGATTTTCGTTTCCTGCAGCAACAATAATTGTTGCTCCATACCCTCTTGCGGTATTAATAATGTCTTGCCAATAACTGTCGCATCCTGGTTCTCCTCCTAGACTTAGATTGATAATTTTTGCTCCACTTGCAGCAGCATCAATAACAGCATTCGAAATAGCATCGTCTGGCGCACCACCGGTTGTATCTGGAAAAACCTTAAGTGCCCATAGTTGTATATTCCAATTGATACCACTGACGCCTTTGCTGTTATTTGTTACCGCGCCGATTGTTCCTGCCACATGCGTGCCGTGGCCTTGAAAATCGTATGGGTTATTATCATTATAATAGTAGTCCCATCCATCGGTTACTTTTCCCGCTAAATCTTCATGTGTATATCCGATGCCAGTATCAACAACAGCAACTACAATATTATTTGATCCTTTTGTTATATCCCATGCCCTTGGCATATCTATTTTTGTCATTCCCCATAGCGCGTTGTAGTATGTGTCGTTTGGAATTTCAAGAGTTTCACGTAGATAATTTGGCCTAGCGTATTCGACATTGTCTAGTTGGTCGTAGAGTTTTTCTACTTCTGAAGTAGAAATTTTAGAGGTTGTTTTTACAACTCTTATAGTATCTAATATTGCCTGTTGTCTTTTTTGAAGTTTTGATTCTTTGAAAAGTTTTTCAACATTTATTGTTCCTGTTTTTTGCTCTACAACTTTTATTTCCTGGAGTTTTTCTTCGGGGGTTTCCTCACCTTTTATTTGGAGAAAGACATTTTCAGAAAGATTTTGCGCCCGTCCAAAAAAATTTGTCGCTCTTTCTTCACGTTTCTCTACGTCTTTTCTAATGTCTTCCGGCGCTTGTTTGTCTTTGAATTTAACAATAATTTCACCTGTAATAAATCGCGGCCCTGTGTCTTTTGGTAATTGTTTTTCTCTTGTGATAATATCTTTTCCTACAAGAGGCAGCTCCTGAGCGTTTACGGGGAAAACCACGAATAAAGAATAATGAATAAAGAATAATGAATAAACAAGAAGTATATATTTCATTGCATGATGCGCAAAATATGATTCGGTTCGGCGTATTCGACTTCGGGCAAAGCTTTATAAAGCTCAATTGTTTCCAAAACTTTATTTTTTTCTTTAAGTTTAATTAGGTAAATGTTGGCAAGTTGTGGCGGAGGATTGGCAAAGAGTTGTTTTCTAGAAATAACGCCCATCTTTTTGTCTGCATCCTCAAGCCTTTTAAGCTTGTCTTCAATGGTTTCTTGTTTTTTTATCCGCTTGGTAAGATCTTCAAAAAAAACTTTTAAAAATCCAATAATTGTTTTTTTTCTGGCATGTTTCTGTTGGATGAGTGCTTTGATATCATCAGGCGACTGCCCATTTTTGTACTTAACAATTACCTCATCAGGGACAAATCTGGGTTCTTGGGCGTGGGAGGTGAGAGGTAAGAGATGAAAAATTAGAAATAATAAGGAGAGAAAGATAGCCCATTGCTTCATTGTCTTTCTATAGTTGTTCCTAAAGCTTCTTTAAGTACTGTAACTCTAACTCCTTCCGCGGTTACTAGTGTTTCAGGCGAGAAGGTAATATCGGTTTTTTCACCAGGTTTTAGATTTGTAGTAAACGTAATCGTTGCCACTGTTCCGCTACCGATTTTGGCTTTGGCCGTTGGCGCAGCTCCAAAAGCGTAAGTTATTTTACCTTTTGTGCTGTTAACATTTTTTAACAGCTGCAGGGGGTTTTCAAAAAATGTTCCAGGCGTTATGGCGACATTTTGCAAAACCTTGGGATCGTAGGTAATTTCCAGTTGCACTGCAGTAACCTCGTTTTCTCCGGTATCTATTGCCACAGCAAGAGATCCAGATGATGAGGAAATTGCATAGGGACTTGGAAAAAAAGCAAGCGAAGTTTGAGCATTGACAATTTTTTCTGTTGGAGAGACAACTTGTGGTATAGAGGGAGTTTTTTCTGCTGGTTTGGGTTTTTCGGAAAAAAAGCTTATACCAATAGGTATGGCAATAAGAAGCAAAAGGCCAATGAGCAATGTTATTTTTTTTGACATAGGATTATGGACTTGGTTTAAAAGGGCCAATTTCTGTTGATTGTTGTCCAGCTGATCCCTCTTGCACATAGAAAATAGTGGCGTTTTCTGCAGACTTGAGTACTGATACTTGCACTTTCTCGGCAGTAACGAGTGTTTTTGGAGAAAAGGAAATTTGGGTTTTTGCTCCTGAGGCAATGGTGGCGGTAAAAACAATAGCAGCTACTGTTCCTTTGCCTGTTTTTGCTCTCCCTGTGGGAGATGTTGCCAGAACATAGGAAATTTTTCCGTTTTTAGTATCAACGTTTTTAAGAAGTGTAATTGGGTCATCAAAAAATGTTCCGGGGATAATATCAACACTACCTAACGCGTTTGGGTCGTATGTTAGCTCAATTTGCACTGCAGTCACATTATTTGCCCCGGTATCAATAGTAAGTTCCAAGCTGCCCGAGGTGGAAGCAATAATTAGAGGGTTTGGGGAAAGAGCAAGAGCTGTTTGTGTTGCTGGGGTGGGCGAAGGCTCCGGAGTAAGAAGAGGCGGAGCAATAGAAGTTTGTCCGCTCTTTTCGAATGGAACAAATGCCAGGTACAAAAGTCCGGCAGTAATTATAAGAAGTACAAAAATGAGCATTAATGTTTTTTTCGACATAAGTTAATCTCCTTCCTGTAGTGCGAATTGTTCGGTAAACAAGGCATAATCGGTAAAGTCCGGCGATGGAAGCCTGCTGTCAACTTTTCCATCGTCGTTAAAGTCGACTTGCCGTCTGCAGTCATCTGTTTGCTTGCCTAAGCAACCAAAATATATGTTGTAATCCATCGTATCAAGCTTGTTGTCGTTATTCGCGTCGCCAAGAATAAGGGTGACAAGTGGTGAAATTTGATTTCCTTTACCTTGGATTATGTGTTTGATTCCCGGCACTCGTTTTCGCAAGTAGCGGGGAGACTTGATAAGAATTTGGTAGTCGCCGGTTGTTACTCTTTCGTCAACGACAATATCTTTGGCGACAAACTTGCCGCTTCCATCGTATTCCAGCTTATCTTGTACCGTGGTAAACCATTTTGCTTTTGATCCGTTAATATCGTCGGTTGGGTCAACCCCTGCTTCGTAGAAGTAAATTGCCAAGTCACGCTTCTCGTCTGTCGGTTTGGGATTGTTTTTCGCTTGGGGTGTTCCGGTTCTACCTTGCGGCCCAATGCCCGAAAGCGAAACACTTAGCGACATGGTTGTTGTTCCAGGGGGTATGGGTGTTGACGTTGCGGTTGGCCCAACAGTAGGTGTTGTTGTGGGAGTGAGACTTGGTCCACCTGGGGTTACCGATGGGGTAATTGTTGGCGTTGGTGCGGGACTTCCTGTTGGAGAAGGTGTTGGCGTATTAGTTGGAGTTACGGTTGGACCACCTGGAGTAACCGTTGGCCTTGGCGTTACGGTTGGTTCTCCTGGACGAGGAGTTACAGTTGGCACAGCAGGTGGAGGCGCGCCGCCACCGCCAGCGCTGCCAATATATCGCAGTTGCCAGCAGTGAGCAACATCAGTATGAGGATCATCACTTTTTCTAGTGCACCAGTTGCTGGTTTCTTCTGCAATTTTATTAAAAGGATCTGGTAATGTGTTTTGTGGACACTGGCTATTTTTTTCGGCATCAGTCTTAGATCCAGGGGGCTCGATACAAACAGCGGCATCGAAATATTCAGTTTCGCACTTCTCCGTTGGTTCTCCAGATTTAGTTACTTGTACCCATCGATAGACTTTATTTTGTTCGGAAAGTGGCAAAGTATCACTAACATTTGTTCCCATTTGCTCGGGTGTTCTTTCACAGCCAAAAGGTGTTCGGGTAGGGGCTGGAGGAGTATCAGCGCTTCCTGTATAAGTAATGGGGGTAGTTATTTGTTTTTGCACTTCATTTCCTTGCGCGTTTCTACCATAGAAATCAACCTGCACTTTTCGTGTTGTACCAGCGGCGTTAGGATTAAGTTTCCAATATGGATTGGCAAAAAATCTTGCTAAATCAGAAGCGCCGGTAATTCGTTGTGGGTCAAGTCCACCACTACCCCCATCGCTATTTTGGATATGGATTTGATAAAGGGTTATTTGTGGACCAGTTGGCGGTGCGGTTGGCGCAGTGGTTGGTGTTGATGGACTACCCGCCTCAAGGGTAAACGCAGGAGATCCGCATCTTGCTCGATCATTGTCAACAACAGTTCCTTGATTATTAAGTAGTTCTGCTAAAACAAAATGTCTTCCAGGGTCAAATTGTGCTGTAGAGCTTAAATTATATTCGCTTTCAGGGATTGGCGATTTCGTATCCACAAACGTCCAGTTATCTCCTACTTCCACTGCGCTTGTTTTATTAAGCTGGTCATTATTGGAAATCCAAAACTTAATGCTGGTTGGGTTGCCTGTGTACTTTACACCAACAAAAATACTTTCCCCCTGTTTTGGTGGTGAACTGTTTGCAACACGTACTTCCGTACAGCGCGTTTGAGAAGGTGGTTGCGTGGTAGGGGTGGGGGTTGGGGTGGATCCGCCACCGCCTCCTCCTCCGCCACTTTTTCGCACATAGCAATACATCGTTTCTCCTTCCTCGTTATCAGCGCACTCGCCATCCGTGCGTGTCCAGATGTTGGGATCAGGGTTTGGGTCAGACGAACAGACGCTTGGTGCTACACATGCGGCGGCATATGCTTTTTCGACAAAACTGGCAAGGGGAGAAGCTGGGTTTGCGCGCGACTGTGGGGAAAGTGTCCAGTTATCGGGGAGGGTAATTTTAAGGTAGAGTTCGGGATTAGCTGTTTGCTGGATTACGTTGTTGCCTCCCTGGTCGCTTGTGAACTGTACAGTGCCATTTTGGGCGGCTTGTTGTTTGATTTGTGTTTGTTGTTGTACTATCCAGGTGGCTAAAGGCACACCTGCGGCGATAAGTAAGAATAATAAAAGGCCAAGGGTTCGTTTGTAGCTGGAGTAGGCGATAAAGTACCAAAAACGTTTTAAGGGATTGATGTATTCCATACAGATATATCCAGAATAGTAAAAAGAGGGAGAGATTGTCAATATACAAAACTGTTTGTTATAATCAC
>JACPGP010000009.1 GCA_016182425.1 Candidatus Levyibacteriota bacterium
CCGTCAAAATCTCCAAATGAAGCAGTATTCCAACCATCAAATGCGATAAGAATAGGTATATCCCAGCCTGAGGCTAGCTTTCCCTGATAGTCTAAAACCACAAATCTAGTCGTTGTAGTAGGCGAGATTATTTCACTTTTTCCATCCCCGTCTAGGTCAACCATAGTTAAATATCCTCCTTTAGCCGAAGCTTCAGTGATGTTAAAGGGAGCACCAGGGTAATTACTGCCGTCATGTTTAAAAACTTGAATACCAGTTGAGCCACGCTGCTGCCAGGCAACTTCTAATTTTCCGTCTCCATCTAAATCAGCTACAGCTGGAGATATATTAGAAAAATTTGTATCTTTTTCCCACATTAGTTGTCCGTTATATCTAAAAACTGATATCTTATGCATGTTAGAATCTGAACCTACTCTGCGATCGGCAATTATTTCTTTGTAACCGTCTCCGTCTATATCTGCTACTACAGGAGAATTAAACAGTTCTCCTCCGCAGTTAACCGTAATAGGACTTTTGGGTAATACTGGCCAGCCGGGTAATTCAGATCCATCCAACTTATACACATGCACACCGCAATTATTATTAATAATCTCTTTTTTGCCGTCATTATCTATATCAGCTAAAGCTGGAGTATTCAAAGCAGGTACAAATTCTACAGGGCTGTTCCATCCAGGGTAAGGTGTTCCATCGCCTTTAAACACCAATAGTCCTTTGACATTAGAACTCATCCAGCTACTATTAACAACCACTTCTGCTTTACCATCCCCATCTAAATCCGAAACAGCAGGCGCTGCGTTGCCGATACCAGGCAGTGTTACCGGCCAGCCGGGGACAGCATCACCATTGGCACGGAAAGCATAGAGCTTATTAGTCCACATCGCCGAGGTGATAAACTCCGGCTTAGCATCCCCATCAAGATCTGTTACTACAGGATCAGAGGTCCAATTGTACGGATCAACAGTCCCATACGGTTTTGGCCAGCCGTTGACAAGACCTGCTTCAGGCTGAAAGGAAACTTTGCGGAAACTGGGTATTTGAAAATTATTGTAGACAGTCAGTCTTAGGGTGTATCCGCTTCCTGAGTTTGGCAAAACAGTTGGATCAAAGGTGCCTAAAGTTCCATTAGTAATGCTTTGCGTGCCGTTATTTGCTAAAATAATGCCATTTGCAAACCAGCTGGCGGGACTTATGCCCACCCCCCATTCTAATAGGTATCTGCTAAAAGCAGAACCAGCTTTACCCGAAGCAGTCCCTACAATGTCAAATTGACTGTTCGATACTATTCCATTTGGATAGGTAATGGAAAGATCCATATTATGCACCTCTATATTAACTTGATTGTTAAAGGTGTTCCCTTGTGTATTTGTGGCGGATAATTTTAAGGTATATTTCCCATCACCCAGCTTTGTTAAATCTAATTTGGCAATTTCACTATCTGTGGCTATTTGGCTAGTGCCGCTTGCCAAAGTATTCCAACTTCCACCTTCTGTACCAACAATTTCTAGCTTATATGAGGCAAAATTGCTGCCTGTAACAGTGCCCATAACCGGGATTAATTGTGCACCATTGGCTAGGGAAAGATTTTGCCCCTGAGTTGGAGAAGAGATAAAGGGGGTCGTTGGTTTAGCAGAAGCTAAATTGAGAGATTTTAGGGCATTGATCCTTCCATAGCCCGAGTTATTATCCCGTCCCGCAATTTCCACATCATCTGCCCCGCTTCTGATAATTTGTCTTACTTCTTCATTTGTCAAACTAGGATTTTTCGCCAAAATTAAAGCTGCTAATCCTGACACATGAGGAGCTGACATAGAGGTGCCGCTCATTAAGCAGTAATTGCTATTTATACAAGTTGATAAGATACTTTCTCCGGGAGCTGTCACATCAATTTTACTGCCAAAATTGGAAAACAAGCTTTTTGTATCACTCTGATTTGAGGATGCGACTGTAATTGCTTGTGCAGCTGAGGCAGGAGAGTTTAACATGGCGTCAGCAGCATTATTACCTGCGGACGCTACAATAACCTGGCCTTTGCTATGAGCATATTGCATTGCATCATTAATGCTTTGGCTAAACGAACCTCCATAGCTATTCGATGAAACTTTTACTCCCAAATCAGCGCTATAGCTGATAGCTTTGATTACACTGTCTAATGGGCAACTGCCGAGATAATTACAAATCTTTAAGGGAAGTATCTTGCTGTTCCAGCTAACTCCGATCACTCCTAGACCATTATTCCCCAAAGCAGCAATGGTCCCGGAAGTATGAGTGCCATGGCCATGATCATCTATTGGATTATTATCATTATTATAAAAATCCCACCCTCTGTAATCATCAACATACCCGTTTCCATCATCATCTATATTGTTGCAGCTTTTATTTAAGGCAAGTCCTCTGCTGGTGCAATTGGGAGTAGGGCCTTCTTGGGTAGTAGAGCCTGATTCAGCGGGATTTATCCAAATAGCATCTTTTAAGTCTGGATGATTGTAATTTATGCCTGTATCAATATCAGCAACAACCACCCCAAGTCCTGTAGATTGGTCCCAGGCAGAAGCAGCGTTAATCTTAGTAAGTCCCCACATCTCAGGAAATTTAGGATCATTTGGGATTACATTGAGAGAATATATATAATTATGTTCAACAGCTTCTACCTCTTCTGAAGCCTGATATGCTCTATACAAAAGCAGATACTTTTTAAAATCTGGGTCTGCAAGTAGGGTAGAAAAATCATCCCGTGAAAGGTCAAATGTTTTTTTAGGGACATTTATTTGTACTTTGTACCATCTATTAAGTTTGTCCGCCTTCTCTCTTACTTTTTGGCTCTTTTGTTTTAGACCAGCTTGATTTTTTAAAACCGGTTCTATATTTTTAAGCCCTGCCCTGCTGCCTGTTGTATCTAACTGCTGGTTACTGGTATTATTTAAGCCTTTCTTACCGGATTGTTCATATCTTAACCGTAAATTATTGGCTCTATTTGATTTGAATTTAACCAGAAATTCATTGCTGACAATTTGAATTTTTTGTTCGACCGGTAGGGAATTTTTACTCTCTCCCAAAACCGGTTTTGGCTCCATATTTTGCTTTAGGATTTGATTTACAAACATACGGATGGGATTTTGGCCTTGAGACATGGCGTAAATGGGTGGTGTAATAGAAGCAAAAACAACAACAAATAGGATAATTCCCATTTTAAAATTCAACTAGTTTAAAAAATAAATCCTGTCTTTGGTATCGAAAACAGTGGTTGTTTCCCCGAACTTGAAAATTTAGGTAGACACGTCATCGTACCCGCAGGCAAAATGAACAGTGTCTTGTCCCTCGCCGTCTAGCTTTTGGCAGACAGACTGGTACCTCAAATCCGATGAAATTGTAGAGGAAAATCCTCCATCCGTCTTTCAAATACCAAAGAACAAGTATAGTATAAACAAGGATAAACTCAGATGTCAAATATCAAATGTTAGAGTGGAAGTAAAAGGGAAAAGGAGAAGTTGAGGAGGTTTGAGACAAACTCCATTAAAGAAAATCCGCCCACTGGGAAAAAGAGGAGAAAAAGCAGAATAAATATCCCGACCTGTTGCAGAGAAAGGTAGGTGTTGGCATGTTTTTCCGGAAGCAACATGGCAAAGACTTTGGATCCATCCAGTGGTGGGATAGGGAGTAAGTTAAAAATTGCCAAAAGCAGATTGTATTTGACAATTAAAACAAGGATTAGCCCGACAAGCTCGGGGAAAATAATTGGCAGCGCATCCAGAAAACGAAAAAGCAGCGCTCCTGCTATTGCTAAGAGAACATTGGTAAGGGGACCAACCAAGGCCACCAGCGCCACATCTTTTCTGCCTTCTTTAAGGTTGAATGGATCAATAGGTACCGGCTTTGCGCCGCCAAAAATAATCGGGGAGCCAGAGAGTATGAGCATGAGGGGGAGAAAAATGGTAAGGACAGGATCTATATGAGGTCTTGGATCAAGAGTAAGTCTTCCTGCGAGCCGGGCTGTTGGATCGCCAAAACGATCTGCCACAAACCCATGTGCAACCTCATGGAGAATGGCGGAGAAGATTAGAATAGTAAGGCCGATTAATAGTTCCATATTGTTCAGACAACAATTATATGATATCATATTTGTCTATGGCTTATATATGCGATATGTGCGGAAAAGGAAGAATGGTTGGTAAGACCCATCGGCATCATCCGGGCGTGGCAGGACAGCGTTGGCAGCAGCGGGCTCCCAAGCACAGCAGAGTATTTAAGCCCAATCTTCACGCAGCGCATGTGGTTATTGATGGAACTTCAAAGAAACTTAGACTGTGCACCAAGTGCTTAAGACGTGCTAAGGAAGAAATGCAGGTTCCTCAAGCAACTGTTGGTAGCCGTTGATAAAATCTTTATAACTCATCGGTTTTTTGCCTTCTACTTGTATTTTTTGCAGGGGCAAAAATTTGATAATTGATGATTTACCATTTATCATTTGACGAGTCCAAACACCAGGCCAGGGGTAGAAGGCGCGGATCATGCGATCAAGTTGTTCAGGTGGGTTTTTTAGATCAATATATCCATCTTTTTTCTCAAAACGTTTTGTGAATGTGACATCATTTTCATTCTGTGGTATTGGTTTTGCATAACCCGCAATATAATCGTTAATAACTGAAATAATAATTTCTCCACCTAGCTCATTAAGTTTGGTAAGCAAGTTTGGGGTAGTTTCATCGGGTTTAAGGGTATATTCTTTTTGGGCAAGAATATCACCAGCATCTAGTACCTCGTTCATTTTAATAATTGTGACTCCGGAGATCTTTTCGCCGTTTAAGATAGCCGTTGGAACAGGAGAGGGGCCGCGGTATTTTGGTAAAAGTGAATGATGAACATTGAGCGGCGCATATTTTGGGAGATTAAGAAGCTCTTTAGGTAGTAAGAGACCATAATCTGCCACCACCAAAAAATCAGGCGAGAAATGAGCAATTTGTTTTACAGTATTGTTGTCTAGACGACGAGACTCAACAACTCGAATGTTATTTTTTAATGCAAAGGCTTTGACAGGTGAATCGGGAATAGTTACAACTGCTTTTAGACCGAAATTTTTGTGCAGTTTTTCAGCGACTATAACTGAATATTTGGTATTACCAAAGAAAATTATATTCACAGCACAATTTCCTCAAACTCGTCTTCACCCTTTTTATTCTTGTGTGATCTGTAGAGCTTGCCTTGTTGTTCAAGTACCCGTTTGGGGAAAAGAATGCCTTCTAAATGGTCCATTTCGTGTTGAATAATTGTTGCTAGAAAGCCGCTAAACTTTTTGGTGTGTGGTTTTCCCCGCTCATCCAAATAGGAGAGAGTAACTGTTGCATGGCGCTTCAGGGTTCCCCAAATATTAACTAAAGATAAGCAGCCCTCTAACTTAGCAGGCGCTTTTGAGCGTTTTGGACGGCCAAGTTCCTGCATGGTTTCCGAAACGCTTATAATCTTGGGATTGACGCACACTAAAAATGCTGATTTTGGGGTTGGTTTGGTAAGAAAAAGCTGTAGAGCTTTTCCAACTTGCGGCGCAGCCAATCCCACTCCTTCTGGATCATGTGTAACAAGCAGCGTTTTTTTCATTTCCTCAATCAGACGAAGAATAGACGCATCAACTTTTTGGACGGGATTTGCAGGAGATGAGAGCACATCATTTGGCGCTTTGACAATAGGTAGCATGCGGAAATTATAGCATAGAGTTAGTTCTTTTCCCACGTCTCGAGGGCTTTTTTTGCTTGGGCGTCATCGGAGGCAATGTTATCTAGGATGTATTGCATAGTATCAATTGCCTTTTTCTGCAAATCATTATCAATAACGCGGCTGTTTTTGTCTGTTGCTAAATCGTGATAAAAAAGCGCCAGGGCGTAATAGGCGTCTTTATAGTCGGGTTTTAAGTTGACTGATTGTTGGAGTGCTTTAATGGCTTTTTGTTTTTCCCTGTTTTGTCCATAGAGAATGCCAAGGGTGTAGGAGACTTTGGCGTCGGTTGGGGCAAGTGTTTTGGCTTTTTTTGCTGCGTCAAGAGCAAGGGAAAGATACTTTTGGTCTTGATTACTCAAGAGGTTAAGGAGCCTGATGCGAGTTTTCCAAAAAGTAATGCTGTTTGGATGGTCGGCAACAACTTTGTTACTCAATGCTAGGGTTTCTTTGGTAAGCATTGCTGCATAAGTAGCTTCTTTTTGTGTGTCTAATGCCAGCGCCAGCACACCTGCATTGTAGGAAAGTTCGTCCAAAAATACCGGTTCGCTGGGTCTTTTTTCAACAGCATCTGCTAAATCAAAGTATCCATATTGGTATTGTCCGGCACGGTTGAGATTATAACCTCGGGCGTATGATTTGTCTGCTTCCCAGAAACGGTACAGCGTTAGTAGTAGGTATAAAGCAGTAAGCATTAAGGGAAGAATTACTAACAGCGGGTAGCGTATGGCGGGAAGAGGGTAGTTTTTTTCTTTGGTCATTCCTTCTAAAACAAACACAAAGGCTGGAATTAAGAAGAAGTAAAGATTTATGATAACAACTGAGAAACCCAAGAAATTGGAAACCAGAATAGAAATGTAGGCTGCCAACAGGCTAAAAATAATTTGCGATTTGCGATTTCGTAAAGTTATAAAAAGAAATGTTCCTATCATTAAAAGGTAACTTCCCAAACCAAATATTCCCGTTGTTGCTAAGTAGTTGAGATATTCGTTGTGAGCTTTGTTATATAAATAGTCCCATTCAGAGGTTAAATTGTGTTCGAAAGGTCTATATTTATAGTACGCGTAGGCAAATGTTTCAACACCGCTGCCAAATAGTGGATTATGTAGCCAGGTGTCAATTGCTCCTTTCCAGACAATCAGGCGGATAGTTCCGGACTCGGTGCCACCTGTTTCGAGCACTGGACCTTTAGGAGAGGTTGTAGGTTGTGGGTTGTAGGTTATAGGCATGAATTGCTTAATTTGCGAATCAACTGGAGTTCCGATAAGAAGAGAAAGAACAAGAAGGGGAAAGATCACAAATTTGAGAAGAGTAAGTTTCTCCTTACTCAAGAGGAAAAAAACAAAACTTCCCACCAAAAGACCCAAAAAACCCGAGCGGGAACCAGTGTACAAAATTGCGAGGTAAAAAAGAGCAGCAAGGAGTAAAATCTGAGTTTTCTGAAGTGCGAAAGCAATTGCTATAGGTATCAAGATAGTTAGGTACGCTGCTAGCCAGTTGGGTTGGCCAAGAGTTGAGAAGATGCGGATTTTGGGCTGGAAGCTTTCTGTCCAGCAGGAAACATCAAGACTTCCTCGAAAAAGTAAGCAGGTTGGATCATAGCCAAAGTGCGAAGGTAAGCCCCAAAGTGTGACAACAAGACCAGAAACAAGAGAGACAAGTAGAGTTTTTTTGACCATGCCATATGTCGCGTTAGAAACAAGTGCATAGTATAGAAAAATATAAGCGAGGATCGACAGAAGACCGCCGTTAAAGCGTGAGTAGTAACCCCACAGCGAGATGTGCATATCAAGGGAGAAGATTGTCGAAATGACCTGGGAAAGCAGAAAAAGGGCAATTGGTATATCAAGCGGAGTTTTCCGGATTCGCAGTTCTTTTTGAAGAATCGCCTTTGCTCCCCACGCGGCCGCTATAACAATGGCCAAAGCAAAAGTCAGCCACATTTTATTGAACTCAAAAAGTTCGGACGTATCGCCAGCAAAGGCAAGAGGGACAAAGAGAAAAATGGCGTAGAAGGAGTACTCGATAATGCGATTGCAGATGGAGATAAGATTCATTGTTGGATTTTTCAATCTTATCATATTGCCAAAAATTCAGCAAACTTGTTTGTACCGTTTCGTCCTAGCTAAACCGATCCCATATCGGAAGGAGATAAAGGAGATATTTGATATTTTTATTTATTGATTTTCTCTTCTTCGTCTTCTTCTATTTTCATTACGTATTGTTCTCGTTGTTGCATTAAAAAATTCTATGAATTCATCCCTATTAGGATAATTTTCTCCGAAGCGAGTGATAACTTGGTCGTATAAATCGCCTGGTGTTGTCGCAACAATTAGTTCTCTGTCTCTGAATCCAGGATCCTGGTCAATAGCTCTTCTTCGTCTTTGAAAATATCGCTGTGCAATTCCTTCTCTAACCTGTTCGGTATACCCAACTTGTTGATTTTCATCTAATTGGCTAAGGTTTTGCATATACAATTCGTATTCTTCTTGGGTATCAAAACCTGTTACCCTCCTTTGAAGATATTTAAGTACAATCGGATTATATTCAACAAGTACATCACCAACCAGAAAATCAACTTTTATCCCAGCACTTTCGAGTATCACTTGATAGTTATCTCCTCGCGCAACTTGATACTCTGGAACAAATTGCTCAAGTGACATTGCTGTGGCTGCTTCTGCGTATGAATCAAAATAGTTTTCTCCAGCAATCGCTTTCCGTGAGTCCATTCTTTCAGTAACAGCTATTCCTAATCGGGCTCGTTGTTCGCGGGTTTGCGCATGAAAACCAGCTTTTAATTCCCAAGATCTTCTTCCATTATATTGAGCCTGTGTTTCTCCTGTTTCTGGACGAATTTTAGAAGCTCCTTTTTTACCAGCCGCTACTCTTTGTTCTTTTGTTAAAGCAACAACACCAAAATTGTTATCTCTTGCTCTTATGCCGCTTCCACTGTTTCTTCCAGCTTCTTGGCGGGCTTCACGAGTCATACCAAATACGCCTTTTCCTTCTTGTTTATTTCTCTGTCTTACTTCTTCCATTGTCCGTCTTTGGATACCTGCAAAATCCAACATATCTATAAAAGTACCCCGAGGCATCCTTGTTTCAGCAACTAACTCTGTTATAGTTTTTTCTGGATATTGTGTAATCACATGCTTAAACACAGAGTCAGGATCAATACCCAAAGAATCTCCATATGTTAGTAATCTCCTAAGTGTAGGTTTTCGAAAGACTCCTTTTAGGCGATCAAGAGCGAAATCTGGTGGAGGAGTATGGTTTGGTCCGAATCTGGAAGGTCTAGCTTCAGTTGTCATGAAAAGATTATACTCCAGAATCTGCCCAAATTCAACTATAGGGCTATTTTCAGGCCATGGTTTTTATAGTCGGAAAAATCTCTGTCTTTGGTTAGTAAATACAAATTTTTTTGTATTGCCTGCCAGACCAGCATGCGGTCAAACGGATCTTTGTTATTAGTTTTTGGTAGTTTGTGATAAGAAGAGGCTGTTTTTACGTCTAAATCGATAATATCGAAGTTGGCTTTTTTAGCAATGTCAGGTAATTCGTCAGGCAAGATGCCAACCAGATCAATTTTGTCAAGAGAAAACTTCAAAGAAATTTCCCAAAATGAAAGAACACTAACAAACTTTGTGGGCTCTGGGTCATTTAAGATTTTTCTTATTTTCTGGGGAATTTTTTTTGGTGATATTATTGACCACAAAAAGATGTGGGTATCTACAAGATAGTTCACGACTGCAAAAATTCCTCTTCAGTCATCTTAAACCCCTTCTTTATTTTAAAAGAGGCTTTCCCTTCAAGTATACCCAGTTTAATTTTTTTATCTGAAGCATATTTACCATATGGAATAAATGCTGCCACTTTTTTTTTGCTTTTGCCGTAGGTAATGCCCACGCTTTCACCCTGCAATACTTTTTCCAGAACTTGCGAGAATTTTGACTTAAACTCGCCAACGGTTAGCTGCTGCATAATAAAGAAACTATACAATTTTCTTGACAACTTGTCAAGTATTTTTTGCTCTTGGAAAAGTATGGGTAAGATGGTATTATGTGAGGTATGTTTGATAAGTTTTTTTCCCTTTTTTCTCACGATATTGGTATTGATTTAGGGACTGCTAACACTTTGGTATGGGTTAAGGGAAAGGGGATTGTAATTCGTGAACCTTCGGTTGTGGCCATGCACAAGAAAACAAAAAAAGTGATTGCCATTGGAGCAGAGGCAAAGAATATGGTGGGAAAAACACCGGCAATGCTCACCACCATTAGGCCGCTTAGACATGGGGTGATTGCTGATTTTGATGCGACAATGGCCATGATAGCGCACTATATCGCGCGAGTGCATGATGTTGGAAGCATTGTTCCCTCATCGTTTGCCAGACCTAAAGTTGTTATTGGCATACCTTCATCGGTTACCGAAGTAGAACGACGGGCAGTGTGGGAAGCGGCACTCACCGCAGGAGCAAGAGCAGCCTATCTTATCGAGGAGCCAATGGCAGCAGCTATTGGAGAGGGCATTTCGGTTTTTCAGCCAACCGGAGCAATGGTAATTGATATAGGAGGAGGGACAACAGAAATAGCCGTTATTTCTCTGGGCGGGATTGTAGTGAGTAGATCCCTTAGGATTGCCGGCGATGAGATGGATCAGGCGGTTTTACATTACATCAGGCTTCGTCACGGACTTTTGATTGGCGAGAAAACAGTAGAGGAACTAAAAATAAAGATAGGAAGCGCGTACAAGAAAAGTTCAAAGTTCAAAGTTCAAAGTTCAAAGTTAAAGAAAACAGAAGAAAAAGATGATACTGAGAAAATGGCGATTGTGCGGGGGCGGGATATAGAGACGGGACTTCCCAAAAGCATCCGTATTACAGAAACCGAAGTTCGCGAGGCCTTAGCCAGTGTTTTAACCCGTATTATCGAAGAAATAGCAGAGGTAGTTGAAGAAACGCCACCCGAGCTAACATCGGATATTTTGGAGCATGGTATTTTGTTAACAGGCGGAGGAGCTTTGCTTTTGGGGCTGGATCATTTGATTGTGGAGCGGATTCACATGCCGGTAGTGGTGTCTTTAGATCCACTAACCACCGTTGTTAGGGGAGCAGCAAAGGTCTTAGAAGACGAGAGACTGTTGCATAGGGTGAAGGTAACAGGCGGACTAAAGTGAGAAAACGCGAGCGATTTTTCCTGACTTTTTTACTTTTTCTTTTTTTGTCCATAGCGCTTTTTTTTATGGCCAAGGCATCATGGTTTGAAAATGTGCGCGGCGTATTTGAAAGCACTATTAAACCAATGCAAAGGATCATTTTTTCTCTTACCCAAATGCAGCAGATTTTTTTTGATAAAGAAAAAGATGAGCTTCGAAGAGAAATAGCAAGTTTACAAAAAAAAATTGTTGATCAAAAGCAATTGGAAAAAGAAGTAATAGCCTTAAAAGATCAATTTCAAACAAATAATCCAAATAGTAAATTGTTGCTTCCCGCAAATATTCTTGGCATGCCCCGTTTTATTCCAGGGATATCGGCTCCCAGCATTTTTATTCTTGATGCTGGAGAGGAAGATAAAATTAGGATTGGACAGGTAGTTGTTTTTAAAGACAACGTTGTTGGAAAAGTAACAAAAGTTTCAGAAAGATTTTCTGTTGTTACCCTTATTACCGATCCATCTCTGTCTTTTTCCGCCCAAACGGTAGGAGGAGTATTGGGGGTGGTAAAAGGACAAGGAGGAGATTTGGTGTTTGAGAATGTTTTGGCATCAGAAGATTTAAGGGTAGGTGAAATTGTGGTAATAAAAGACCCCCCAAATCTTATCGTGGGTAAAATAATCTCTGTTGATAAAACGCAAAGCAGTTTGTTTCAAAGCGCCCAAGTAGAAAGTGTTATTGATTTTAGTAAGGTTTCAACAGTATTTGTGGTAATGAGTAATCAGTAATGAATAAGTTTTTATTCTTACCTTTTATTTTTATCCCGGTTTTACTTGAGGGATCAGTAACAACACTTCCGTTAACATTCTGTTTACTTCTTATCTTTTATATTTTCCAAAAAGATGCCGTAATTTTTCCCATTTCCCTTCTGGCAGGGATTTTACTTGATCTCTTATTGGTGCGAAGCATAGGTATAAGCAGCATATTTTTTATCCTGTTTTTATTTATTGTCTTTTTGTATGAGAGGAAGTTTGAAATAGAGACAGTGCCGTTTGTGTTTTTTGCTTCGTTTTTGGGAAGCTTAGGATATTTGTGGATTTTTGGATATAAAGATATATTGTTGCAGGCAGGAGTAGTTGCTATTTTTTTTAGTGCATTATTTGTTATACTACAGAGATTCGGTTATGAACTTAGTGATAGTAGAATCACCAACAAAAGCCAAAACAATTGGGAGATATTTAGGAAATGAGTATATCATCAAAGCCTCGATGGGGCATGTTGTTGATTTGCCCAAAAGCACCCTTGGGGTTGATGTGGAGCATGATTTTACGCCGGATTTCGAAGTTGTAACTGATAAGAAAAAAACAATTGCAGAACTAAAATCTGCAGCAAAAGGAGTAGACAGTATTATTCTCGCAACAGACCCAGACCGCGAAGGAGAAGCAATTGCGTATCATGTTGCAGAAGTATTAAAACTTTCCAAGAATAAGTTAAAGCGAATAGTATTTCACGAAATCACCAAAGAAGCAATTGAGCAAGCTCTAAAAAATCACCGTTCGATAGATGCTAATTTAGTTGATGCGCAGACTGCTCGTCGCGTTTTAGATCGTCTAGTTGGTTACAAGCTCTCACCACTTTTGTGGCAAAAAATTAGGCGTGGCCTTTCGGCAGGACGGGTCCAGTCTGTTGCTTTGCGTTTGATCGTGGAAAGAGAAAGAGAAATTGAGAAGTTTGCCAAAAAACCATATTTTACTATTCACGCAACAGTAAAAAAAGAAAACGAAATAGTTTTTAATTTAATCGAGATAAATGGCCAAAAAATAGAATTGCAGGAGATATTTAATTTATACGATGGTGATTACAAAGTAACCAAGACAAATATAGAAAAAGAAGAAGATGCAAAAAAAATTGTTGCAGACCTTCAGGGGAAAAATTTTGTTGTGGCGGATGTTTTGCAAAAAGAAATGAAACGCTCTCCACAACCTCCATATACAACATCAACCCTGCAGCAGGATGCGTCTAGAAGGCTTGGATTATCGGGAAAACGCACCATGAGTTTGGCGCAAAAACTGTATGAAGAAGGATATATTACTTATCACAGGACAGATTCTGTGACAATCGCATTATCGGCACAAAATGCAATTCGGACATTTGTTAAAAAAGAATATGGAGATAGGTATCTCTCCGAAAAACCCCGGTTTTATGCCACCAAACAAAAATTAGCTCAAGAAGCTCATGAAGCAATTCGTCCGACAAATGTGGGCGAATTGCAAGCTCAAATCGGAGGGATTCATACTAAGCTATATGAATTGATTTGGAGGAGGGCGGTGGCATCACAAATGTCAGATGCGATTACAGAATCAACAACAGTGCTTGCTGATGCTAAGGACTATCGTTTTAAGGCTAATGGTTCGGTTTTAGTTTTTGATGGTTTCTTAAAAATAAATCCACAGGCATTGCAGGATAGTAAATTGCCGCAGTTTACTGTTGGTGAAAAACTGCAACCGCAGTCAATTAACGAGCAGTTTCACGAAACACCGCCTCCTCCTCGTTACAACGATGCCTCGCTTATTAAAACACTCGAAGAAAAAGGTATTGGCAGGCCTTCAACCTATGCCACTATTGTGGGAACGATTGAAGAGCGGGGATACATTGAACGGGAAGAGGCTCGATTTAAGCCAACAGCAGTCGGGATTGCAGTCAATGATTTTTTAGTGGCTAATTTCTCGGATATTGATGATATCCCTTTTACTGCGGAAATGGAAGATCAGCTTGACAACATTGCACATGGCAAAAAAGAATGGAGGCCTATGATGAAAGATTTTTATACGCCGTTTGAGAAAAAGTTATCACAAATGAAAGATGTGGCGAGAGTAAAAATAGAAGTTGAGGAATTAGACGAGTTGTGTCCAGATTGTGGCGCAAGACTGGTTGTTAGAACCGGCCGTTTTGGCAAGTTTATTTCCTGCTCAAGTTTTCCCAAATGCAAGTTTACCAAACAGTTTGTTGAGGAGACGGGATTAACTTGTCCAAAAGATGGAGGAAAAATCATTGTCAAAAAAACAAAAAGAGGCAGAAAGTTTTTTGGCTGCTCCAATTACCCTGCCTGTACATTTGCAGCCTGGAATATTTCTGATATCAAGAAAGCTACTTAATTATTAAGTGTTTCGTAGATTTCTTTTGACATCTTTGCCATCTGTTCGTTTGTTTCACCTTGATTTTTTGTCTTACTCATAAACGCCAGCACATAGTTTGCCTTTGGCGTGTAAAAAATACCCGCGTCATGGGAATATTCCTTATATTCTCCAGTTTTATTGTGTGAGAGGATATTTTTTGGCAAGTACTTTGGCAGTTTTGATAGTTTTGTCTGGTCTTGCAGGAGATTTAACAGATATTTACTTTCAGAATCTTCGACGCGAAGCGATAGGGCGATATCCTCAAAAAGAACGCCAATATCTTTTACTGTGGTGGTAAGGTCTTTGTCAAAACTAAAAGAAATACCAAGTTTTTCGCTCACTGCTTGCTCAATTGTTATCCATCCATAACTTTCTGCCAGTATTTGCGCGTATTCATTATTGCTTTCTGTGATGATTTTCTGCAAGGCGCTGGTAAGTGTTGCGCCACTTGTACCGACATGGGTGTTAAGTGTGGTGTTTCCCTTTGCCACCTCATCCAGAAGAAAAATGGTGAGGATTACTTTATACATACTTGCCATGTAGTATTTTTTGTCTCCATTAACGATGATAGATTCAGAAGTGGTCAGGTTTTTAAAATATACACTCACTTCGCCGTCAACCTTTTTTACGGCAGCATCTATGATTTCTGAGATTTTGAAATTTGCTGAATGTTGAGAGCTGGAAAGAATGGTTACTTGCCGCAGGTTTTTTGTTTGTTCAAACAAAGAATCATATTCCTGCTTGAGCTTTGTATAGCTGGTTAGCAAAATAGAATTTTGCCGCTTGTAGTTTTTCAGAGATTCGTTTGTTTTGGAGATGGCGTACGCCAGACTTATTAAAGAGATCGCTGTAATAAGTATGGCAGCAGCGATAAGGCTTATTTTCATGGTTTTTTAATCTTCGAAGCGGATAAACATTGGTTTTCCTCGCACGCGCTTGGATTTTTTCAAGTCAAAGATGGCTTCTTTTATTACTTTTTCCGAAGCAGCATCAATATTGGTAATGTCTGGTACAAATTCTTTTCTACGATACTGATACGAATACTTGTGTCTTTCGATGGAGTTTCTTACATTCAGCTTGTGTTTGGCAAAAATACCAAACATTTCAGCGCCGCTTCCAGGTTCGTTGAGCAAGTCCATACGCAGGTAGCCTGGCCTAATAAGTGTATCTGCATTACCAAAGCTTACCTTGGCATCAAGGGTGGGAAGAAACCCTGGTGTTCCACGTCTTATGTTATTGGCAACTCGTAAAATATCGGAGAACACGGCGCTGGTGGTAGCATTTTTCCCCGCCCCTCGTCCGGTATGAAGCTGCGCTCCTGCAAGTTCGCCTTCAAAATAAATAGCGTTAAACTCATCTGTGACATTTGCCAGGGGATGGGTTTTTCGAATAAGAGCCGGGTGGACACGTAAATGTAAAATACCATTTTCTTTTTGGGCAATTGCTAAAAGTTTTACTGTATAGCTAATACCGCCTTCGAATTCGCCGTATCTGTTGGCAAAATCAAGATCAACAGTCGTTATTTTGGTAATGCCTTCACAGAGAATGTTTTGCGGGTCAACATAGGTATTATATATAAGCATAGTAAGAATTGCTAACTTGTCTCTGGCGTCAAAACCACCAGTGTCTAAAATGTGGTTTTTTTCGGCAAAGCCCCTTTTTTGCGCGTCGTTTAGTGCTTTTCCAAAAGTTAGGCCTTCTTCCATTTTTGTAAGGATATAATTGGTTGTGCCGTTTAAAATTCCCATAACCTTGGTAATTTTTTCTCCTCTTAGTGTTCTAAAGAGCTGAATAATAGGAATGCCTCCACCTACAGATGCTTCAAAGGCAAGATCAACGTTTTGTTTTCGCGCAAGCGCAAACAGCCCTTTTGCATAACGGGCCAGCACTGCTTTATTAGCGGTTACCACATTTTTTCGGTTCCTAAGCGCTTTTTCGATATATTCTTTGGCGGGATCTATTCCGCCGATAAGCTCGATAACAATATCAATTTCTGGATCATCAAGAATTTTATTAACATCTTTGGTGAGTTTGGGGACTTTAACATCACGTTCTTTTTTGGGGTTGGCAACAGCAACTGTTTTTAACTCTATGCCAAAGGGACGGCCTGCTCCTTTTTGAAAATGTTCAAAAACACCGCTTCCTACAGTACCAAGTCCCAGCAGCCCAACCCTAACAATCTTTGCCATTTCGCCATTATAGCAAAACGGCCAAAAAAAGCACAACCAAAACTGCGGCAACTTGGGTGACAATGCCCCATGGCGCATCAAGCTCGCTATCAAATTTTTTCTGTAACTGATACGCCCAAGTAAATGGTGGCATATTGATATGAAAAAAATAGTAGGGAGCCATCAACCAATCAAAACTTTGAGATACAAAAATCATCAAAAGTGCATAGAGGAAATTTGTATTTGGAAAAAAGAAAGTCAAAATAGCATAAGAGAGAAGAAATCCTAAAGCAATATCAAAGATGGTTTCTGTGAGAACTCTATCCTTGCCTTTTGACTTTCTGTTTGTGGCCGTATCCCAATGGGGAATGATATCTGCTGCCACATGCGAGGCAAGGGCCAGTGGTACTGCAAGGTAGGGGTTCCCAACTTTTGCTGCGATAATTGTCCCAATTATCGCATGTCCTGTGGCGGTCATACAATTAATGATACCATACTTGACATTTTTGTGAAAATCGTTTCATAATGTAAAGGTGAGGAAGGTTTCGATTATTGTTCTTTCTCTTGTTTTCTTAACATCTTTTGGTGGAGTGGCATCAGCGCATCATAAAGAAAGGGTTTTAGGAGCGCAAACCTCCATAGTTCCCCAGATTCCACCGACAGTTGAAGGGCCAGGGCTTTTGCTCCCCGACAGTCCTTTGTTTTTTCTTGATAGACTTAAACAAAATGTGCGGCTAGTTTTCGCTTTTACTCCAGAGGCAAAAGCCAAAGTTCGAGCAGACATTGCCGGGGAACGAATGGCAGAGCTCCGCTTTATGTTGGCCAAAGATAATAAGCCAGGCATAGATACTGCACTACAGGGAGTTTCGGAGAATTTGAGAAAAGCAGCAGAGGCAATAAACGAAGCACAGCTATCCGGGCGGAGCGTTTTTTCGATTGCGAAATCAATCAATGAGGATATTAGGCGAAAACAAGAAGCATTTGATGTGTTGGAAGCAACAGAAAATAGAGAAATAAGTTTTAAGGCAAAGGCAGCACAAGCTGGGCTATTGCAAGCAAAAGTAAGAGTAGAAGATGCACTACCAGAAGACGAACTGGAAAATGAAATAGAAGATGATTTACATAGACTAATAGAGGATGAGGTTGAAGATGCTTCAAGATCTGCCAGAAGAATTGCCAAGCAACTTGAGGAGTTAGGTAAACAAGCAAGTGAGGCGGCAGAAAAAACTTTAGGGAGAAGAGAAGAAGCATTGAGGCGAGCAATTGAACAGAAGAATGAAGCCCTCCGTCAAGCAGAAGAGAGGATGTTAGAATCAGAACAAAAAAAACGTGACAGGCTATTGAAAGTACAAGAAAAAGCAGCAGAGCAAGCTAGAATTGCAGTTGAGGAAGCGCAAAAAGCCGCAGAGAGGTTTAGAGAAGCGCAAAAGGCAGCTTCGGAGATTAAAACCACTCCATGATAAAACTGGGAGCAAAGGAACTTCGGACAACAAAATCCACGGAAGAAGATTTCAAAAAAATTAAAAAACACCCAATTTATATTATTTTGGATAATGTATTGGATACTTACAATGTGGGGGCGATTTTTCGGCTGTGTGATGCGGTGGCGGCAGAAAAAGTAATTCTGTGTGGACAAACAGAAACACCACCGCATACAAGAATCAAAAAGGCATCGATCAATACAACTGAATGGATAACTTGGAGCTATGCTCAAACTGCAAAAGAGGCGATTGATGATTTAAGATTTAAGAATAAAGATTTAAGAATAATTGCGATAGAACAAAGTTCAAAATCTGTTTCATACGACAAAGCGGATTATTCATTTCCCATTGCATTTGTTGTTGGACATGAGACAGAAGGGGTGTCAAAAGAAGTTTTAGACATTGCCGACCAAATCGTCGAAATCCCCATGTGGGGGGTGAATAAATCATTAAATGTGATGGTTTCTTTGGGAATTGTTTTATACGAGGCGATGAAACAAAAGAGCTAAATACCCAAGGTGCCAATAGCATTCCACCGAACTTGAAAATTAAGGATTGACAAATAGGGAAATTGATTTATAATGATTTAAGTATGTAAAAAGCTTTGCCAAAGATGGTATGCATATACCCGCTTATGGCGGGTTTTTTCATCTTCGAGATAAGCTCTTTGACAACTTAACAGCAAGTCTAAACCAGAACAACTATAGAAATAGTTGTCTACCAGAAAGTGGTAGGAAGTTAATTTTTTTTGAGAATTTGATCCTGGTTCAGGATGAACGCTGGCGGCGTGCCTTAGGCATGCAAGTCGAACGGTCCGGCGCAAGCCGGACAGTGGCGGACGGGTGAGTAACGCGTAGGAATCTACCCCAAAGTGGAGCATAGCTCATCGAAAGATGGGGTAATAGTCCATAGTTCCGGCTTCGCCGGATAAAGTACGTAACTGTACGTTTTGGGAGGAGCCTGCGTCCTATCAGCTAGTTGGCGGGGTAAAAGCCCACCAAGGCAATGACGGGTAGCTGGTCTGAGAGGATGGTCAGCCACAACACCACTGAGACACGGGGTGTACACCTACGGGTGGCAGCAACTAGGAATATTCGGCAATGGGCGAAAGCCTGACCGAGCGACGCCGCTTGGAGGATGAAGGCCTTAGGGTTGTAAACTCCTTTTGATAGTCCCTTCACGG
>JACPGP010000004.1 GCA_016182425.1 Candidatus Levyibacteriota bacterium
AGTTAAAAAGGGAATATGAAAAACATACTAACAAAATATAATACAGCAAACTCGCTGTTGATAATTTCTTCTTACCCCGAAAGAGGGGTGCGTTATAGTGGCAAAGTGTGCGCTGTTGGCGGAGTTGCCAAGAATACCGTTAAATCGTTACAAACTTCCCTAAAAGAACGCAAAGAAAAACGTCCTATTATCGTTTTAACCGTAACTACAGGAAAAAGGGAAATGTATGTCGAAGACAATGTTTTGGTAATACGGTGTTTTGAAAGAAACAAAATACTCTCTTATATATCAATCTATAAAAAATTACTGCAATTCAACAATGTGGTTGATGTGCTGGTAGAGTTTGAGTTTGCCTCTTTTGGTAATGCCAAAACAACAGGTTTATTTCCTCTTGTCCTATTTCTCTTACGTTTACTAAATAAAAATACTACCTTGGTCTTGCACCAGGTATTAACAAATGTTTCGGAAATTGCCGGCCATATTGGTATGACTAAGGAAAGTCCTAACACAATTGTCTTAAATATTTTTCTTAAACTATTCTACAGAGCTATAACGTTATTTCCTCAACACATTATCGTTCTGGAAGAGGTGTTTAAAAAAAGGCTGGAAGGACTAACAAATAACAATAAAATCACTGTGATTCCTCATGGAGTTGACCAAAACATGAAGAAAATTTCTAGGAATGTTGCCAGAAAAGCTTTGGGGATAAAAGAAAATGAAAAAATACTACTCTATTTTGGCTATCTTACCTGGTACAAAGGCGCTGATTGGTTAGTAAAAACTATTGCCTCCCAAAAGAAAAAAACCAAAAATAGCAAGCTAAAACTGGTCGTAGCAGGCGGACCAAGTTTTACCCAAAAAGGTAAAGCGCATTATGATAAGTATGTTAATAAGATATATAAACTGGCCGGAAAATCAAAAAATATCACAATTACTGGTTTTGTAAACGAAAAAGACATTTCCTTATACTTTGCAGCTTGTGATCTGGTTGTTTTGCCCTATCGAACCATGCTTTCATCTTCTGGCCCGCTTTCCTTAACCTGTTCTTTTGGCAAACCGCTGCTATTGTCCAACCACCTTAAAGCATATACCTATTCAAGGGATTTTCAAGAAGCGATGAAAGAATCAGATCTATCAATAAATGATTTATTTTTTCCTCTCCAAGAAAAAAGCTTTTTAAAGAAAGTACAAATTCTCTCAAAAGGTGATATTAAAAAACTCCAAACATTCTCCACACTTCTTGGTCAAAAAAGAGCATTTACTAATTTAAGCAAAGCCTACTACAACCTACTTTCTTCAGTTGGCTTTTATTCCAAATTAGCAAATAGTATAATAACCCCTGTCTATTTGAGGATTTACGCTCGCAGGCATGAGCGATAAAAAATTAAGTAGGCTCTTTGACAAGGCATAGAGAAGAAAGGAGCATCAATTGCGACTAACGTAAGTCTTTGGACCCGCAGTGATGCGATATCACAAGGAGGTTTTGGAATGCGACCCTTTTGGCTACTCGGGCTGGTATTGGCCGCCGCCTTAAGCCTGACTCAAATCGCCGAGGCTTCAGCGTATGTCACGTTTTCGGACTCGGTGATCACGCCTTGCCACCCGCCCATTGCCCACCCGTTGGGCACAGCATATCAAGTCACCTGGGTGGACGCGTGTTCTACCCTAGATACCTTTTATAATCCGCGGCTTAGGACAGACCTGGTCCAGACCGACGGGTCGGTCATTTTCATCGCATGGGGCGAACGAGCCATTCGTCGGGACAGCCAAGATAGCCCCGACCGAAATGTCGGGTTTGCACCAACCGACTCCATACTATTTCGGCCCGGTGGCTGGGGGTACATTATCAGTGGACCCCAGCTTGGAGGACCAGAGGGCGACAGGTGGATTCCCTGGGTAGGACCTCCTGCTGCAGGGGTTGCGTGGAATGCGGTGATCAACCCGACAGGGCAAGAGTTGCTTGATGCCGGAGTGGCCACCCGTAGGATACCGTCTGTTCAGCCCTGCTGTCCTCAGCCTCCTCCCCCGCCGTGTTGCCCGCCGCCTCCAGGGCCTGCTGCTTGGCCTACCAACCAGTGGGAAGCGGCAAACACTTTCGGTGGCACATGGGATCGCTGGGAGCGTAATTCCCAAGGTGGATGGCACCTTCGGGAAGGGAACGCGGTAACAGTCTATCCCCGTGGATTCCTGGGAGAAGGATTCCTCGGTAGCGACTGTTTCGCCTTCACGATCCCAGTTTCAATCCAGGGCGGAACGCTCTGGAACGAACCAGGCACCTGGCAGTCTGCGCAGAACCTGCGCAACAAAATGCCGTCATGGTGCCGAACCATCACGTAGGGAAGAAGTCTCTATGCTCAACAAAGCCTGGGCAAACTGCCTGATAACGAGAAGTTACTCGTAGTTTGCCCAGAGCTTTACCCTTAATTCAATAAAATGCTACTATAAAACAATGAAGATAATTAAAAAAAACATATCTATTCTTTCTCTTACTGCTGTCTTTTTTCTCCTTGTTTTTACCAACTATACTCCCGGAACTTGGCTAACCGGCTGGGACAATTTGCATCCCGAGTTTGATTTTTGGCTTAATATCAAACGCTCGCTTTTTACCGCTTGGCAGGAATATCAAGGTTTGGGATTACTTGGTGGCATGGGACACGCTTCAGATTTACTTCACCAAGTTTTTTTATGGCCTCTCTCTTTCATCTTACCATTGCATACATTGCGCTACTTCTATCACTTCCTCCTGCTTTTTATTGGAGCTATCGGCGCTTACTTTCTAATTCGTTCACTAGACCATAAACCATACGCTTTCTTTGGTAGCCTTTTCTATTTGCTCAACCTTGCAACAATCCAAACATTTTATGCGCCATTCGAGGCTTTTAGTACTCACTACGCTTTTCTGCCTTGGTTACTTTTAGCAACAACACTCTTTTTCCATTTCCAAACTCGAAAGAATGTAATCTTTCTCCTTATCACCCTTTTGCTCTCAAGCCCGGCAGCATACATTCCTACTCTTTTTATAGTCTTTCTCATCTCAACCCTTCCCCATCTACACAAACTCAAGACAGGAGCAAAATTTTACTTACTTATTTTTCTCACAAACGCGTTTTGGCTGCTTCCCTTTCTTTACTTCACTTTAACCAACGCTTCTGTCAATGTTGAAGCTAAAATCAATCAAATGGCAACAGACACAATATATCTTCAAAATAAAGAGTTTGGAAATATCCAGGATGTTATGCTGCTCAAAGGCTTTTGGCTTAATAATGTTGATCCAAATAGCGATGGAAATTTTGCCTACATGATGGAACCATGGCGAACCCATATTGACAATCCACTCATTGCAGCTATTGGATATCTTTTCTTTATTGTTATCGTAATAGGCATTATCCAGGCTCTAAAAACAAAAAAACCTGTCTTACTTGGATTTACCGCTCTTTTTCTTTTTTCCTTTACCATGTTGGCAACAAATACACCACCTTTTTCCTGGATTGACATTTTGTTTCGAAAAATTCCCCTTTTTGATCAAGCCTTCCGCTTTCCATTTACCAAATTCTCGATACTTGCCTCACTTACCTACTCTATCTTTTTTGCGGTGGGAATCGAAGCAATTATAAGACGTATAAAGTTTACAAAAATTATTATGGTTATAACGATTACATTGCTTATCGGTTATACGCTTCCCGCCTTTTACGGACACTTGTTTTACGAGAAAGAACGTCTCACAATACCGAAAGAGTACTTTGAGCTTTTCGATTTTTTTAAGAAACAAGATCCCAATACCCGTATTGCCAATTTTCCCCAAACCACTTTCTGGGGATGGAGCTACTATAGGTGGGGGTATGGCGGATCAGGATTCTTATGGTACGGCATCAAACAACCAATATTGGATCGAGCTTTTGATGTCTGGTCAAAGGAGGACGAAAACTATTATTTTGAAGTATCCCATGCACTCTATAGTAAAAACCCCAAGCTCTTTGAACAAGTACTCAACAAATATCAGATAACCTGGATTGTTCTTGACAAAAACATTATCAACCCATCTTCTCTAAAAGCTCTCTTTTTTTCCGAGCTAGAAGGAATAATAAAGCAAATTCCAACAATAGAAAAAATAGCCACCTTCGATAAAATTAATGTCTATAAAATAGCGCTGAAAGATAAATCAAAAAGTTTTGTTTCTTTGCTTGACAACGCTCCTCTTGTTAACACATATACTACTTCTGAATCTGATCAGGCATTTATTGACTATGGGAATTACATTTCCAATCGTTCCCCAAACGCAATACAACCTGAATCCTTTTACCCCTTCCGCTCTCTTTTTGCCAATAAGCTCCAGAAAGATCTGGAGTTTTCTCTCCAGGAAGCATATAACAATCTTATCTTTACATCTGCCCTGCCAGAACGAAAAAAAGAAATGATTCTTGCAATTCCTTCGCTTTTAGAAGAAGAGCTGATACCAGCTGATATTGTTGTCCGAAAACTCGATAAACAAACACTGCTTATCCTTAAGATAGAAACTCCAGAAGTCTCGATAAATACACAACCTATATGGGGAGCAAGTGTCGAAAAACCTCTTTTTGCCATTTTACCTGCCACCCGTTATCCATTGCAACTTGATGTAAACGGCCTCGCAACGTACAGTATTCAAAATGAAGACGCCTACATTCAGCGCACATTTATTTCCTCAAAGGCAGATAATGTATTTGTGATAAGGGACCAAACTGGGTTGGCTATCCAGACGCAAACTATTCCTGTCTCCTCCCTTGCGTCTCTTGATGAGCTGCAAAGAACAAGTCTTTCCCTTAATCCAAGCCAGCAACCGCAGCTTCTGACAGTAAAGATGCCCAAGATTAGTGATGGATACATTGGAACAACCATAAAACCCTACGCTTTTCCCAAAGCAAGAAATTGCGATAATTTTAGACCAGGCGCCTTTTCCTCTGTGCTCAAAAACGGCAGTCTGGAATTCTTTGCTAAAAATGCCACTGCCTGCACCTCTTTGGAACTGCAAACGCTGCCCCACAAGCAGGGGTACGCACTCTTTATACCAAGTCAGAATACCAAAGGAAGGCCTCTACATTTTTGGCTTCTTAATGACGCGCAAGAATTTAGCCCTATTGATACGTACCTTTCTAAAGAAAAAGCCCTCAACACCCTCATTCTTGCGCCACAGGATGACTTTGGAAAAGGGTATTCTGTCCACTTTGACAACGTCTCCATAGGTACAGATGAGAGCCTAAATACTATTGGGGAAGTCTCTTTTTACCCTATACCGTACCGATTTATTACCGCTTTGGTCCTCCACACATCAGCTTCTCTGGCAAAGTCCTCGGCCATCCCACTTACAACAAAACATCCCAATGAAAGCCTTTATATCGTAGATCTTGATCCCAAGACAACATCAAAACAACCCGTGTTGCTTCTTTCTCAATCTTTTAACCATGGCTGGAAAGCGTATTACGTTACCAGTAATAACTTCTTTACAAACGCCTTTCCATTCTTTTTTGGCACCGAACTCAAAGATCACGTACTCGTCAACAACTGGGCCAACGGCTGGGTTATTGAAGATGATCAATCGTCAATGGTCAATGGTCAATTGGTTATCCTCTTCCTTCCCCAATACCTTGAATACTTCGGTTTTTTCTTGCTTGTTGGAACATTTGGATGGTTCTTGGTAAGTAGTATCAAATTTAGATTGCCCCAGCAACGTTTTAAAGGACAGTCCTTATAGAAGTTGATTTGGCGGGCTTTTCCTTTGAGTTGACAGGAGACCATTCCTCTGCTACAATGACTCCCATGTAATTTTTCTGCCCTCGGTAGATCTGCTTAGGAAACCTTTCGCCACAAACTTTTTTGTATTATGAAGCAACAACCATTAGTCTCTATTCTTTTACCTATTTATAACGCAGCCCCGTATCTTAAACCATGCCTGCAAAGTTTGCTTTCCCAGTCATACAGAAACATTGAAATTATCGCGTTTGATGACTATTCAAAAGATCGGTCATACCAGATTCTCAAATCTTTCAAAAAAAAAGATAAACGTCTTAGGGTATATAAGAATAAGAAACGCTATGGCATGGCTGTGTGTTTTAATCGAGCTCTGCGGCGCGCCAAAGGGACACTGATTGCTTTTATGGATGCCCATGATTTAGCAACTAAAGATAAAATAAAAAGGCAAGTTTACTTTCTTCTCTCTCACTCAAATGTAGCAGCGGTAGGTACCCGGGCTGTTATTATAGACAATCATGGCAAAAAGCTGTCCAAAACAACGCTACAGTTTGAAACCACCATGATAAATAAAATGCTTTTGCCAAAAGACCTCTTGCGTTTCAGTCAAGTAGATACTCCAATTATATTTACCGATCTTTTTACCAAAATAGTTCCTTATGGTGAAATTGCCAATCTGCCGTGGGTGCTGTACCAAAAACGCCAAGTTGAGAACACTTCCATAAAGGTTCTAAAGCTTATTCCACCCGTCATCCGACTTTGGCTAACCTCCTTTGTCTCTGACTACCACTTTCCCATCCGCTCCCTTTTTACTCCCATTATAAGACAGGTCTGATCCTCTCCCCAAGTTTTCCACATTTTTTTCTTATTTTTTAATAGCTTAATTTGGCAACCTAATTTAGAGCAATTTTACTATAAGTTTTATGTTAAAAGCTATGGATTTTATTATAGGTTGACGGACTTGACAAGATATGGTAAAATGTGATCACGGTGAAATTCTACCATTTTCTTATCCAACAAACGGCTGCTATTTTGGGAGAGAGAAAAAACAAGAAGGCAAGCCTTTTTGGAGCGGACTACAAACAGGCGGTGCTTATCAAGCAAGGAAGAGAACAATTTAAAGCACTTATGAAAAAGGGCATTAGTGTTCCGGTGGTATTTTTATAAGGGGCAAGTGTCTGCTCTTCGGGCAAGGCGGACACAAAACAAAAGAGCATCACTTTCGTTACGCAAGAATAAATGAAACCCTGGTACGATAAGCAATGCTCTTTGATCGTGACATGTTGTCCCTTTAGGCAGGAATAAAAACTACATGTCAGTATTTGTTGATAACAAATACTATATTTTTTGTCAAGAAAAAATTATGAAGCCAAAACCAATCGATTATCTTGACAGAAAAACATTTTTTATAAAGCAAAAAATTGCTCACTGTAGATTCCGATGAGGTGAGAGAGTTGGGCAGGCTCTCTCATCTCTTCCGAGTTTACAAGCCGATCCGAGGTGTTTATATCTTCTTAGCAAATAAAATGCGTCCTGAAGCGGTTTGAATGACTCTACTGACCACTACGTCAATCGTTCTATCCACATCCGAAACGCCACTCTCCACCACCACCATTGTCCCATCGTCCAAATACCCCACTCCTTGACTAATGTCTTTACCCGGATGTTGTATCTTAATATGCAGCGCCTCACCAGGGACAGCAGTTATCTTAAGATGATTTGCCAAAGCATTAATATTAATGGCTTTTACACCTTGAATTGCTGCTTTTTTCTCAAGATTATAATCGCAAGTAATTATTCTCCCATTATACTTTTTAGCAATACTAATAAGCGTCTCATCAACCTCTTTTTTCTGCAATAGGTTTTCGTTTGGCACCACTACCACCTTGATGCCTTTGGTCTTTTTGAGCCCTTCAAGCATCTCCAAGCCTTTTCTTCCCCGCTCACGTTTGACCACATCCTGTGAATCGGCAATGTGCTTAAGCTCCAGTAGAATCTCGTTGGGAATAGCCAAGACATCCAAAAACAAACCCAAGCGAATCACATCAAAAATTCTGCCGTCAATAATTGCTGATGTATCCAAAAATACCGCCCGTTCGATACTTTTGATCCTGCTTTTAGTTTTTTTCTTACGTTTCGGCACAAGATACGTAATACGATTAACAACCATACCCGCGATCTCATCAGCCAAATACCCTAAGAACCGCTGCGGGAGCATGGGAAAATATGATTGTGAAACCTGTCCCTCTTTTTCCTTTGGTGTTTGTTTTTGAGCTATTTCCCTACTGATTTTAACACCTCCTCTATTGTATTATACTTCTTGGCACTAATAATTTGTTTAAATCCCAGCTTTTGGGCCTCTTTAATCCGCTTTTCAAGCATTGAAACCCGCCGCAACTCTCCCAAAAGCCCAACTTCCGAAATTCCAACAGCATGAGAAAGGCTAATATTTTTAAGGCTTGAGAAAACGGCTAGGCATAAAGCTATATCCACTGCTGGATCCACCACTTTTATCCCCCCTGCCACGTTAACAAACACATCCATTGTGTCAAGGGGCAACCGGGCATGCTTTTGCAAAATCGCCAAAAGGAGTTCTAATCGTCTGGCATCAAAACCAGACGCAACGCGTCTGGGAATTGGCAGTTTCGAAAAAACAACCAATGCCTGTAATTCTATAAGAAACGTCCGCGTCCCTTCAAGAATAATAGAAAGGACTGACCCGCTAGTTTGATCTTTATGTTTTGTTAAAAAAATTTGTTCTGGATTTCTCACTTCTTGCATACCGTTTTCAGCAAGGGTAAAAACACCAACTTCATCTATTGAGCCAAATCTATTCTTTAAGCTTCTAAGTAGCCTAGTCTGCGTTGTTTTTTCTCCTTCCAAAAACAGCAGAGTATCCACCATGTGCGACAAAACCATCGGCCCTGCCACCATTCCTTCTTTAGTTACATGACCGACAATAATAACTGATATGTTGTTCATTTTTGCTACTTTAATAAGTGTTTGTGCTGCATATCGAACTTGTGAAACAGCGCCGGAAAGTGCATCAATGTTAGCAGATTCGATTGTTTGAATAGAATCGATAATTGCTAGACTTGGTTTTTGCTTTTCGATAATTTCTATAATTGTGTCAGTATCGGTGGTGGACAATAAAAGAAGGTCATTTTTATTAGTAACTAAAAGTCTACTTGCTCGCATTTTTACCTGCTCTTCGGATTCTTCGGCAGAAATATAAAGCACGTTAGACAAATTGATGGCAAGCTGCAAAAGAAGTGTTGACTTTCCAATCCCCGGATCTCCTGCCAAAAGCGTGACAGAACCTGGCACAATTCCTCCCCCCAGCACCCCATCCATCTCCGAGAAACCAGTACTGATTCGATTTTTTTCGTCTGAGGTAATTTCTGATAGGCTTTTAGGTTTTGCGGTTTTGAGTTTTTCGGCCAGAGGCCGACCAGCCTTTGGCTGGGATCTTTGATCTTTGAATTCCCGCAAGGAATTCCATGCTCCGCATTCAGGGCATTTTCCCATCCATTGAGGTGTATCGTAGCCACACTCTTGACAAATGAAAGAAATTGAAGCTTTTTTCACAGTGGTATTTTATCTGTACCCGATTGGTTTTTCTTTCAGTACTGGCACTAAAATAAGTCTGTGTCGTCTCGCATCCACTTGCGCAACTGTTGCTTCAACAACATTTCCTACCTCGAAACTTACCGTTGGGGGAATTTTGTCTTTTCGAATAAAACCTTCTACACTTTCCGGAAACGATGGGTCTTCAATCTTTACAACAACACCAGTACTTATTGCTCTAACCACTATCCCTTTTACTTTCTTATCAACTGGATAAGCATCGACAATCTCAACAAATGGATCTTTTGTCAGCCGTTTAATTGATAAATCAATTCGTTTTGCCTCGTAATCGATCCTTAAAATAACCACCTCTACTTTTTGTCCAACCGAAAACTTTCCTGCAATATCTTCTGTTCGCTCCCATGAAATCTCAGAAATATGCACCAGCCCGTCTACAAATATCTTTCTCTTTGGCAACTGCAAAGACACAAATAACCCAAATGGTGTAACTGCTGAGATAATTGCGCTAATTTTTTGTCCAATCCGTAATTGTCCGACTGTTTTCTTAAATTCCGTATCATTTACTGGGGGGCGCTGTGAAAATATAATTTTGTGTTCTTTTCGTTGCGCTTCCAATATATACACTTGTATCGTCTTATCTATAAATGCTTGTGAATTATCTATAAATGCTGTTTGGGAATTTGGGAGAAATCCAGAAATACCCTGCGCTGTTTCAACAAGGAATCCGCCTTTTGTAAACTCTTTTACAATAACATCTATCGGCTCTTGGGCTTTCTGATTTTCAAGAAGTCTATCCCACAAACGATCACCCATAAAACGCCGAAGCGAAACGACCGGATTGCCTGTTTCTCCTTCTGGGGAAAGTACGTTAACCATTACCTCATCCCCCACTTTGAGCGCGGCAAGAAGGTTTCGCAATATACTTTTGTCTTTTTCCAAAACTATTGCTTCTGCTTTAGCACCCAAATCGACAATAATTTCCGATGAGGTAAGCTTGGTGATTCTTCCTCTAACTGTCTCTCCTTTTTTAAGGGCAACAAACGGAGTTTTTACTTTCTGCATCAACTCTGCCATTGACGAGGCTTTTTTTGAAGAATTATTTGATTTTGAAGTTCCCACTCATTTGATCCACCTTTCTTTATTAAAGTATCACTAGTATACCACCAAAGCAGCAAATAAAGCAAGCCTGAAGAAGGTAATTATGCTTAAAAAGATGTGGTAATCCTCATTTTTTTAAAATCGCGGTCGAGGGTAAAGACTTCATCCAAACTAAAATCTTTATAGAGTACATAGGTTGTGGCATCGGTAAAAGAGATTTTATGGTCGGAGAATTTAAGCAGTATTTCCCTGGCTTTTCTAAAAATTGTCTTATCTATATGTACAAATCCTAATTCTCCATCTTTTTCCATTTTATCAAGAGCGTCAATTAATTTTTCCAAGTGATGTTTTGGTTGTTTAGCGCTAAACCATGTGAGTAATTCATCGATAATATAATCCGAAGTGATAAATGTAGCTTTCGCTTCAGAGTAAAAATTATATTTTCTGACTACTTCGTCATGAGACTCTTCCTGTTTTAGAAAATAAGCAATAAAAGCGCCCGTATCTATAAATACCTTCATGCTTAATCAGTAAGATATATATCGTCTACATTTTGTGCAAAATTTGTTTTCTTTTTGGTTTTTAAGTCTATAAAACCAGCCAAACTGTCAAAGATAGGTTTATCCCCAGAACTTTTTTTGCCATATATAATACGTAACACTTCAACTATTTCCTCTGAAACTCTGTCAATCATGTGCCGAATTAATTTTGACCTAGAGATAGAAGAAATCTTTTCTATATCATCTAATATGCTTATAGAGTACGGATTTAAGTAAAGTTGATATCTTTTCATATATACATTAAAACATGTGGTGTATGTTTTGTCAAGAGGCCAAGCTACAAAAAATCTCCCGGCCTTGACCCATTGTCCCCCCGGCGAAGCCGGGAGTATCGTAGGCGCTGAATTGTTTCATGACTCTGTTCGGAATGGGAAGAGATGGTTCCAATTCGCTCCAAAGACCGGGAAAAATTAACTCCTTGAAAGTGAAGAGAAGAAAAGCGTCTCTTAAAAAACTACACTTTGACCATTAGTACGGGTAAGCTTAATGTCTTACGACACTTCCACCGCCCGCCTATCAACCTGGTAGTCTACCAGGGGTCTTCTCCCGATTAAATCGGGAACGAGATCTTATCTTGGAGACTGCTTCCCACTTAGATGCTTTCAGCGGTTATCAGATGGGAATATAGCTACCCAGCGTTGCCCGTAAAGGAACAACTGGCACACCAGGGATTCCCTCAATCCAGTCCTCTCGTACTAGGATCGACTCTCCTCAAATCTCAAACGGTTGTCCAGGATAGAGACCGAACTGTCTTACGACGTTCTGAACCCAGCTCGCGTACCGCTTTAACCGGCGAACAGCCGGACCCTTGGGAGCTTCTCCACCCCCAGGATGCGATGCACATTACTCTCGCCTTTCGGCGAGTGCAGACTATATCATCTTCCTCCAATCGGAGGAGTTGGCGTATGATAGTTCTTGTAGTTTTATTGTAATTGAACTATCTCAGTCCCGATTGAATCGGGATATCAGTCGTTACGGGGTCAAAGAGTTTGTATTGAAAAATTGGTAATATGTATGGACGAACAACAAGACAAAACATATCTGCTTGTGAAGAAGGAATGTATATTCGAATATTATTTCTTGCATAATGCAAGGTAGTCTTTATACCAAACTTTTTCCTCAAAGCATCTTGTAATACTTGCTGTTCTTCTTTCGTATATGCAGATGTACAAAGGTATAAGCCTTTGCAGTCTGATCGACGAAATCCATCATCCATATACCAAATTGCTAAAGACAAAGGTGTTAAGTAAACACCAATATTTCCTTTTGTCTTTGCGATAAGGTTACAAACCCTCGACTTCCCACGGTATTGTCCATTGACTCAATAATATCACTTGAGAAACGTGAGTCAAGAGGAGTTCACCGTTATTAGCCAAATTTTTCCCCGATAATTACTCATCGGGGGGCCCAAACACTTTCGTGTAAAGCCGACATCGAGGTGCCAAACCGCCCCGTCGCTATGGACGCTTGGGAGCGATCAGCCTGTTATCCCCGGGGTAGCTTATATCCGTTAAGCTCCGCCGATACCACTATCGTACGGAGGATCACTAACACCGACTTTCGTCTCTGCTCGACTTGTAGGTCTCGCAGTTAAGCACTCTTTTGCGTTTGCGCTATCATCTTGATTTATTGTTAAGAAAAGCTATGCAACTTGTAAGAAAAAGAGGTCGCTAAATACGGAGATATTAGCGAATTCAATTTCCAAAACGATGAGGCAAATATATCTTTGCCTCATCCAAGAACGCTTTCTATCCAAACATTTCTGTTGGATTCTCCGAATCGCTTCGGAGTTCAGACTATATCATATCCCCACATTTGATTGCGGGGCCTGGCGTGTAGTCGTTGAGGGATCAGGCGAAGCCTGACTTCCCTGCTGATTATCTGGCACGTCAATAATTCTGACGTCCATCGTTGAATTGTTACGTAACATACCTCAAGCATATCAAGTATCAACGTATACTTCCAGACGTTCCAGCAAATAGCCAATTTTCCCTATCAATTACTTGGTAGGGGACCCTATGTTGAGTCAACCTCCCCAGTTAAACTGCCCGCCAGACACTGTCCCTTTGCCGGATTTTTGTGCGGCCAAAAGGTGATGACTACTCATTTCAAAGAGAGGTATTTCATATTTCGCTCGTCCGGCAAAGCCGGACGGACTCCCTCCAGCTACAGTAAAGCTCCCGGGGTCTTTTTGTCCATGGACAACTAGGCCGCGTCTTCACAGCCATCTCAATTTCGCCGGGTAAATGATCAAGACAGTTACTCAGTCGTTCTACCTTTCGTGCGGGTCGGAACTTCAAATTTGTTTTTACGTTCCAACATTTTGGAACCTCATGGTCGCCCATGAGTTCGGACTATATCATATCCCGCTAAGCGGGATTCTGGCGTATAGTCTCTGAGGGTTCCCCGCCAAAGGCGGGGTCTTCCCTGCTGATTGCCTGCACTCGATACTTTTTTACTTGCCATATTTTAAGAGTAAATAACTCCTAAGATAATGTCGAGTAGCACGAGATACTCAGGTATCCCAGCAAATAGCCAGATTTTACACTTTATTTTTGTAGAACTTTTTCGGCATGACTGTTTTTTCCTGTTCCTAAGTGCTCCGCCTTTCGACGGATTCGGGCAAGTAATTGCGTGACCCGCAAAACTTGTCGCCCGACACAATATTGTTGCTCTCGTTATAACGAGGATTGAGACATTTCTGCTCAATTCTCCAGTTCGCACTGGAGTTCAGACTATATCATTTCCCCACATTTAATTGTGGGGTCTTGGCGTATAGTCGTTGAGGAATCGTTTAAGATTTTGCATTCTTTCCCTCATTTTTAGTAATTTTGAGGGATATTTCTCCGTAAAGATCGCTATGAGTTTTAAAACTTCAGATTTTCTATTCGCTTCCCAATGATATAAACCATCATCAGAACGAATATGAATATTGCCACAACCTAAGAAATCTTTGAGTAGATAAATAATCTTTCGATCTTTCATTGCTACTGCAAAAAATGGTTGTTGGCGCTTATCTGATTTTTTCAAACCACATGATCCCTCGGCATCAATAATACCTGCCAAAAAATATCCAATACCATCAGTTTCAAACTGTGTATCTCGTATCTCTTGAACAAGTCCATGAAGCTTTAGGAATTTTAGATCTTTTCGGCATTGTTCTAACACCGCAAATCTATCCTGCACTTGAGAATATTTACCAATTGCTGGTAATACATTCCTCAAAAATGACAGTTTATGTTTTGCTATATCTCCTGCTACAACTGGAAAGTTGTCGAAGAATTGAAAAATGAGCTGCACTTTTCGTACTCCCCGAAACTTTAAATTATAACCACCTTTAATAGGACTTATGATACCAGTATTGATACCAATTACCCTATTAATTTCTTTTAGAAGACAAAGATCTGCATTGGCAACGGTAAAATCCGGTGTGTAGTACACACCATGTTTATGATTCGCTTTTATAAGCGAACATGACATTTCACCAACACAAAATCCTGTGTAATAGAACTTGCAAAATCGCGACGTTTCCTGCTGATTGTCTGCACTGGATACGTTGTCACTTTGCATACTTTAAGTGTAGCAAAGTAGTACCAGATACACCAGATATTCCAGCATATAGCCAAGTGTACACATATCAATTACTCGATATGGTCCCCTGTCGGAGGAACTTCGCTACCATAGAACAGTTATAGTTACTGCTGCCGTTCACTGGAGCTTGTATCCCGAACTCACCAATTGCTTGGATCATAAGGAATAGTTAACTTACCAGCACTGGGCAGGCGTCAGCCCCTATACTTTACCTTTCGGTTTTGCAGAGGCCTGTGTTTTAGATAAACAGTCGCTAAGTAAACTTTTGTTGCAGTCCAGCTGAGCTGGACAGGGCATCTCCCAAAGGTTACGCCCAGTTTTTATGCCGAGTTCCTTGATCATCTTTCTCCCGATCGCCTTAGACTTCTCGTCCAACCCACCTGTGTCGGTTTGCGGTACGGTAAAATATGTATTTTATCCTTCGATTGCTCTCAGGACCTAATGAGATTTTTCTTGGAAAATGAAAACGATTACATTGGTAACCTTGCGGCAACCTCTCTATCGTAGCTCAGTTAAACAGACTAACGGATTTACCAGTTAACCCTACTTTACTACTTAGTCCGGCGAAGCCGGAGTAATGATTCCATTTTCGTCATCCCCTTAGAATATACATACCTTGTAGTCGAATTTTAACGACTTGCCCATCGGGCTACCCCGGCTAGACCGGGACACCCTTAGGACCGACTAACGCTACGCTGATTTACATTGCGTAGCAAACCTTGGGTTTTCGGCGGTCCGATATCTCATCGGACTTACGCTACTCATACCGGCATTCTCACTTCTGCACGCTCCACCATACCTTACGATACAGCTTCGCTGCATGCAGAACGCTCCCCTACTGCCCCGCTGAGCGGGGCCTCTATCTTCGGCAAAGAGCTTAATCCTCGATACATTTTCGGCGCCACGTATCATCCTCCAGTGAGCTGTTACGCTTTCTTTAAAGGATGGCTGCTTCTAAGCCAACCTCCTGGGTGTCTATGAAACGTGACTTCCTTAACAACTTAGCTCTTATTTAGAGACCTTAGATGAGAATCTGGGTTGTTTCCCTCTCGACTCATCAGCTTAGCCCGACAAGTCTGACTAGCCCGCCTATATTGCTACCGCATTCGGAGTTTGGTTGGTTACGACAAGTTGCCTCGCCGCGAACCATCCAGTGCTCTACCTCAGCGCAAATTATGGCGGGCCGCTATACCAAAATATATTTCGGGGAGAACCAGCTATCTCCGGGTTCGTTTGGCATATTGCCCCTAACCTCAGGTCATCTCAGATTATTGCTGCAATCACGAGTTCGGGCCTCCCCCCGATTTTCATCGGGGTTCACCCTGCCCAAGGTTAGCTCACCCGGTTTCGGGTCTAATAGCCGCTACGAAAATAGCTCGATTAGAGCTTGCTTTCACTATACCTCCCCCGGCTTGGCCGGGTTAAGTTGATGCAGCGACTAATAACTCACCGGTTCATTCTTCAATAGGCACGACGTCATCCCGATTAAATCGGGACTCCGTCTGCTTGTTAGCCAACAATTTCAGTTCTATTTCATTCCCCTCCCGGGGTGCTTTTCACCTTTCCCTCGCGGTACTAGTTCACTATCGGTAGACTTTGGTATTTAGCCTTGGAGCGTGGTCGCCCCAGATTCCCACAGGGTATGTTTCCCATGGTACTTAGGAACAAACTATCGGTGTCTTGGATTTCGCGTACAGGCCTTTCACCTTCTTTGGGGAACTATTCCAAGTTCTTCTGCTATCCGCAACACTCAAATATCGTCTGCCCTACAACCCCCCGCCCAACCTTTCTTGCGAAAGAATGTTGGCGGGGTTTAGGCTGTTCCGCTTTCGCTCGCCGCTACTGACGGAATCACCGGCTAAGCCGGTTTTCTTTTCCTGCTGGTACTTAGATGTTTCAGTTCCCAGCGTGCCCTGCTACATGCTATATATAATCTTGCGATCATATGTTTACATGTAACTTGCCAGCTGAGCTGGCTGGGTTGCCCCATTCGGAAACCGCCGGATCACAGGTTTTGTGGCACCTCCCCGACGCATATCGCAGCCTTATTCGTCCTTCCTCGGCCAAAGCCTCCTAGGCATCCATTATTGGCATTATGAGTAGTTCTTTATTGTAAAGACGCTTAAAATCTTCTCTTCACTTGTCAAAGAGCCAAGTGGACCTGAGCGGATTCGAACCGCTGATCTCTTCATTGCAAATGAAGCGCATTAACCAGCTGTGCTACAGGCCCGCTCTATCCACTGTTTTATGAACTACGTCGAGGAATCGCTCTACGAAGACCAAAGAAGTCCCTCAATAGGGAATATTGCTACTGCATGATATCTTCTTATCATAAACGATTCGCTCGTGTAACAGACATCTTAACACAGGCTACCGAGGCTGTCAATAGGCCGATTTTCTACTAAAAGGCTATTATTCTCTTGATGGCAAACTACGGATCATAGCTGCTGTGTCTGTCGCAACTGCTTGTTGCCGCTTGGCTTCCTCAACATGTTTTTTGTAAGGAGATTCTGTTCTGCTAATACTTTCTTCCACTGCGCGCCGCATATCTTCGGAAAAGCTTTCCGTACCAGGCTCTCTAAGCTGAATATCGGCGCCAAATCTACTAGAGATTTTAATTACCGCTCCCCTCCAATCTCCTGTCTTTACATATTTACTTGCATCGTCGGGGGTTTGCTTCCCTGTGGTAAGAGCTACCATAGTATCATAATCTCTTCTTTGTGATTTAGCAGCGTCACCATTTGGATTATCTATATCATTATGGTAAAAAGGGATAATATAAACATCATCGGGTGTTATAACTATAAAATCTTCTCTTGGGCTACCATGCACTTCCCGCTTTATAGACGCTTTTAGTATTAATGCCCTGTCATCGTCATATCCAACAGTTTGTTCTTCATCTTTAGTAGTTTTGCTAAGTCCCAAAAATCTCGATGTTGTTACCGAACGGGTTTCTGTGATTGGTCTTTTTTGACCAAGCTTTACAAAGTATTGTCCTTGAGTGTCAACGCTTGCTTCCATATCGTCCAAGAGTTTGGTAAACGCCGCCCTTTTTTCTGCTCTTGCTTGTTCTACATCTTGTGGTGTTACACGCTGGGAAGATGATTCAAGAGAACTATGTACAATATCTTGATGTGGTCCTTCTGTACCTGTAGGAACTGCCGATATCGCAGCTGGCACCGTAGAAGGTGTTTCTGCCGGCTGTTCAGAAAATGCTGGTGGCAATACTGATTCACCCATCATATACTCTAACAGTAGAACAAATGATTAAAGAAAGTCAAGTAAATTTAGGGACAGTAACTGTTACTCCCGCTTCCGGGTGAGAAGTCACCAGTTGCTTATCCGCGCCGGGAAACCTTGGAGGATTGTTTAATTTTATAAGCGCTTGATAAAGCATATCAGAAGTAACAGGCCCAATAAGTCTCGCGTTTTCTTTTAAGCTTCTGACAACAGCTATTGCTTTTGGATCAGATTTTCCTATTATCAGCTCATTATCATCATGCGCAAGCAAACACATTAAATCCGGATACAACTTACTAACGTCTAACTTTGCGTCTTCATCAAGATATCTTCCTAAACCATTCACTTTTATCAAAAGTCCAAAAAAACTATCTCCTGGCTGCGCTACCCGTTTTTCCGTTCCCAGACATTTGAGCGATTCGTCAAATATTTTTTCTTCTATAGGCGCGGGCGGAGATAGAGGCTCACTTTGCGAAGCCAGTTGTGTAGGAACAACTGCCGGTGGAGCAGCCGAACTTATTTTATACACTCTTATTAAATTGTTATCCGGGTCATAACCGGTTACGCCAAGTGATAAAGAATCAGTAAGCGGTAAAACAACCGTCGCGTTTGCCAGCTGTTCGCGGCTTACCAGATACACCTCTTCTGTTGGTATATTGCTAAATTGAATTCGCAGTGTGCCGTCGTCTTGTTTTTGCAAAACCCAGGCATCTTCTCCAAAAGTATGCACGTCTTCCGGAAGGCTAATCTTGCCTTGGGTATCTGCCTTAAACGCCAACCGGTAACATTCCGTTTCCCTACCAAACACCTTTTCGCTTTGCGATCCTTGCCGGAGTTTAAATGGAATTACCTCGCTTGGATTAGAACGATCTTGCGGCTGTTGTTCTAACAAAGCATCTATTTTCTCGCTGAATCCCTGGTAATCGCGAATCTCTCCGCGTTTTATAAGCTGAGGACTAGTTTTTGGTATCATATTGAGAATCCAACCACCTTTCCGCCTCCAGCGCTGCAGCGCACCCAAAACCAGCGGCGGTGATGGCCTGACGGTACTTAGCGTCATGAACATCTCCCGCCACAAACACACCTTCTATATTGGTCTTGGTATGATTATGCACCGCAATATATCCTTGCTCATCTATCTCCAGTCCCTGAAAAATCCTTGAATTCGGCGCGTGCCCAATGGCCACAAACACCCCGTCAATAGGCATATCTGTTATCTTACCTGTTTGATTGTTCTTTAATTTCACTCCAGTTACTTTTTCAAGACCTTGAATTTCCTCTACTGTTGTATTGAATAAAAAAGTAATCTTGGGATTGTTTTTCGCTCGCTGCTGGAGAATCTGACTGGCACGAAGACTATCTCTTCTGTGAATGATAGTAACTTTCTCGGCAAACCGTGTGAGCACTAATGCCTCTTCCATTGCAGAATCTCCCCCGCCGACAACAATCAATTTTTTATTACGGAAAAATGGCGCATCACATGGGGCGCAAGAAGAAACACCACGACCAATTCTTTCTTTCTCCCCTGGCACCCCAAGCCACTTGGTATCTGCTCCTGTGGCAATAATCACCGATTTTCCCTCGAATGATTTTGTGGCGGTTTTAACAACAAAAGGCTTTTTAGTAAAGTCTCCTTCCGTAAAATCTTCTTCCACAACCTCTGCTCCATGACGCTGCGCTTGCTTTCGCATGGCCATCATTAAATCTGGTCCCTGTATTCCTTCTGAAAACCCGGGGTAATTTTCCACAAGCGTTGTAAGCATGAGCTGTCCACCCCATTTACCTCCTGCAACAACAAGGGTTTTTAAGTTGGCGCGGGTGGTGTAAATTGCAGCAGTGAGTCCCGCAGGGCCAGAACCAATAATGATTACGTCGTGCATCAGCTTCCTATTGCTTCGTCAATCGCTCGTCTGATATTCTCCTTCGGCTGGGCGCCAATAATAGTTTTAACCGGTTGTCCATTTTTAAAGATAATAAGTGTTGGAATGCTCATCACATTGTAACGACTTGCTGTGTCTGGGTTGTCATCAACATTAAGTTTGACCACTTTTGCTTTCCCCTCATATTCTTCTCCCAACTCTTCAACCACCGGAGAAACAATTCTGCATGGGGCGCACCACGGCGCCCAAAAGTCAACCAGTGTTGGCAACTGACTTTTAAGCACTTCTTGCTCAAATGTTCGATCTGTGATATCCGCCATATAATCTATATTACAACTCTTCCCTCTTGGCATGCAAGAAGAAAAACCACTGTTCAAAAAATCCAAAAATTCCCTTAAACGGTGTTTCAATAATAAAATCAAAGATAAATAACAGAATGTTAATTTGGGCGATACCCTCGGTTAAGTGCCGCCCCACCCGTACAATCGGCATAAAAAAGAAATCAAAAATCGGCCAAAACATACCTTGTTTTGCTTCAACTGTATACTCTCTGCTCATCAGGTTTATACGGTAAGTTAAAAAGGAGACAATTGCCACAAAGAAAAGGAAGACACCTTGGCTAATTGGATTAAAGTTAAGAAGTGAAAGCACGTACACCAGCCCTCCAAAACTTAGTAAATACGTCAACAGCCACAAAATTGTAAAGATGGCATCAAGAAACGGCCTTTTGTCTGAAATTTTTTTAATGATCAGCGGATTGCCAACTTTTGCTTCTTGCTCCGATAGAAGTACTTTGATAAATCCCAAAATCCGCTTTGAGTTATCATGCTTGGGCGGCCTCAAGAAAAACGAGGCAAAAACCATCAAAAGCGGCGGAATCCCGGTGTTAAGAAAAATAGACTTCCATGAAACACTCCCGTACACAAGACTCTCAAATGTCCCCTCAACAGCAAAGGCAAAAAATACTTTTGTCAAAAGGATAAACAAAACGCTTCGCACAATCGCCCGCCGAACCTTGCCCGAAATTGTGCTGTAACGAGCTTCACAGATATCAAAAACAGCTTTATTAAAGTCTTCTTTTTTGAGATACAATTGTTTAATTCCCTCTTTATAAATATCCAATAGATCATCCAGTATCAAAAATACGCCGGTCTTGCTTTTAACGTAGGTATAGATTCTGTCTTTTCGAGGATAGGAAAGCTGTGCTTGAATTTCCTCTAAGCCGCTTTGGAATGCTTCAATGATTTTATCGAGATGTTCCTCGCTCATCACTCCAAAAAATTGGGTAAATAAGTGGAAACGCAAAAACGCCAGGTCGTCTTTAGAGAATGCTTTCCGAACAGCAATAAATACCTGCACATCTTTATTTTGCTCGCTGTCATCGGTAATTGAGACATTGTTTCGCATCACCTGGTACATAAAGTTACACACTAGCTCTCGCTCTGTTTGGGGGTTTAAGAGGTACTCGATATCAGAAGACAAAAGGTGATACATCCACTCATTCGCCTCCTGCTCCTTGAGGATTTTTTTGTCGATAATAGCATTTCTAAATCTAAGATATAAATCTACTTTCTCTGCTATTTGACCAATGACAAGCTCCGATAAGCTCTCATCGGCAAAATAGCGCGCCCACACCAGCTCGCGAACAAGCGGCTCGGCAACTTTTTTGCCGTCTCCTCCCAAGATAATCCTGCGTTTGAGAATACGCTCGATGGCGGCGCGTAAGATGACTTCTTCCTCGCGGTAGTCCATGGCATTTCGAAGCTTCTCATACCATGAGGCAACTTTAGAAACTAAGGGGTCTACCACAATTTTTTTGTGATTTCCGTGTGTTTGCGTTTTCTCAAGAGATTTAAGTAGTGCGTTCGCTAGATTAGAAAAAGTGTCCATACTATTCCAGTGTCTTCTCTGGTCCTTGGTCGCGGTAACTATCGATAAAGCGGCGCATGCTTTCCTTGTCAATCTTATCCATTTTCAGAATTCGTGCCCAGGCTGTTAGTGCAATTGGAACATCAAGCTCTGGACGTGGGACGACAATAAGTTTTGAGAGTTTTTGGTTTTTTGCAAGATCGATGAGCTCTTTTTTAAGATCCTGGCAGGCCTTGCTCTTCACCCTTTCACAATTGTACGAAATTACGACATACCCATGTTCAAGCGAATGGATAAGATACCCATCGCCCTGTGGCGAATCATAAACGCCTGCTTTAATCCATTCTGCGTCATGCGAGCCAGAGGTTGGCGGATTGGAATTATATTTATATTTCTCCCATTCAGCTCTTGGAATATGTTGCCTGCCCAAATCTTCAACCGCAACTCCCGGAAGGGGCTTATTTGATTCTTTAATAACCCACCATCCACTCCCACCAATCAGCAATATCAGCAATGAAACAATAAAACAATTTCTTATCATCTTATTCCTCTTCTCCCTCTTCTCCACCTCTTCCCTCTCGTTCCTTCTCAACTGTTTTTTCTCTTTCTTGGTAAGATAATTAAAATCCTGCTGCATTTTGCTATCGTAACGTATAAATACTTTTTACACAAGTAACCATTTATATATTGGCAAGACCGTGATTGTTTTACCTTCAAGTTGTAAGGTATCTTTTTCATTTTCTGTTAATACCATTGCGCTGCTTTGCGCTACCTCCTCCATTGCATCTAGTACCTCTTCTTTCCACCTCTAAGGTGGAACAGCTACGCCACCTCTGTATTTATCTAAATCTCAACAAATTCCACTTTTAACTTTAGACAAAAAGCTAAAAAACTTAGCCTGAAATAAATAGTAACTATTTACAAATCTATTATTCTTGTAATTGTGCGCTGTAGCCTACTTTTTGAATTATCTCAATAATATTTTCTTCTGTTAACTTACCTTCATCAAAAGTAACTTCTGTAATACTTTTTGCATAACTGGTATTTGCTTCTTTTACACCTGTTGTATCTTCTAGTTCTCCATCAATATTCATAGTACAGCTGGTGCAGTGCATGCCAATAATTTTTAACGTTATTTTTTTCATAAAGCTAAATTATCCTTATCTTTCCTCTATACATTCCCATACTGCACATAAAGGGAAGTTCTCCAGGCTGACTTGGCGCGGTAAAAGTAACTGTATCCGAGCTACCAAGAGGTACGATCTTTTGGATGCCAAGCCCAGGAATAGTGAATGCCTGGGTGCAGCCAGAGCCGCCATTATTGATAAGTCTAAGCGAAACTTTCGAACCGGCTTTTACAGCCAAATTGTTGGGACTATACTCCGTTGGCTCAATGGTAATTGTGAGGTCTTCTGCAACTGTTGTACTCATTGCCAACACCAAAGATGTATCACAAAAACTAACCAAACACCAGACAGTTTTGGGAAGGTCAAAAACATTAAAAGAGCTTCCTGTTAGGGCAATTGAGTTGTTAAGATTAAATACTGCCAAAAGAATAATGGCGTAGGCAGCCACTTTCATAAACTTTTGCTGCAAAGTATCACCTAAGCGCGTTGCCAAATATCCCAATGTAAAAAAGACCGGTGATGTTCCTAAAGTATAAATAAAGAGTATTAAGGCTCCCAAAATTGGACTCCCCGAGGCAATAGACAGCGCCATCATCGCCTGAGTTGTGCCGCAGGGAATAAAAACAGTAAATGCTCCTAAAATGGATGGCGCAAATACGCTTTTGCTTTTTGATTCATTCCTAACCATGCGAGTTAAAAACTTTGGTGGTTGGATCACAAAGTAGCGAAAAATTGGATGAACATTTAAGATATTAAGCGCTGTGCCAATCATAAAAACAGCCACAAAAACCTGCAGAACAACTTGAGTTTGAATAGATAATTGGAAAAAGGATCCCAACCATCCTAAGAAAAATCCTAAGATGGTATAGGCAATAATCTTGGCCGCAAGAAATGAAATAATTGGTAGCGCGTTTCCACCTTTTGCTTTCTCTTTTAGTTTCTCCTCCTCCCTTTGAGCCAAAGTCGAAGCCAAAAGCCCTCCCTGTACTGCCATGCAGGTGAGCCCGCCAGTAAATAGTCCTGTTAGGAAAATGGTGAGTAGGTTCATATTTTTACACGTTTAAGCATTAATGAGTTTAAGACAACCGATATCGAACTTAAGGCCATAGCAAAGGACGCGAAGATGGGATTGAGTAAGATGCTAAAGAATGGATACAACACACCCATGGCAACTGGAATAAGAGTAATATTATAGCCAAACGCCCAAAATAAATTCAACTTTATTGTCCACATGGTTTTTTTAGAAAGAGTAATGGCTGCTGCCACAGAACGCAAGTCTTTATTAACTAACGTTATATCTCCTGCCTCGATTGCCACATCAGTGCCAGTTCCCATGGCAATGCCAACATCGGAGGCAGCAAGAGCCGGCGCGTCGTTAATGCCATCTCCCACCATCGCCACTTTTTTCCCTTCTTTTTGAATCTTTTTAACTTCTGCCTCTTTTTGATCTGGCAAGACTTCTGCTAAAACTCTTTTAATACCCACCTGATCTGCAATAGCTTTAGCTGTTCTTTGATTATCTCCTGTTATCATTACCACCTCTATTCCCATCCTATACAATACCAAAACTCCTTCTTTGGCTGTTTCTTTAATGGTATCTGCCACAGCAATCAACCCAGCCAAATTACCATCCACTCCAAGCATCATGACCGTTTTCCCTTCATTTTCCAATCTTTCCACTTCTTTTTCGTCAATCTTTATCCTCTCTTTTTCCATCAATCTCCTGTTACCTAAAATAACTTTCTTTCCGTCAATTATTCCCTCCACACCATGACCTGGAATTGCCTTAAAGTTTGCTGCCTTCATAAAATTCACCTTTTCTTCTTCGCCCTTTTTAACAATTGCATCAGCTAAAGAATGTTCCGACCCTTTCTCAAGCGACGCTGCCATCTGCAAAACATCTCCCACTATATCTGTCACCTCAGGCTTTCCTTTGGTTAGCGTCCCTGTTTTATCAAAAATAACAGTATTTATTTTATGAGCTGTTTCCAGGCTTTCTGCATCTTTAATAAGTATTCCGTTGGTCGCTCCTTTGCCAGTGCCTACCATAATAGCTGTTGGTGTTGCCAAGCCCATGGCGCAGGGACAAGCGATAATCAAAACCGCCACCATGTTGAGCATGGCAAATAAAAATGCCGGAGTTGGCCCAACAACATACCAGACCACAAATGTGGCAATGGCTAGCATAATAACTACTGGCACAAAATACGACGAGATTAAATCTGCTAAACGTTGAATCGGCGCTTTACTTCCTTGCGCTTCCTCAACCAGTTTGATAATTTGCGACAGCATGGTGTCCTTACCAACTTTAGTGGCCTTAAAGGTAAACGTTCCGGTTTTGTTCATGGTGGCGCCAATCACTGTGTCGTTTTTTACCTTGTCAACTGGAATACTTTCTCCTGTTACCATTGATTCGTCTATTGACGATTCACCTTCCATAATAACCCCATCAACGGGAATTTTTTCTCCTGGCCTAACCCTCACAACGTCCCCTAGTCTAACTTGATCAATTGGAACATCAATCTCCCTACCACCCTTAACAATCCTAGCGGTTCGTGCTTGTAAGCCAATTAACTTTTTAATGGCTTCGCTTGTCCCTATCTTTGCTTTAGCTTCAAAATACCGACCCAACAAGATTAAACCAATAATAATAGTTGCCACATCAAAATACGGCTCGGGTTTTATTCCGGTTCGTGTAATAATAGTGGGAAATACAGTAACAAAGGCCGAATAGGTATAGGCAACTGTGGTGCCAATGGCTACCAACGTATCCATATTGGCGGTGCGATGTCTTAAAGCTGGGATTGTTGCTTGATAGAACAAAAATCCCGCCCAAAACTGCACAGGCGTTGCCAAAAGAAGCTGAACGAAAAAATTCTTTAGAATCTCTGGAGCAATATTCATAAGTAACGGAAAGCTCCCCCATAAAATCAATCCTCCTAAACCCAAACTAACAATAACTTTGTTACGCAGTTGTTGTAGTTCTTTTTCTTTTTCTATTTTCTGCTGGTCTTCTGATTGGGATTCTTCCTCCATCATTGCTTTGTATCCAACAGAACTAACCGCACTTGCGAGTTTTTGATCACTCACTTTCTGTTGGTCAAAAGATACGGTTGCTTTCTCTGTTGCCAAATTAACAACAGCATCCAAAACTCCTGGCACTTTTTTAAGCGCCCGTTCTGTCACCCGCACGCAACTCGCACAATGCATTCCTCTAATTAAAAACGTCTTTTTTTCCATACTACTCTTTTACTATTACCTTTCCATGGTACATGTTCATACCGCAGGAGAAGGGAAATTCGCCTGCTCTTTTTGGCGTTACCTCAATAGTTACTTTTTTATTAAGAGGTAGATTTTTACGGATTTTAAACTCCGACAAAACCACATCCGACAAACAATCTGTTGGATCGGTGCGCAAGAAATGTATCTTGGTAGTCTTATTCTTGGGAATAGAAATAACTTCCGGTGAATACCCCCTGCTCACTTTGATATCAACTTCATCCACCACTTCCACCTCTGTTTCCTTTTTCATCAAGAAAAACCAATACGTAAAAGCGATACCCACTGCTCCTATAAGAGCAACAAGTAATTTGTCAATACTCATATTTAATATTTTAAGCTCCACATGGACACATAAGTTTATCCTCCTTTCTTTAATCTTAACAAATAAAATAGTGATCCTGTAATTAGGATACTCGAAATCACAACTGGCACAAAAACAGGACCTACCCAAGGCACAGGAAGCAGGAAAAAAATATCAATATCGGAAAAACTAACTGGCCAGCCAATAGTGAGTCTTAAAAAGATATAGTAAAAAATATCCCATACCCCAAAAGCTAAAAAGAAATAGGCAATTTGTTCTTTTATTTTCTTACCGACCAAAGCTGCAACTGAAGCAAGCATAATTAATGTGGCTGCTTCTCGAATCATCTCCACTTTCAAAAGAAGAGAGTTTTGGATAACTTTTAAGGCAGTTTGCGGCTCTAAAAAGGCAATTCCGGGAAGAAGTAATAATATCTCGCCTCTTCCTATATCGGAATAGGAAGCGCCCAAAAGATGCCGTAAATATACCACCACCGATGCTTCCACAAAGGCAAAGGCTATGGCAAAAATAACCACTTTAAATAATAAAACTCTATTCACCTCCTTCAATCTTATACTTTTTTTGATACCCAATATATAAAGTATACGACAGCTATGGCAAAAAATATATTAAGAAAATTATTGCCCGCTATGTTATTAACCTTACCTAAAGTATCTATGATGATTTTGGTAAACCCATCCATATTATCCACCGATAACCTGCCTGTTAGGGTTAATCCCAAAGCCATAAGGCCCGTGATGAGGAAAATTATCGAGGCAACCAAATTGCTTAATGTTACTGTACCAATAACTGGTTTTTTAAAAATAGTCATCTTGGACACCTTGTCGGAAAGAAATAAAGACATTAAAAGAAGCGGAACTACCATTCCTCTCTCGGTGGCTGCCTATCTTTATCTCTAACTTGTGCTATTAAAAGTTTGAGGAATAATTGCGTTTGTTTCATCTATATCAAACAGCGCTCGTTTTTTGTATTGAAGTAAATTGGCAATTAGCATATCTGGCAGGGATCCAATTCTGATGTTATAGGTATTTACACTTTCATTAAAAAATTCTCGCCTATCCGATATTTGCTCTTCAAGACTGGAAATCCTTGTTTGAAGATGCAAAAAATGCTCTGAAGCTCTAAGCGTAGGGTAGTTTTCAGCAACCGCTTGAAGTTTAGATATCTGACTATTTAACTTATTATCAAGTTCGTCTATCTCTGTAATATCAATTGCTTCTTGTCCATCTTTTTTTATCTTCTCGTTAAATGTATTTCTTAGATTGGTTAATTCTTTGAGAGTATTAGCTTCATATCCCATGTATTCTTCGCATATCTTAACAAGTTGGGGTATTTCATCAAAACGTTGCTTGAGCAATACTTTTATATTTGATTCAGCTTTCGTGATATTATTTTTTACAGTTTGTAGGTTGTTAAATATAACCACCAAATAGAGCAAGAAAGCTATACCTAGAAAAACTATGCTTGTAATAATTACTGCCGTTAACATATGGATTAGATTATTTTATAATGTTTTAGTGATATTAATAATATCATAATAAGCACTCCGAACCATAGTACTAAAGCTTGGGGTGAAGCTATACCGCCAATTGAGAACACGCTTACTGTAATACCAAGACCTAATAATACGCTTCCAAGGGATAAAGAGATTAACGACCTATACGGGAGTTCATTATAGCCTTTTTCTTGCAAAATAAAATGATCATTCTTGGTATTGGACACAACCAATCGTTTTGTATCGGGATTTAAGGAAGCGTACCCAAAAACTTCCATAGATTCCTTTTTTTCTACTACATACTCCCTAACCCGATAATACTTTGGGAATTGTACGCCAAGAAGATTCACATGGGTCTTAAATCCAATTTTATGCAAAAATAAGCTACCAGATTCTGTTATTTTATTTTTTGACCAACTTTTATATGCAAAAACCGGCTTAAGATGTACCAGAAACATTTTTGGATCAACTTCAACAGCGCCGCTTTCATCTTGAATATATAAATCTTTCCAATTGCCTTTATATAAAACAGATGTCCATCCTTTACCGATGCCGGGTTTCCACACATCAATTTCTGTGATGACCAATAGTCCTTTTTTACCAGAAACTGGCCCGGTCAACTCATAATCTGATACTAGACTTCCAACAAGGTGAACAGGTCCAATAGCAATAGCTCTTGTTTTTGATAGAGGTAAAATTTTTGTAAATCTGTAGAGCTTAAGAGCACTTAGGGAAACATAAACAAGATAAGCTCCTACTGCTAAGAATTGCACTCCGAAACGAATCTTCTGAGGAGATAGAACCTCAGTTACATTATTTTCCATGAGTATTTTATATCATAAAATGACATGTTTTGTGCACCTTAGTTGCTTCTGCCTCCATACTGGGGTAATTTATCCTCAAAATGAAAGCATTAAGTCAATACTCTATAGTCAAAAGCGACTCGCGCCTAAGCCGTTTTGCATCCCTCACAACCACTAATCTTCCTCTGTATTCAAGAATCTTTTTCTTCTCCAGTTTCTTAATCTCAATACTCACTGTTTCGCGGGTCACACCAATAAGGGAAGCAATATCTCTATGTGTAAGCGATAGAGGAATTACCATATTAGTCCCTTCCAAAACCCCAAACCGTTCACAGCACAAGTACACAATCGAGGCAATCTTCTGATAAGCATTGCCAAACACCAATTGTTCCATTCGCTCAAGCAAAGCATCAAAACGAATCAGCATTCCTTGCATCAGGGTAAAGAAAACTTCAGGATTCTCCTTGAGAAAAGAGACAAATTGATTTTTGGGACAACGCCAGAGCTCAACTGCGGTCATTGCCTCAACATAATGATTGTTGGACGTGTTGTTAATCGCCCACATCAGCGGAAAAATGTCTTCCGGCTTAAAGATGATTAAAGAAAGTTCCTTGCCATCGGCAGAAATGTTATAGAGGCGAACAAAACCTTTTCGTAAATAAAAAACGCCCATTGGGTTATCACCTGGGCGAAGGATTATTTCCCGCCGCTTATAATGAATCTTCTTCTGTTTGGAAAAAAACTCCGTGAGTTTTTTGAAAGAATCAGTGTTCAGAGCAGAGGCAAGTATATCATACCTCAAAATTGTAAGCAATGTTACAACTTTCCCGTGATCTCTATTACTGCATAAGTGGTTACGCTGGTGTAAAGTTGGTTTTGATATGGAAGAGGCCTTATCCTGCTCACAAAAACAAAAGGAGGCAGCCTATGAAGGAAAATGGCTTTGCCAAGGACACAAAAATGAAAACTTTCCTCACAAACGGAGGAGAGAAACTTATTTTAGTAGAAAGGCAGCATGGGTTCGTATTGATTCTTCGGCTTGGGACCATCCTCCTTGGAACACTTATCGCTCTTACCCTTTTCCCCCTCGCTTTTTCTTATTTTTCCCTCTCCCCTAAACTACCAATTGTAGTAAGTTTTATCTTTTTAATAATTGCCATTAACCTAATAGTTAAATCCTACGTTGACTGGTATTTCCACCTCTACATTGTCACAACGCGCAAAATTATGGAGGCCTCCTATGCGCCGCTCTTCTCGCATGTTATAAATGAGGTGCTCCTTGATCAGGTGCGCTGCACCGAGGTCGACATTCAAATGGAAGGAATAGTTAAAGAAATTATCGATATGGGAAACATCATGGTTACCTTTGATCGCCCAACGCACCAAGAGGAATTCTGCCTTATCAACATTAAAAACCCCCAAAAAATAGGTATTCTTCTAGGTGATGCGCTAGACAACATGCAACACTACTTTACTGGTGATCCTGTTTGGTACAGAACAAAAGGCGGAGTCAGCCGCTTTACCGAACAAATTTTTCCCAGAAATATTATGCCGATGGGGGGTGGATTTGCATGATAAAAGACCTAAATATTGCTTTGTATGTTAGCGCTATTTTCATTTTTATAGTTGGTCTTATGTACGCCCTTTTTTATAAAATGCAAGTTCACAAAGCCGAGAGGGAACTTGGCACTGCTTTACCAAAACCGCTTCAGTTTTTTCTTTTTCTAAGCATTGCAGCCCCAATCGCTTTTTCCCTGCTTGTTATCTTTTTCTGGCTGCAGGAAATACTCGTTGACAATTTCGGTGCTACTTCCTACAATAGGTAAATTGTATGAATCCTCCGGAGCCAAAAAATTCTTATACACCAGTTCTTATTGTTCTCCTTATTGTGGCAGCGTTTTTTTTAGGGTCTCTCATTACAAAGGTGCAGTATTTAGAAAAAACAAGCGGCGCAGCCGCTCCAGCAATAGCTGGAACACAAACACAACTAACGCAAGAACAAGCTGCTCCAGCTCCTTTGGCAAAAGTTGACGTTGCAGTTGGGCATCTCCCAATCTTAGGCAACAAAAATGCCAAAGTAACTCTGATTGAATTTTCAGATCTTCAGTGTCCATTCTGTAAACGATTTTTTGACGACGCCTTGGCGCAAATAAAAAAAGAGTACATTGACACGGGAAAGGTAAAATTTGCCTACCGCCACTACCCGCTTCCCTTCCATCAAAACGCCCAAAAAGCAGCCGAGGCCTCAGAGTGCGCAAACGAGCAAAATGCTTTTTGGGAATACCATGACATGTTGTTCCAAAAACAAACCGAATGGGAAACGCAAAGCGCAACAGATGCAGCAGCGAGCTTTGGCAACTATGCCCAAAATCTAGGCCTCAATAACACACAGTTTGAAAGCTGTCTTTCCACCGGTAAATTTGCAAACGTTGTCAAAGAAGACACCGATGCTGGGCAAAAAGCAGGTGTTACTGGTACTCCAACGCTGTTTGTCAACGGCAAGGCAATTGTCGGCGCCCAACCCTTTGCTTCCTTCAAAACAGTTATTGATGAGGAATTAAAGTAGTAACTAACCAAATAGCTACAATTCCTATAATAAGAAGCACGCTCTCCCAAAACGCAAAACCTTTTCTTTTTTCATAATGAATCTCAGGGATAAGATCTGATGCTGCAATATAGATAAAAAATCCAGCAGTTATAGCAAGAAGAATGGGTATATACCCCTCAAGAATGTTACCCAAAAGATACGTTCCTATCGCACCAACAAATGCCACAGCGGCGCTAGCAATATTAACCCAAATAATCTTCTTACGCTTTAGCCCTTTATGAAGCATCAATCCAAAATCTCCAATTTCCTGTGGTATCTCATGAGCAAAAACAGCCAACGCCGTAACAACGCCAAGTGGCGAACTTGCCATAAATGTTGCGGCAATCACCACGCCATCAATGAAGTTATGTACTGTATCGCCAATAATAATTAAAGGCAGTGTTGATTTTGATTCTTTTTGGTGCTCATGAAATTCTTCATGGTGATGAAACCAGTGAATAAACCGCTCGATAAGAAAAAATAAAACAATACCAAAAAGTGCCCATAGAAAAATATCAATACCCCTCTCTTCCCCCTCATGCAGTGCTTCTGGTAAAAGGTCAAAAAATGCTGCGCCAAGCAAAACTCCTGCAGCAAAGGAAGCCAAGAAATGAGAAATCTTGAGGGCAAACTTCTCACGCGAAAGAAGTATTAACCCACCGATAAGAGCTCCAACACTTCCAATAAATGTAAATAATAAAATGTTTCCTAATGTTGACATTGTTTACCTGCCCGCCAATCGCTGACGCTCTAGGCGTCTGCAGGCGGGGCAAATTCCAAAAAACTCAAGTGAGTGCGACTTAACCAGAAACTGTTTTTTTTCTCTAATTTCTTTCTCAAGACGTTGTATATTGCAATCCGAGATATCCTCTATTGCTCCACAGGCTTCGCAATACAAATGATGGTGCTCTGCTTTTCCGGCATGTTCGTAGCGAAATTTTCCCTCCCGAAGCTGCACTTGTTTAACAATCCCCTTTTGATGTAAAAGATTAATAATCCGAAACACTGTTGCTTCGTCAACATCAACCCCTTCTTTTTGTAAGGAGTCAATTATCATAGAGGTGTCGAGTGGTTTTTCTGTTTCCTCTAAAACAGAAAGCAACGCCAAGCGAGCAGGCGTTGCTTTAAGATCTACACTACGTAGTTCGTTTTTACAATCGTGCATAGTCTCCTTAGAGGATATGCAAGCAACTCGCATTTGTCAAGGGGCAAAATTTATTTTCTTCTTGACATCCTCATACAAAACCCATATAATTGTATTATATGCAACGAGTAATTCTTCAAGTTCCTATGGGTAAAGACTTAAAAGCAAAGGCAGAAGCCGCTTCTTTGAATTTGGGCTTCTCTTCTCTGCAGGAAGTGATTCGCGTGCTCCTTACCAAGTTTTCTAAAAAAGAGCTTAGTCTTAGAATAGAAGAAACCGAAGAAAAACCAAGCAAATATTTGTTATCCGCGATGAAAAAGGCAGAGAAAAACCTAAAAAAAGGGAATACCTCACCTGTTTTTGATAATGTTAAAGACAATCTAGCCTGGCTTAAAAAACAGGGCATATGAAAATTCTCTATGATGCTGAATTTATACGTCAGTTAAGAAAATCAGATGTACGAATACGAAAAAGCTTCACAGAAAAAATAGCCATATTTCAAAATAACCCCAGGATCCTGTATTAAATAATCACTCTCTATAAAAGTTATGAAATTACTCTCTTTTATTTTCTTTCTTGCTGTGAAGATTCGTTGCTATCAAACAATAGTAAAATCCCGATAAACTTCTTGGGACTCCTCCCAGATAATGTGTATATCTTCAACTTCTGCTAAAAATGGGCCTTTTTTGCAAAGCGTAATCATTTTTTCTATATCCTCCTTTTTACCCTGAAAGACTGCTTCTACTCTTGCATCTGGAAGATTTTTGACCCAACCGGTGAGTCCTAACTCCTGTGCTTTTCTTTTGACAAACTGGCGATACCCCACCCCCTGCACAAAACCAGAAATATACACATGCGCCTGTATCATACTACATTCCAGAAACCGCAGATCCTGCGTAAGCAAGAAGTAAATTCCTCAGCAATCTGCCTGCCAGAAGAAAGATAAAAAAACGTCTTGGCGGAAAAGCAAATGCACCAGCTGCGATCCCAACTCCATCAAACAAAGGGTTTGGAATAAAAGCGAAAAGAAAAATAATAATACCCCCAAATTTATGAAACAGATCTTTTATCATTGCATGCCAAGCATGATGTTTTCTAAGAATAATCTTATGCCCTGAGAATCCAAGAAAAAACCCAATCATGTCCCCAAACGTTGCGCCAAGGGCGGCAACAATGGCAACAATTAGTGGCGAATAAACTACTCCTCCGGCAAAAACTGACACAATTGCCGGCGCCGGTAAAAAAATAGTCGCGCTGCCCAAAAAGTTAATTAGAAAAATGCCAATAATACCAAGAGTTTTTAGCTCAGAAAGCCTCTCTTGAAACAAAAAAGCCAGGACAATAACAAGAAAGGAAATAATAAACATGATAAGGTGTGAACGATTCATAGTTTTGAGTTTTGCGTTTTTAATTCTTTGAGTTTCCACATAAAAAGCGCTCCTTTATTTTTTGCTTTACTATCAGAAACATAAGACAATGCTTTTTCAAGAATTGATCTGTGTACTGTTTTGGCAAGTTTTATATATAACCCTCTATGTTTGTAATCATTAAGTTGCTCTGATAAATAAACTCCATACGACTGAAACTCTCGGGAAATATATTTGTCACGGGTTGGATCAAATTTTGTGAGAATTTGTTTAACCGATTGCATGCTATTTTGTGTTAAACCGATTCATGGCTTTATCCAAACCCTCTTCTAATGCTGTGGCAATAGCTTTGGCACCACGCTTGATAAGCGCACTGGCCTTGCTTTTTTGATTGCCAGAAAAACTTCCCAACACATAGTCTTCTGCTTTATCTATCATATGTTTACCAATTGTATTGTGGTCGTGCGATACACCAATTCCCATACGGAACCTCCAAAACTTGTCTGTTTTAAGCGTATTTATTATTGAATCAACACCATTTTGCCCAGCAGACGATCCGCCTAGACGAATTTTCATACTTCCAAGTGGCAAATCAAGCTCATCGTGGATAATCCACATGTCAGAGGGGGGTAATTTGTAGTATGTAGTAAGAAGGGAGACGGCAAGACCAGAGTTATTCATATATGTTTTAGGTTTTGCCAAAACAACCTTCTCAATTACTCCGTGCTTAGGTTGCCACGTAAATTCTACAATATCACTCTTAAATTTTATCTCATTGGCCCAAACAGTCTTTTTTGCAGACTCAAAATCCTTCAAGAATTGCTCAACCACCATAAACCCGATATTGTGCCTGGTTTTTTGATATCTTTCCCCCGGATTACCTAAACCAACTATCAACTTCATATTAAAAAAGCCCCATCTGAGCTTCTTGTGTATTTTCTAAATTTTGACCCATTCCTTTTGACTTTTGACTTTCGTGATCCCATATCTTCACCTTTCCATACTCTCCATCAAAACCAGGATCAATAACAATATTTCCCTCCCGAACTTTTTTAACTCCTTCTGCTACTTTAAAACCGGCCGCAGACTTAATTTTTTCTATTGGTGCCTTCAACAATACCTCAATCTCTGACCCAAATGCAACACACAAATCCGCAAAATTTGCCTTTACCTTTTGGCTTGAAACACCAGACTCCAAACCTTGCGCAATAATCTCCAAAAGCGGCACAAGCTTAACATATGGCGGGTGATTTTTTGTTTTATCTGTGTACCATTTAATACCATGTGGACTCATTTTTCCCTCAACCACCCCGGAAAGGTTACCTAGCTGTTGTACTCTATATAAGACTCCCTCTGTCAGACGTCTTTTACACACAGGACACATATTGCCATTATTTCTAATCTCATCAGGCCCAAAAACAACACCACAATTTCTATGCCCGGAAAAGTGATATTTTCCCTCCTCTGGATAAAACTCTATTGTATAGACAATTTTATTGATATTATCACTTCTCGTAATTGCTTTTTTAATGTTTTCATATGAGGGATCTCTAAGATCAAAAACAGTCGCTTCTCTCCCCATCTTGGCAGGAGAATGTGCATCAGAAAAGGAAAGTATCGAACGATTTTTAAGCTCTTTCATTTGCCAGTTCATCTCAGGGTCGCTCGAGAGTCCAGTCTCAATACCATAAACATATGACCCCAACTCTTCGAACGCTTCATCAAGCGAATCAAAACCAGA
>JACPGP010000011.1:0-8472 GCA_016182425.1 Candidatus Levyibacteriota bacterium
ATTATTGCGCAAGATTTAGGAATCCTTGCCCGGGATGGACACACAGAGGCCACCATTGAATTAATTACCCGCGCCGGATTTTTGCCAGTTGGCGTGTTATGCGAGGTTTTGCAAGGGAACGGAAAAGTGGCCAGGGGCGAAAATCTTACTAAGTTTGCTAAAAAGTTTAATCTCAAAATTGTCACCATTTTAGATCTTACTGAGTACGTAAAATCTACCCCTTCTGTGGTAAAAAAATCCTCTTCATATCTGCCAACCCAATATGGGACATTTCGTATAGCAATATACCAATCAATGCTTGATAACACAGAACATGTCGCATTGATGATGGGAGATGTAGGCAAAGAGCCAATTGTGACTCGTATTCATTCGCAGTGTTTGACAGGAGATACCTTGTTTTCGCTCAAATGCGACTGCGGTGAACAACTGCAAAAAAGCATGCAGATAATACAAAAAGAAGGAAGAGGAATTTTGCTTTACCTAAATCAGGAAGGTAGGGGAATTGGGTTAGCAAATAAAATTAAGGCGTACGCGTTGCAAGAGAAAGGGCTTGATACGGTTTCGGCAAACGAACAATTGGGGTTTTCCAAAGACGCGCGTTCTTATAACGTAGCAGCGCAGATCTTGCAGGATTTAGGAGTAAAAAATATTAATCTTCTCACCAATAATCCTGCGAAAGAGAAACAACTTGTTTTGTATGGGATACATATTCAAAAAACTATCCCTTTGGAAATTAAGCCAAATGGGGTTAACCGCCGTTATCTTAAAACAAAAAAACAAAAATTAGGGCATCGTTTATCCCTTGTGTAATCTATGGATCAATACTTCATGCAAGAAGCGCTCAAGCTTGCCAAAAAAGGCCTTTCTTGGACATGGCCAAATCCTTTGGTTGGTGCTGTGATTGTGAGGAATGGAAAGGTAGTTGGGAAGGGGTATCATCAAAAAGTTGGACTGTCCCATGCTGAAATTGAAGCGCTTGCCAGGGCGGGAAAGAACGCGAAAGGAGCAACACTTTATGTAAATCTGGAACCATGTTCGCATTTTGGCAAAACTCCGCCATGTGTTGATGCAGTTATACAAGCTGGAATTAGGCGAGTTGTTTGTTCGACTCTTGATCCAAATCCCAAAGTTTCGGGCAGTGGGGTTGATAAACTTAAACAAGCAGGAATAGACGTAATAGTTGGAATTTTAGAGCAAGAGGCAAAAAAACTTAATGAAGCATTTTTTACCTTTCACACTAAAAAGCGGCCGTTTGTGGCCATAAAGTTTGCCGCAAGTCTAGATGGTAAAATTGCCACATATACAGGGGATTCAAAATGGATTACCAATGAAAAGGCACGGGAATATGCGCGATTCTTACGAAGTCAATATCAATCAGTACTGGTTGGTGTAAATACTGTTATTGCCGATGATCCACATCTGGGTGTCAGAAAAAAAGGTAAAAAAGATCCAATCAGAATTGTCCTCGATCCTCATTCGAGGATTCCAAAAGATGCCAAGGTATTAAGAGATACTAATGTATTAATTATTAATGAGCAAATTACAATTTCGCATCTTTTAACAAGGCTAAAAGAAAGAGAAATCATTAGCATTTTGGTGGAAGGGGGAGGTAAGACTATTGGAAGCTTTGTTGACTCTGGTCTTGTTGATAAAGTTTATGCTTTTCATGCCCCCATCATTATCGGCGGAGAAAAAGCTGTAAATAGTGTTGGAGGCAGCGGGTTTGCCACAATAAGGCAAGCACAGCATCTTAAGGATGTGACATTTCAGAGATTTTCTGATACACTTTTAACAGTAGGATATGTATAATGGAGAAAGACCCGAAGGGAGGTGAGTGTATGGAAGAAGCAACAGAAACCAAAGGACAATCAAACAAAACCATATGGATAGCTTTGGCAATTGTATTGTTGGTTCTGGCAGGTGGCGCATTTGCTTTTATAAATAGCAATAAAGCAACTCAGCCGACACAGCAAGCAACCCCACAGCCAACAGTTCAACAACAAGAGAAAGCAGCAGGACAAGGCGCGACTGAAAGCGCAATGAAAGAGGTAAAAACATTCGCTGTTGAGGGCTCGCCATTTGCGTTTTCTGTAAAAGAGATTAGGGTGAAAAAAGGCGACACGGTCAAGATTGTGTTTACCAATAAAACAGGATTTCACGATTGGACAGTTGACGAATTCAATGCCAAAACCAAGCAAATTCAAGCTGGAGAAACTGATGAGGTTACTTTTGTTGCCGACAAAGCAGGATCGTTTGAATATTACTGCAGCGTTGGTACTCATCGGCAGCAAGGCATGGTGGGAAAACTTATTGTGGAGTAGGATTAATAAAGGAGGTGAAAGTGTATGTGCTATAACTGCGGATGCGGTATTCCAGATGATGACATGGGAAATTCGGATAATATCACAAATGCTACCTTTGCAAAAGCGGCAGCGGCATCTGGTCAATCAGCTGAAGAGGCAAAGAAACAAACCCTTGCAATGCTTAAAAAAGAACTGGGAGATGGCGCAGCATGATGTCTCTTTTTTCTAATATTCGCTTCTACGTTTTGATTTTAAGCGTTGTTCTTTCTCTCGGAGAGTATTTTTTTATTCAACAATGGTTTTCTGATAGGGAGAAAGTAGCGATGTTAGTACCGCTTTATGCGTATACAGCTTTGGTCTATTTATATCTTGCCATGCTAGCAGGGCCTTTGACAAAAGTTTTTCCATTTTTTCCATTCCGTGCATCCTACCTGAAAGCTCGCCGCGCCATTGGTGTTTCGGCATTCTACTTTGGGGTGCTTCACGCGCGATTTGCATTTTATGATTTTTTGGGTGGATTTGCGGCCATTCCGTTTCTTGATACCAGATATAGAATTGCTTTGGTTTTATCAAGTACTGCCATCCTTATTTTGACTCTTATGGCTGCAACCTCGTTTGATTATATGGTAAAACTTCTGACGTTTCCAAAATGGAAAATGCTGCATCGGTTTGTCTATGTTGCGGCAATTTTTATCCTAATCCACGCCATTCTTATTGGCACGCGATTTCAGGAGTTTCTTATCATTAGGATTGTTTTAGGGATAGGAACAGTTTTTTTGGTAGGACTTCACATAGTTGGTTTATTACGAATGTACAAAATTTTTAAAGCTCCTGAGGATTCACACGGATAATTTTGTCATCATCAGAGGTAGGTGTGCCGCGGCCATCCCTGTTTGAAGTTGTGATGTAGAGCATGTTGTCTGGTCCTAAAACAACATCTCGAATTCTGCCAAATTCTCCCTTGAAATGTTCTATAATCTTTTTTTCAATAACAATCATTCGAAAGTCAGGTTTAATATCAAGTGAGTAAAGCGCAGAGCCTCTTAAGCCTCCAAAATAGAGTGTGTCATTTATGATGGCTGCTCCGGCTGGCGCCCAGGTATCGCTGCCGCTTTGAAGTAGTGGAGGAACCATGCCATTTTGCGTTTGATCACAGCGAACTGTTGGCCAGCCATAATTATTATTTTTATCAATGCGATTAATCTCATCGCAGGCACTTGAACCATGTTCTGTTTCCCAAAGATTGCCTTTGTCATCCCAGGTAATTCCTTGTGGGTTTCTATGTCCGTACGAATATACCTCAACCTTTTCATCCTCGCCAACTCGCAGTATCTTTCCAGCCAAAGAGTTTTTGTCTTGGGCAAGAGATGGGTTTTGCGCGTCTCCTGTTGTTATGTACAAAAAATTATCAGGCCCAAACTTTATTCTGCCGCCATCATGGAAAATAGCACCTGGAATAGCATCAACAATTACTTTTTCGTTATTCAACTTTTCTTCGCTAAAATCGAATCGTGAAACTTTATTTAAGGTATTGCTGCCATTTGAGGAATACGTGTAGTATAGATAAATATATTTTTTTTGGGGAAAATCAGGATGAACTGCAATTCCATGCAAGCCACTTTCACCAGTTTGCTTCACTTGTATTTGGGCAATGTTTTTTACGTCTTGGGTTTTGATGTCAATACCTTTTACGCTACCTTTTCTTTCTGTTACTAAGAGGTTTCCATCTGGAAGAAATGCCAAGGCCCAAGGGACTTCCAGACTTTTTGCAATAATCGTTATTTTTTCAGCTGGCGCATTGGTAGGAGAGGGAGCTTGCGCGCTAAATAGAAGGCCAATTGTCAGAAGTATAAGCAGTAATGCAATAATGAGTTTTGAGGACACGTAGGTATTATACAACCTTTGCATAGAACTATGCACGAAAAATAATCTGTAACAGATAACCAATTATTAATAAAATAATTCCAATAATTCCTATTGTTTGTTCCCGTTGCATTTCTTTATAAACAACAGGATTTATCTTGTGCTCTTTCCATACACGTCTGTGAACCATGATTGCGGTAAGTCCAATCATGACCTCACCAATTACCTGAAGCGTGAATCCTATAAAATGAGCGTTCATATGTCTAGTATTGTATGCTAGAAAATTCTTACAACTTCCTCTTTTTCAAAAATTATTGGGACTTCTATACCTATTTTTTCGTACACTGTTTTGGGGATTGATAAATCTGCCACATATAGCTCTCCTACATTTTGCTTTGCAGAATCTGTCAGCAGGCCGACTTTTGGAAGGGCAAGAGTTATTGTTGCATGAGCTTTTATTGTAGGGGTATACGGTTGTCCAGTATTTCCGTTCAAACCTGAAGGAATATCCACTGCAAGAATTGGTTTTTCCGACTCATTTGCTTTTGCAATAAATGTGGCAATCGGCTCTTTGGGGTTTCCTTTAAGATCGTATCCAATTAGTGCGTCAATCAGTAAATCCGCGTCAATAAATTCCTCAAGAAGGGAAAAACAACGTGGTCCATGATACGCTTCTGTGTGGGCTTGCATGTTTTGGAGAATAATATATTGTGCCTTAGCATCCGGGCGAAGCTTGTTAACTTCTGTTGTTAAGAGGCAAATAACACGTGCTCCATAATTTATGAGATGTCTTCCGGCCCCCAGTCCATCTCCGCCGTTGTTACCTTTGCCACATACAATCACAATCTTTTTATTTTTTACACTGCCTCCAAGCATTTTTCGGGAAAGCACAGCGATATTTCGAGAAGCATTTTCCATCATCATAAGAATTGGTACGCCGATTTCCTCAACCATGAGCCTGTCAACTTCCCGCATTTGATCAATAGTAACTGTTGGGATACTGTTCATTACTAAAATAATACATATTCAGTATAGCAACTGTTGCAATAAAGAAAAAGAGCTTTCTGTTTTGTTACTGGTAACTTACCAGATATAGTGTATAATTATTTTTATTTGGGCCTCCGTACTACTGCTTATGCTAAAAATTATAAAAGCTACTGCGTTTTTTCTTTTTCTGATCCTCCTTCTTGCGGCGCCGATTGTGTATGTTGTTAATACTGTAAAGGGAAATTCACTTGAAAAAATAGTTATAGACGCGCAGAAAGGAACAAAAGGAACATATGGGATCTATATAAAACATCTGATGAGTGGAGAGAACTACCATGATAAAGAAAATATGCTTTTTGACGCTGGTAGTTTTTATAAATTATGGGTAATGGTGGCTGCATATGAACAGATAAAGCAAGATAAACTAAGAGAAGACGAAGAACTAAGTGCAGATATTGCAACACTCAATAAAAAATTTGATATTTCAGAAGATGCTGCCGAACAAACTGAAGGGAAAATAACACTCACTGTTTCTCAAGCAATTTTCCAAATGATTACCATCTCTCATAATCATGCAGCGCTTCTTCTTACAGACAGGATTGGCATTTCGAAAATCGCTGCAGTGCTTAAAAAATATAATTTGGATAATTCAAGCATTGGAAATCCTCCTAAAACCACGGCGTATGACATGGCATTATTTTTTGAAAAACTCTACAATGGTGAAATTATTAATCAAACATACTCGAAAAAAATGTTACAAATTTTAAAGCAACAAAAATTAAACGATGGGCTACCAAAATATTTGTTAGATGACATCGGTGTTGCTCATAAAACAGCAGAAATAGATTTTTTTAAACATGACGGCGGAATTGTATTTACAGATAAAGGAGATTATATTATAGTTGTTTTGTCTGAAAGCGATAATCCAGCTGGCGCCGCGGATCGCATTGCAAACCTTTCAGAAGCTGTGTACCAGTACTTTCATAATCGCTGATTCAATTTTTGGAACCGCACTTTGCGTTTTTATCTGTCTTTTGACGGCTCGTAATATACTCCTTTTTTTGTAGTATCTCAAAACGGCGAGGAAGGAGAGAATCTTCAATATATTGCCAGAAGTTGCCAAATATTGCCAAAGGCAAAAGTTATAAATTCTGCTATAATAGCCTCTCAAATCAATGTAAATGAAAAACGTGCGTAAATTTTTATCTAGAAAAAGGTTCGTTGTTATTGGCGGTTTATTCTTACTTGTTGTTATATATTGGATTTTTCAAAACGCATTTCCAAAAACGCAAACGCCAACATACCAGATTCAAAAAGCGGAAAAAACAACGCTTGTTTCAACAGTTACTGCGTCAGGACAAATTGTTGTATCAAATCGTATTAATGTTACAACTCAAGCAAGTGGAATTGTCAAAGACATTTTTGTCTCTGATGGACAAGTAATTAACGCAGGGGATAAAATTTTAGAAATAACTCTTGATTCCCAGGGACAACAAGCATCAACAAAAGCTTGGTCTTCCTACCTTTTGGCAAAAACGTCTTTAGATACAGCGCAGGCAAATATTAACTCTTTGCAATCAAAGCTTTTTAAAGCAAACCAGGCATTTGTGAATGGGAAAGGAACAAAAGATCCTGTTACTGATGACCCAATCTATATTCAACAGCGAGCTGACTGGTTACAAGCAGAAGCAGATTATAAAAATCAGCAGGCAGTGATTGGGCAGACGCAAGCAGCAGTGGCGAGTAACTGGCAAGCCTATCAACTGATCTCAAACATTGTAACAGCACCAATTTCTGGAGCAGTTGGTGATTTTCTTTATGCCCCTGGTATGAGTGTTAATGGGACAACTACAGCTCAAAAAGTAGCCACTATCCAAACTGGCGGCAATATTATTGCTCAATTTAATCTATCCGAACTGGATGTGGTAAAAGTTCACGCCGGGCAGAAAGCAACAGTAACACTGGATGCATTTTCGGGTAAAGAGTTTTCTGGAAAGGTATTGGGAGTTGATAAAACAGGAGTTATTGCAACAGGGGTCACTAATTACCCAGTTACAGTGCAGCTTGATACAGCTTTTAGTCAAATACTAGCCAATATGGCAGCCAGTGTAGTAATTACTATTAATGAAAAACCTGGGGTAGTGGTGGTACCATCATCTGCTGTGCAAGAAAGAGACGGCAAAACAGTTGTGAGAGTTTTAAAAGATAAGAAAATAGTTTTTATTCCTGTTGTTACAGGCGCAACATCAGATACCGAAACAGAGATTGTGCGGGGATTAAAAGAGGGAGACGAAGTTATTACAGGAGTTGTAAATACTCAAAGAACAGGTGCGTCCTCACAATCGCCGTTTAATGTACAACCTCGGGGATTTGGTGGGGGTACAAGAAGATGATTCGGGTCTCGCACCTAACAAAAATATATAAGACAGAATCTGGAGAGACCATGGCGCTTTCTGATGTCTCGTTTGCCATAAAAAAAGGGGAGTTTGTGGCCATTATGGGCCCGTCTGGTAGTGGTAAGTCAACCCTTATGCACCTGCTTGGCGCGCTCGATACGCCAACTTTTGGAACATATATGCTTGATGGGCAAGATATTGGTAAACTAGATGATGACGCGCAGGCTGAAATTCGAAATAAAAAAATCGGATTTATTTTCCAATCATTTAATTTGCTGCCACGAACAACCGCCATCAAAAACGTGATGCTGCCTATGATGTACGCGGGTATCTCCAAAAAAGAGCGGGAAGATAGAGCAAAATATCTCTTAGAACAAGTCGGTCTTTTTGATAGACTTTATCACACATCAAACCAACTTTCAGGAGGACAGCAGCAGCGAGTGGCTATTGCCCGAGGACTGGCGATGAACCCATCAATTTTACTTGCTGATGAACCAACAGGAAATATTGCCTCAACTCAAGCAAAAGAGATTATGGTAATTTTTCAAAAGCTAAACAAGGATGGACATACCATTATTATGATTACCCACGAAAAAGACATAGCAGCCTATGCTAAGAGGATTATCTATATTAGGGATGGGAAAATTGTGAAAGGGTAATATGGATTTTGTAGAAACAGTCAAAACTGCCTTTGAAGCTTTAATGCTTAACAAAACAAGAACAGCCCTGGCGACTTTGGGAATTATTATTGGCATTGCTTCAGTGATCGCCCTCTTGTCACTGGGGCAGGCCGGGCAAAAAGCAGTGGAGGCACAAATTCAGTCCCTTGGGTCAAACCTATTAACTATCGTGCCAGGAGCACTGCGGCCTGGTGATTTTCGTAGCGCATCAGGAACAGCCAATACCTTAACCTGGGCCGATGC
>JACPGP010000011.1:8486-14507 GCA_016182425.1 Candidatus Levyibacteriota bacterium
GTAACTGCTGGAAAAAACAGAACCAATACTCAAATTGTGGGAGTGCTACCAGCATATAAAGATGTAAGAAATTTGGAGATGCAGCAGGGCAGCTTTTTTCTGCAGCGGGATATTGATACGTATGCCAAACTGGCAGTCTTAGGCCCACAAGTAGTTATAGATCTTTTTGGCGAAAACGTAAATCCGGTTGGTAAAACCATTCGCATTGATAAACTTTTATTTAAAGTGATTGGCACCACGGTTGCTAAAGGCGGAAGCGGGTTTTCTAATTTAGATGATGTCGTTTTGGTGCCACTCTCAACAGCCCAAAAACAGTTGTTTGGGGTTGATTACATTGGTTCGATTTCTATCGAGGTAACAGAATCTTCGCTTTCGGAACAAGTCCGCACAGACATTGGCTATTTTTTGCTCTCTCGTCATAAAATAGCAGATCCGGCAAATGCTGATTTTACTATTTTTTCCCAAGCTGATATTTTAGGTGCCGCAGCGCAGGTAACAGGCATTTTCACAACGCTTCTTGCCGGTATTGCGGCAATTTCTTTACTGGTTGGCGGAATTGGGATCATGAACATTATGCTAGTAACCGTGGTGGAGCGAACGAGAGAAATTGGACTTCGAAAAGCCTTGGGAGCAAAGAAAAAAACAATTATTACCCAGTTTCTGATTGAGTCAATTATGGTGACGTTTGTGGGAGGAATATTGGGGATGATACTAGGAATTAGTCTTTCATTTATTATTTCCTACTTTATTAACTTGCCATTTACTTTATCAGCGTCGTCAATTCTTTTAGCAATTGGGGTGTCTTCTGGAATAGGGATTTTGTTTGGCTGGTATCCTGCAAGAAAGGCCGCAAATCTTTCACCAATAGAGGCGCTGCGTTACGAATAAAAGACTTTTATTTAATACGTTCGTAAGCTCGGCCCTGGTCGTCTACTAATAGTGTTTTTAGTTCGGCCTCTTTCGGCAGGGACGCCGGGATATCTTTTGCGTCTATCTCTGAGTGTTTGAAATTCGCCAAAAGTTTTTGCTGTTGTTGGAATCATCGCAAATGTTAATCTAAGGGCGTTATTAAAAGCAATGGCGGTGGAATGGGGAGAGATAGCAAATGTTGCATCTAGCTGCTGTTTTATTTTGGTGCGAGATTCAATAAGCTTCTCTCCAGCGGATTCTATGACTTCCAGCAAGCGTATATCTTGCCATCTTCCTTGGCATAATTTAACCATTTGGTCTACGTGCGGCAACAGACTTTCTTCAAGCAAAGCTTGTGCTTCTTGCGGCCACCTTGAACCCAAAGAGCCGCTGATAACCTCCCAAAGCACGATGTGTTGTCTTGTGGCGCGTTCTGGTCTTTCTGGGATACCTCTTTCTGAAGTCGTCATGGTCTTATCGGGCACGATGAGTATAGCATAAGACGCAAGCTTTGTGTTTTGGAAGCTTTTTCCCTTCGGGAATAAATCGAATCGAGAGGGAGTTAACGCAGTGGCGGGTGTTTTTGTCGGTTAAATGCTCACCAGTAAAGACATGTCCCAAATGCGCGCCGCAATTGGCACAGGTAATTTCGGTTCTTTCTCCATCTGCATCGGTTGTTCTTCTTACTGCATCTTTGTAATTTTCGTCAAAACTTGGCCAGCCGCAACCTGCGTCAAACTTACTTTCTGAAGAAAATAATGGTGCATTGCACTTTCTGCAGATAAAAGTTCCATCCTCATAAAAATTATCATATTCTCCCGAAAACGGCGTTTCGGTCCCTTTATAGACAATAATATCTTCTTCTTGTGGCGTTAATTTGTTGTAAGGCATATGTGTATAGTATATCATGAGGTGATATACTGGTATCTTCTTAGCCAAAAATTGACAAGGTACTAAAAATATGTCTAAATAAAAACATGTACGGTAAGAGACCTCTTTGGCAGTGGGTTTTGATTTATGCGGTGATCGGGGTAATTATTTACGGTGGAGTTTATTATTTCTTTTTACGTCCAGGGAGTGGGTACAAACTACCGTATTCTCCTCCAACCGAACAAAGTTTTCCATTCGTGGGTCAAGAAAAAGAGGCAGCTTTGGAAACGGCAGAACTTTTGGCAGTTGGGGAATATAAAGGATCAGGTTCTGCCACCAGAAGTTTTGATGGAACAACTTTTACTCATAAGGTTTCAGCCAGTTTAAATGATCCGCCGGCAGGCAAATTCTATGAAGGCTGGTTAGTGGATAAAGAGCCCACTCTGACCTTTTTCTCAACCGGAAGATTAACAAAAGAGGGGGATATGTATGTCCTTACCTTCACCTCATCCCAAAATTATCCGGAATATAATACTGTGGTAATTACTGAAGAGACAGAAAGTATGGGTTTGGATGGTAAACCCGAAGCCCACGTGTTGGAAGGATTTTTTTGATCTGGTAATTTTCTCCCAAAAGTCCTAAAACTTGCCCGATTAAAATTTGGGATGTTGCTCAAAAGAAAGGATTCTCAAAACCCATTCTAACCAAAATGCCACCAAAGCTGGTTTCCTCCCAGCTATTGGTAGGTTTGGCTATGGGGTGGTTGGTCAAAGAGGATTTTTTGATATCTTTGTAGTTAAAAGGGGTAAAAAAATGGTATAGTAAAGTTAATGCCTATTAAGTTACCTAAACTACTTTTGTCAATCGGTCTTTGTCTTGGAGCGGGGATTTTGGGGAGTTTTTTTACTGTTTCCTCTATTCCAACTTGGTATCAAACTTTAAACAAACCTTTCTTTTCTCCACCAAACTTTGTTTTTGGGCCTGTCTGGACATTTCTTTATATTGTAATGGGAATATCACTTTATTTAGCGTTAAGCGGAAAGGGTAAAGGGGAAAGAGAAAAAGCAATTAGGATCTTTGGAGTTCAGCTTATTTTAAATGCTTTATGGTCGATTATATTTTTTGGCATGAGAAATCCAACATTAGCTTTGGTGGATATAGTAGCTTTATGGATAGCAATTATTTTAACAATTAAAGCTTTTTCTAAAATTAATAAATTAGCTGGAAGCACCATTGCCGGGTTTGGTTCTTCAACTGTTTTTCTGCCGCTGGCCCTAATATTTTTTGATTTTAAAACAGCTCTTGTTTTAGTAGCAATTTTGGCAGTTGGAATAAAGTTTGTATATGATTTGCGAAGATTGTTGACTTAAAATTTAAGTTTAACTATAGTATGAATATGGGGAAAATAGCAGTTATCATTGCCCTTATCCTTATTCTTGGCGGTGGGATATATGTCTTTTTAAACGATGGCAAGATTCCAGGTATTGACAAAAAATCACAAACCTCCTTAGGTGAACAGATTTATAATCAGCAAAATCCTCTTGGGGATAAAGCGCCCGACGCCAACCCCTTTTCGAAAATAAACCCTTTTAAGGGAGTATATAAAAATCCCTTTGAATAATTATGAAACTTAATACTTTAATCCTTCTGATTGCAACATTCATATTGTTTATGATAGGGGTCCAGGTATCTCCGGCAGTTTTTGGGGCCACGCCCACACAGTATGGGTTTACATTCCCAATAGATGAGCTTGGTAACTGCGCAACTGTGGCAGAATGCGGAGACTACTGCGAAAAAGACGGTAATCTTCCGTCCTGCATGGCATTTGTGAAAAAATATCAAATTACCAAAGATGATGTATTAACCTTTACTATTGATGAGTTAGGTAATTGCCAGATGGGTACTGATTGCCGCAATTTTTGTAACCGGGATGAAAATATTACCAAATGCATTGATTTTGCCGATAAATATGATCTGCTTGCTACCAGCAATCTTGAACTGGCACAGAAATTTAATAAAGCAGTTGGTTCGGGAGGGGGACCAGGGGGCTGCAGGAGCCTTGAGCAGTGTGAACGCTACTGTGATGACAGCAACCATACCAATGAGTGTCTTGACTATGTCGGCAAAAAGGAGTTGCTGCCTACTGATGAGTTGAATAAAGTCCGTAAAGTTGCAGAAGGCTTTAGACAGGGAGTAGAAACCCCGGGGAAATGCCGTGATTACACGGAGTGCAATGTTTATTGCACTGATCCCGGCCACTATGGTGAGTGCGGAGAGTATGCGGTAAGGGTTGGTTATTTCTCGGCAGAGGAAGCAGAAGCAGCCAAGAAATATGGCGGAGTAGGTCCTGGAGGTTGTAAATCAAAAGGTGAGTGTGAGGAATATTGTAATAATTCTAGCAATCAAAATACTTGTCTTCAATTTGCAAAAGAACATGGAATCCAAGTTTCATTTAATGGTCCTGGAGGATGTTCTGATATAGATTCCTGCACCAAATATTGCACGGAGCATAAAGATGACGCTACCTGTAAACAATATGCTGGAGCAAGTAGTGGATTTAGCGGTCCGGGTGGGTGTAGTGATGAAGCTTCCTGCAAAGATTATTGTATGAAAAATCAATCAGATGCAGAGTGTCAAAAAATGATGGGACAGTATAGGGAAGGATTCAAAGGCCCTGGTGGGTGCAGCGACATAGAATCTTGTAAATCCTACTGTATGAGTAATAAAGATGATCCGGAGTGTGCAAAATATGCTGGTCAATATGGCGGAGGATCTCCTGATCAAGGGCAACAACAAAATCAACAACAGCCTCAAGACCAATAACCTCAACAACAGAGCCAGTCATAATCCCCAAGTCCTAAAATTTCCTTTTTAGAGTTTTTGGAGGTTTGGGTGTTTTTGGACATGCAATCACAAAAGATATTTGTTATACTGTATTAATCTACAAATGCTGCATTTTATAAATATTATAGATATTTCTAGACGAAAGGAGGAAAGAAAACATGAAAAATAATTTGAAAAATAATTTATTTATTGGCAGTCTCCCATATGATGTTACAGATGCGCAACTTGAAAAACACTTTCAAAAAGCAGGAAAAGTATCTTCTGCAAAAGTAATAGTTGATCGCGCTACCGGTCAGGGAAAAGGTTTTGGATTTGTGGAAATGTCAACCGAGGAAGAAGCCAAAAAAGCGATACAGGAATTAAATGGTACTACACTTTCTGGACGAGCTATCGTTGTAAAAGAAGCTAAACCACGGGAATAATATGAATCAAAGCATAATTCTTTTAACATATAAGGGGAAAGTGCTTTTAATGCACAAAGATTATATTCTGGCTACGTTAGGAGAGGATCCTTGGCATTTTATTTTTGGAGTAAAAGAGAAAAATGAGTCATTTGAGGAAACGATCAAAAGAGAAGTGGAAAAAGAAACCGGAATTCAGCTTAAATCCGTAGATTTTCTTTCTTCCTTGGATGACAGTGTTGAGAAAAAATACTTCTACCATACCCATTTAACAGACGATAATGTAAATAATATAGTCCGCCGGGATGGTAAAATCTTGGGTTTTTTTTCATTGAAAGAACTTGATACGCTTTCCTTGTCACTGGCAACAAAACTACTTATAAGAAGACACCGGGATTTACTGGCAAAGACAAGCCAGATTTAATATTTACCATTATGAAAGCAGCGCAGTTTACAGATTACGGCGGGCCAGAAGTAATTTTGATAAAAGAAGTCAAAAAACCTGCTCCAAGAGAAAACCAGGTTTTAGTTGAAGTTCATGCTGCCGCTATTAATCCTTTTGACTATAAAGTAAGACGCGGGTATATGAAGGATATGATGCCTTTGAATTTACCATTGACTATTGGTGGCGATTTTTCTGGCGTGGTGGTAGGAGAAAATAGGGAAGTATTTGGTCAGTCTTATGCATTTGCAGGAGGGTCCGGAGCAATGGCTGAATATGCAATTGCAAATTTAAATAATATTGCAGATAAACCCAAAAGCATTAATTTTATTGAAGCGGGATCATTGTCTTTGGTTGGATGCAGTGCAATTCAAGCGCTAGAGCAACATATTAATTTGCAAAAAGGACAAAAGATTTTAATTCACGGAGGGGCTGGGGGCATTGGTTCTATTGCAATTCAACTAGCTAAATATCTGGGAGCATATGCGGTAACAACTGTTGGTAGTAAAGACGTGGATTTTGTAAAAAGTTTGGGCGCAGATGAGGTAATTGATT
>JACPGP010000010.1 GCA_016182425.1 Candidatus Levyibacteriota bacterium
TCGTTTGCTTTCATCATCAGAGGGAATGTAAGGTTTGCAACGGCCTGTTCTATCTCTTCCCAAGTAGTAAGACTTGCTCCATCAACCCAGGGGAGAACAGGAACCCCGGCATTTTCGGCAATTCGCAGGGCATTTGCTTTGTGCCCCCATGTTTTTACCTGATCAGATGTCGGGCCAACAGGGTAAAGTCCTGCTTTCTCCATCTTTGCAATTTCCGCGTGATTTTCGGCCAGAAATCCCCATCCAAGATCAACTCTGTCGCAGCCATATTCTTGGGCAGTTTTTATAATAAGATCTGTATTAGCGTATACATCTGATGGGCTTTGGGTATCTGCTCCGGCAAATACCACTTTTACTCTCCCGTTTGTTTCCTGTTCAAGTCGCATGGCATCTTGCACAGCATTTGTATGTCTATCTTGTTCCCAGGCCAATACTGTTATTTTTGGGATATCTAAAACATCTATTGCCGATCTTAATGCCTCGCCAAGAACCACGCCTCTGTTGGGAATAAGTAGGTTTTGAATTGGGCATAGCAGGTCTTCATTTTCTGGTGGACGGACTGGAATTATATCTGGAGTGGGGTTAGGGATGACTTCTATTTTGGTATCTCCAAACTCTGGTGCATAATAACGTCTTGTGTTATTTAGAGCTGATAGGCTGTTAGCGCCTGTTATAATTTGTCCTCTAAGTCGGGCTCTTTCAGCAACTGCCATAAAGTTTTTTGGGCAAACTTAGCTATTGTAACAACCTCTTGTGAAAAATCAAGGGGGAAAATTTGAAGCTAACCCGAGAAAATAGATACTTGACTTTATAAAAAGTGGTACTAAAATAGAAGTATGGTCATTAAACGAGCTATTTATTCCGCTATCAAAAAACACCTTTCAGCTCCTGAGATGAGTATTATCACAGGTCCAAGACAGGTGGGAAAAACGTTCCTGATGAATATGTTGGAAGACGAGCTGAAGAAAAAAGGAGAAAAGACTCTCTATCTTAACCTTGATCTCGATGAACACTTTCCTTTATTTGAGTCACAAAGAAAACTTATTGACTATATCAAACTTCAGGTAGGGGAACGGAAAGCATATATCTTCATAGATGAGATTCAAAAAAAAGAAAACGCTGAAATATTCTTAAAAGGGATTTATGATATGCGCCTTCCTTACAAATTTATTCTTTCAGGTTCGGGAAGTTTGGAGTTGAAATCAAAGATTTCAGAGTCGATGGTAGGAAGAAAGAGATTTTTTACTGCCGATCCACTTTCTTTTGAGGAGTTTGTTAATGTTAAGACAGATTATCGCTATGAGAAAAAATTGCAGGATTTTTTTGTACTCTTGGAAAAACAAACCCAAAGTCTTTTTGAGGAATATTTGATGTATGGTGGTTATCCAAGAGTGGTTCTTGCAGAGACAGCAGAAGAGAAACGTTTAATCATGGAGGATATCTATAAAAGTTATATTGAGCGGGATATCAAGAGTTTTCTTACTGTCGATAAGCCAGGCGCATTTACTGATTTAGTTAAGATTTTATCTTCTCAGATCGGCAGTTTGGTTAATACTGTAGAGCTGTCTTCAACTATTGGTATTGCCGGTAAAACAGTACAGCGCTATCTTTGGTATCTGGAAAAAACATTTATTATCAAAAAACTCACCCCTTTTTATCGAAATGTCAGAAGCGAAATTGTTAAAAGCCCGATGTATTATTTTGTTGATATAGGGCTTCGGAATTACCTGCTGCGTTTAGTTGGGTTACCTTCAATTCCAGACTCATTTACAGGACATCTGTTTGAAAATGTTATTTTTAACATGTTGCGAGAAAGGATACGTCACCTTCCAGGGGAAATTCATTTTTGGCGGACCAAGGATCAGGCCGAGGTTGATTTTGTTGTCCAGATTGGGCTTGAGATTATTCCAATTGAAGTAAAATATTCACATCTTAAAACTCCCCAAACTTCACGCTCTTTTAAGTCGTTTATAGCAAAATACCAACCCAAAAAAGCCTTTATTGTGCACTTGGGAGAGCAACTTTCGCCAATTGATTTTAAGGGCACAAAAATCTATTTTATTCCTTACTACAATTGTTCGGTTATCACAAAAGATTTATGAAGACGCGACTTCCCTTTTTTGTCTTAGGTATATTTTTATTTCTTTTTTTTATCCTCTTTTCCTACCTTGTGCACAAGGATATCTTTACCCAATTTGATTTTGATACCACGGTACGGCTGCAGGATAATATCAGCCGCAGGTTTGATACCGCATTTTCAGTATTTAGCGATATTGGTAATTTTGAGGTGGTTTTGGGAGTACTGCTGGTGCTTCTTATCCTTCGAAGAAAGATTTTAGGTGTTTTTACTCTTGGTCTTTTTGGCGCTTTTCATCTAATTGAGCTTTACGGCAAGCTGTTTGTGCAGCATCCGCCGCCGCCGGAGTTTATGATTCGCACCCAAAAACTTTTGGAGTTTCCCCAGTTTCATGTGAGAGCAGAGTTTTCCTACCCTTCAGGGCACGCGGGCAGAGCTGCTTTTTTAACTGCTTTTTTGGGGGTGTGGATCTTGCAGTCAAAAAAGCTCTCAAAAACGCAAAAAGCTTGCATTTTAGGCCTACTTTTAGTATATGATATAAGTATGTTAACAACCCGCGTCTATCTTGGCGAACACTGGGTAGTTAAAGAACCAAGCGGAAAGTTTAGACGCGTGACACATGGTGATTTCTTTGAAAAAAAGGATCCTATTACTATTTTTGATAGGTTAAAACACTCTCCAAGAGTGGATGGAAAAAGTGTCGTAGGATTGGCAAAAGGGGCTTCAAATATACTGATTTAGATTCTGTCTTTTCCTAAGATCACAAGGATATCTGCCTCGTTTGGCCTTGTTTCCCCAGCTGGCATTTTTTCCACGGTCGCTTTTAACGCTTTTGCTAAATCAGAAGCAGCGTTTTTGGCCGCGTCATGTAGAGGAATAACGATGGTTTTTTCGTAAGTGGTTTCTTTTCCTTGTTCTTTTAGAACGATGTTAATTTCGGGAAAAGTCTTTTTGATTTCTTGCTCTACCTTGGTGGTTAATGGGGTATTTGTTCCGTTTCTTAAGGCAATTCTGGCTTGCGGCGGTTGTTGAGTGGCAAGATTTAGCGGCGCGACATTGACTATTTTTTGAATTTTAGGATCATACAGCACAGCCAGCTTGGCATTGGTGTAGATTAAGAGTTTATTCCCGTTTTTGGCTTTGAGGAAGAATGGCTGATCTTTTAATTTGGAAATGTCGCTGATTGTAGCGACGGTTGGCACTTCGATTGCGGGAAGAACCATTAATTTACCAACTTCAGCGACCAGCTTTTTTGCCTCCTCGTCAGCGGCTTTTTTAGCTCCAATCTGACTTTTCTGAAATTCACCTTTAACTTTTTGGTATTGGTAAAAGAAGTAGCCGCTGGCACCAATTAAGACCAGAAGAACTATCAGCGCCATCGTTTTCCATATCCATGAACGGTTGTTTTTCTTTTTTTCCCTGAAGGTGAATGTGTCTGTGATTTTGGTAATCATGGTCTAATAGTAATTCTTAACATACATCCTCGTCAAGACCCAATTACTTTTTAAGGAGTTGGCGTGGGAGAAACACTAGGGGAGGGTTCAACCGTAGGAGTTGGCGTGGGAGAAACACTAGGGGAGGGTTCAACCGTAGGAGTTGGCGTGGGAGATTCCACTGGAACAGACGTGGGGGTGGGAAGTTCTTCTTGAACAGGTTCTAGTGTTACCGATTGAGTTGTTGTTGGTGCCGCCGGTTGAGTTGTTTGTGCTGGTTGAGATACAGCCCCATCAGGAGAAGTGTTGGTGGTCGCGTCTTTTACAGCCAAGGCAGTCCAGGAGAATGGTATATCTGATGGCGCTTCTTTGTTGAGTTTGATGACAAAACCGCTTGGAGTGAGACTGGTGACGATGTATTTGATATCTCCAGTAAGAATTGTTTGCTCAAGCGCTGTTTGTGTACCTTCGTCTCCATTCTTTGGCAGCGTGACGCTGATTGAAACAAACGGATTTTGTTCGTAGGCATTCTGGAAAGGAACATAGACAGCGTTTGCACCTTTTTTGATAATCGCCAGTCCGGCAGTGTCTTTGTTGAATCGTGGGGAGTTTTCGAAGATAACTCTTCCTTTGAATATAACATCCGAGATAAAGGTAACCAAGCGGTCAAACAGTGATTCTCCTTTGAAGTGCGCGTTTTGGTCTACCACTAGTCCTCCTGCAGCCGAAAGCAGGCCGATGACATTCATATCCAAACCAATATGCGCGCTGCCAGCAGATAATTCTGAAACTGTAGCTGTGGTTGAAGGCGCTGCCGACTGACTGGCGGTTACTGTTAGGCCCTGGACTTTATCTGTTAAGGAGAGGAGATTGTTGGTTAGGACTTCAAAGCCAACGATCGTGTCTGCCGTGACTTTCTTTGCTTTTATTTCTCCCGCAAAGGTGGCATTGCCTATGCTGTCTACCACCACTGCTGCTTGTGATGCTTCTTTTTCTTTCACAATCAGACGATTTGTTTTGGTTATCTCTATAGTGATATTTTTGGTTGGCAGCGAGGAGATGGTTTCGGTTGCCACTTCTTGCGCTGTCAGTTTAGGTGTGACAATTTCGATGCCGGCTGTTACTCTATCGGTAAGTAATTCAGAGAGAGATGGGTTTTGGCCTGCTTGTTTCTTTTGCAAAACCAGATAGGAGAGTAGTACTGACACAGGATCTGGTTCTGTTACCAAAGATGGATCTTCTGCTTCTAGTTGGTTGCTTCCTTCTGGGTTGAGAGAGGCCAGTATATCGGCCACCCGTACTCCGCTGAAGTAGCCGGTTTGGACAAAGACCATGACTTTTCCAACTACCTTACTGTCGGGATTGTCATAGGATTCCAAGGCTTTTCCGATTACGTTTCCGGCTTTGGTTGCTTTCATGGCCACGCCCGGGATAGAAGAGGCAGTCAGCCAATCTCCCACAGCGATTGAGCCGTTTTCTAAAGATACTTTTGTTGGTACTCGTCCGGCCAGGGCAACTGGTACTTTTCCTTGGGGAAGATTTAGCTCCTGATCATCTCCAATACGCGTAGTTCCTCCGCCAACCAAGATACCGGGAGAAGTAGAGTAGACACCTATCACAGTATCGTACGCTTCTGTTGTCTTGCCGACTCTGTGCTCGTTGGTAATGCGAACAACATCACCTTTTTCTAATTGTTCATCCGTATCATAGACTTCAGCCACGTCAGAACAGCTTGTAACATTATTGGCATTGGCAAAGTCGGCAGCACAACTAAATCTTCCTCCGCCTGCCACATCTAGTTTGAAGTCAGGAGAAGTAGTGCCAATACCCACATTCCCAAACACTGCTAACCCATTACTTGGCGCTGCTTGTGTCCCCGCATACCCAATTAGCCCTCCTCCCGCAACTGCCAGTCTGGCTCCCGGAGAGGAAGTGCCAATACCAAGGTTTCCTCCAAAGATATCAGCAGTACCAAGA
>JACPGP010000013.1 GCA_016182425.1 Candidatus Levyibacteriota bacterium
CCATTTTTTTTGAGTTTTTTTAACATTGGTGGGAAATATACAGTTGAACAAATGTTGCTTATGACAGATCTTACTCGCGTTATTCTTATTGCGCAGTTTTTCTTTATTGCCGCCACGTTTTTTTCGGCCATCTTGCAGTCGTATAATCATTTTTTTATTCCTGGTATTGCTGCTGCCACTTACAATTTTGGCATTATTATTGGTATTTTTTCTCTTTCTTCGTCATTTGGTATTTATGCACCAGCGTATGGAAGTATCATGGGCGGATGTTTTTTTATTCTTGTACAAATCCCCATGATTAAAAAAATAGGTTTCAAGTTTATCCCATCATTGCAGCTGCAAGTATCGGGAGTTGGGGAAGTAATAAAACTGATGTGGCCGCGAACACTCTCAAATGGCGTCTTTCAGGCTGGCACCTTTGCTATTGCTGCGCTTATTTCGTTTCTGTCTGATCCTGGGCGAAACTATACTATTTTTGATTATGCGCAAACACTGGCTTTTGCGCCAGTAAGTCTTATTGGGCAGACAATTGCCCAAGCTGCTTTGCCTGTGCTCTCACGTGAGAGAGAAAAACTTGAGGAGTTTAAGACAACTTTTCTGACCAGTTTTACGCAAGTGTTGTATCTGGTGCTTCCTCTTTCGGTACTTTTACTTATTCTTCGTATTCCGGTTGTTAGATTAGTATTTGGGGCTGGTCTTTTTGATTGGGAAGCAACTGTTTTAACAGGAAGAACATTAGCATTTCTCTCCCTGTCTGTTTTTGCCCAGGCACTCGTTGCTCTTATATCTCGAGGTTTCTATGCCCTGCATGATACAAAAATTCCTCTAGTAGTGGGTACGCTTTCAACGATCTTTCTAGTAGGATTGGGAACGTTTTTTGTTTTGGTAGGTAAGCTTGGGGTAGAGAGTATTGCAATAGCCTATTCCCTGGCGGCAATTGCAAATGTAATTGCACTCTTTTTTCTTCTTGATCGAAAAATAGGAGGGTTTGATAAAAAAGCACTTTCTTTTAGGTTGCTTAAAATTTTTATTGCCACAGCCTTTACTGCCATTGCGCTTTATGTGCCGATTAAACTGTTAGATCAATTGGTGTTTGATACCACACGAACAATTAATCTTTTGTTGTTAACCGGAATTTCAAGTGCCATAGGACTTTCCATTTATCTTTTTCTTACGTGGTTGCTAAATGTTCGGGAGGCAATGATTTTTGTGTTGCTTTTTAAGAAGGTTGGTAACTGGAGAGAGATTTTGGGTAAATCCGATGAGGTTATAGACGGCACCCGCTTTAACCCATAAAATTTCTTGTCATAGCAGTCTATTTACCTATTGACAAAGAAGAAAAAAAGTTGTTTAGTAAACATGCCTAGTCTTTATGGTATCTTCTCGAGAAATAGGACGCCAAACAGATGGAACACAAGTTTTTGTTGCACAACCTTTTTCTGAAAATGGGCGCTCTCCTGAGAGCCACGTCGTAATACCATCTATTCTTAAACTCCTCGAAGCTGTCGCTTTACTTTCAGAGAAAGAGAGACAATTGATAGAAGGTTTTTTTGAAATCAATAGGGAAGGTGGAGCTGGAGCATCTCCAGGATTAGAAATTCCAGAAGAAATGATTCCTTGGGTGATGGAAAATTTTGGTAGTGAAGATAGAACCGCAGAGGAAACTCTTGCATTAATGAGAGATCAGCCGATTGTTCATATACAGGATAGATTGATTAAAAATGATGTTGTTGTGAATGAGTTGAGAAGAAAAAGACCACAGCCTCTTAAAAGAGAAAGTGCATTTCAAAATGATATTCACGATGACGAAAAAAGAGGAAGATGTCCATTTTGCCCTATTGAACAGCAAACACCCTATGATGCTGAAACAGGTAGGATTTCACGAGGCACTGTGGTTAGTGCAGTAAATATTACAAAATTTGCACCAGATCATCTTTTGATGGTAGCAGAGCATAATCCATATGAAACTACGAGAGAGCAATTTAGAGATCAAGTGAAATTAGCTCTTGATTGGGCCAGACAAAAATCTGCTGCAGATCCTGATAAGAAATTTTTAAGGATTGGTTTAAACCGTGGATACCGAGCAGCGGGATCACAAGTTCATGATCATGGGCAAGGAGAACTACGCAGAGGCAGCATGCACTTCCCTGTTGCGGAGCGAATAATTGAGATTGCTAATAACTATAGAGTTCATAAAGAGGATCCAACCGTACATTATCTCGATGATTATTTTAGAGCACACCAAGCGTTGGGATTGGGTACTCAAATTGGCAAAGCAAAAGTTTTGTCTATGTTAGTGCCCCCAAAAGAACATGGCGTGATGGTAATAGATGATGGGTATGGACATGAACCCTTCGACGTGTCAGATGATTTTATCGATGCGTTGTGGGAAGTGCAACAGTTTATGATGCAAAAAGAAAATGTTAAAGAGTACAATATTTACATTCTTCCAAGACCAAATAATCCAGATAGCCCTGAATATTGGTCTGAGTACAAGCCAATTGCTATTTTTGTAGATCGAGGACATTCAACTTCGCAAAATTCCGATATAGGATATGCAGAATTATCCGGCACAGCAATTCTATCCTATGATGTATTTGATTATGGACCAAAACTTAATAGATATTTATTAGATCAAGCTGCTTAATATTTTAATTTGCTTTTCTTTCTGATCCTCTCTATACTCGTTTCAACTATGACACAAAATATTCGTAACTTTGCCATTATTGCCCACGTGGATCATGGCAAGTCAACATTGTCTGACAGATTGCTGGAGATTACAAAAACTATTCCCAAAGAGAAGATGCGGGAGCAGTTTTTAGACCAAAACCCGATTAGTCGTGAGCGGGGAATCACCATAAAACTTGCTCCTGTGCGAATGAACTACAGTAGCTATACGCTAAACTTAATTGATACGCCTGGCCATGTGGATTTTTCGTATGAGGTTTCAAGGACTCTTGCTGCGTGTGAAGGAGTTGTGCTTTTGGTTGATGCCACGCAAGGCATTCAAGCGCAAACAGTGGCACACTGGCATGTTGCCAGAAAATTAAACCTGTCAATTATTCCAGTACTTAACAAAATAGACTTGCCAAATGCGCAGGTGGATTTGGTAACAAAGGAGTTATGCGATACATTTGGATTCCAAAGAGATGAAATTTTATCTGTTTCGGCAAAAACTGGAGAAAATGTAGAAAATCTACTCAAAACAATCATTGAAAAAATTCCTCCGCCCAAAACATCTTTGCAGCCATCTCTTCGCGCTTTAGTGTTTGACGCGCTGTATGATGAACATAAGGGTGTGGTGGCATTTGTGCGAGTTGTTGATGGAACTGTTAAAAAAGGAGAAATCATAAGAATGTGTCAAACACATGCCACGTCGAATGTTTTGGAAGTTGGCTATTTTTCTCCAAGCCTTACTCCAATTACAGCGCTTTCAACAGGCGATATTGGTTATATTGTTACAGGAATAAAAGATATTCGGCAAGTGCAGGTTGGTGATACCGTTACAATCTCAAATCTCGAGCCGTTGCCAGGATATAAGCAGCCAAAGCCGATGGTGTTTTTTGGAGTGTATCCTAAATCAACAGATGATCTGGTAAAACTCAAGGAAGGGCTTAAGCGCGTTGCTTTAACTGATGCATCTCTATCGATATCCTTGGAGTATTCGTCATTTTTGGGTAGTGGTTTTCGGGTGGGTTTTTTAGGACTATTGCATGCCGAGATTGTGAAAGAGCGACTGAAACAGGAGTCGGGTATTGAGCCGCTCTTGACCATGCCCCAAGTGTTATATCAAAAAACAGAAGATGGCACATTTCTTGAGCCATATATGAAGCTACTCGTATACACACCGGTGCAATACGTTGGAAATTTAATGACTGTTTGCCAGAAAAGAAAGGGAGTGCTGCAAAATGTTGAATATCACGATACATATGCAGTGCTTACTTACGACATACCATATAGCATGTTTATCCAAGGACTTTCTTCGGAAATTAAAAGCGTAACTTCTGGGTTTGCCAGTGTTGATTATGAACTTTTGGGGTATAAAAAGGCAGATTTAGTGCGAGTTGAAGTGCGGGTGAATGATGTACCAATTGATGTGTTGTCTGACTATAGTTACAGGCAAGATGCAATCCATCATGCCCGAGAAAAAGCAGCAAAACTCAAAGTTACTTTGCCAAGAGCACAGGTGAGGCAAGTTATTCAAGGAGTTATTGATGGAATAATTGTTGCCAGAGAAGAAATACCGCCATTTAGAAAAGATGTCTTAAAAAAAATGTCTGGGGGAGACAGGACTAGAAAAGATAAATTGCTTGATAAGCAAAAAAAGGGGAAAGCAAAAATGATTGGCGTGGCAAAAATAGATATTCCGCAAGAGGCACTGTTTTCGTTTATAGAGCAAAAAAGAGGATAGTGCCGATAATAATTAGTGCTGCCCCTGCTGCTCCAATGCCCAAAATAGTGTTTCCTGGTCCTGGTTGTTCGGTAAAAGTTTTTTGGGGAATCGGTGTTGGTGTTTGGATGGAGGTTTGGGCAATAGGCGTGGTTGTTGCTGTTTCCTCACCAGTTCCTTTTATAACAGTTATGTTTTGCGTACAACTGGCACTGGCAGTACTTAATCCACCACTACTGTCTGTTAGTGTTACTTTGGCAGTGTATGTCCCTGGGTTATTGTAGGTATGCGCTTTTGCAACGCTTACTGTTTTTGAGCCAATCCCACCGCCGCTGGTTTCGGTTTGAACTGGACCATCGCCAAAATCAAACGTTACACTACTTATTGTGCCATCGGTGTCATTTCCGTTGGCGGTGAAAGTGATGGAGAACGGCGCCGGGCCAGAGGTGGTGCGGTCAACATTAAGCCCCGTACAAACAGGTATCTGATTTGGCGTCCCCGTGCCGGCGGCTCCAGTTGGTGTTGGCGGGGGAGTAGTGGTAGCGGCCGGGGGGTTTGTTGGTGTTGATGTTGATGCTTCTACAATTTTTATAAGAGCTGGTAAGACCGAGGACAAAACATTTACTTCAGGGTCAATAGTTGAGGTGGCATTTGATTTTGTTTGGTCAAAGGAAATTCTAATTTCACTGCCTACCGCCAGGGCTTTAAAGGTGATAGTAGCAATTGTGGTTTTTTTAGTGATTGCTTTAAGCGCATCGGTACCAACGGATCGGGTCACAGAGGCATTGCCAGTAGTATATGTTGAGGCCACAAGATTTTGCGTGAAACCCGGCGAGGCAGGATCTGTGTCTGGAAAGGCAAAACCTAGTTTGGCAGTGTTTTTATCAGGACTGGTGTCTTTGGCAGGATCTGCCTCTAGTTTTCCCGCGTCGTAGTTGATGCTAATGGTTGCCACAATGATTTTATTTTTCTCAACTCCTGTGCCTCCTGTTGGATCAAGGATAATATCCAGCGCCAGTTTTTCGCCAACTTTTGCTTGAACAGCAGTAGTATCATCCAGACAATTGGTAGTTGAGGGCTGCGCAAAACACATAATCGTGGCTGCTTCGGCTTTTGACTTGGTGCTGGTTCGTGTTTGAAGGAAAAAGACAGTCAGGGGAACAACAGCCAACAAAACCGCAAGGAATCCAATAAAGAGTAATTTTTTTCCAGCAAAAAAAGACATAAGCCTATTCCATCGTATAAGAAGAGAAAGATAAGTGTCAAGTCCTGTTTAAGATGTTGGGAGTTTATGGGGCGACTTTATCAAGAGACTCAATGGATAATTCTATAATATTTTTATACTTTTGTAACGAAGTATCCGGCGCGCTGCCTGTTACCACCACAGCATATTTATCGTTAACGTAGAATACATACTGGATTTGCCAAACAACCGCGCCATCGGGACGCGGGTTTTTAATTTCAAAAACGTAAACATCCATACCATTTACTTTTTTGACCGCGTCGCTGACAAATTTCATACTGGGGTACTGTCCAAGCATCTGGTCTTTCCAGGAAGCCTGGTAGTCGGCAAAGTTTTTTAATGTGTTTGGGTGGGTATCGACCACAGCGTTAATGTTTACTGTAAAGGATTGTCTACTAGGTAGTTTTTCGGACGTGATAGAGCCGGCCAGAAGATCAACTCTTGGATCTTCGGCTTTTGCCCAGCCCAGCGGCAATTTTATGGAAAAAGTTGGCTTTCCTTTGGTACCGGCAAAAGTAATTTTCCTAGGAGCAAGATTTGGTTGTTGGGTAACTTCTTCTTTCTGTTGGGCGGTGGACAGGACGCCTATGGCAAACAGAACGATAACAATAACGATAGTTACCACTGCTCCAATAATAATTTTTGGCTTGCCCAAGATGTTTTTCATGCGTGATAGGATTGTTTCAAACACGAAACAACATGTCAAGTCATATAGTATATATACTATAGGTTCTTGACAAAGAAAATATATTGATGTATAACTTAGCAGTCACTACATGTTAGTGATATTTTTTCGAAATTTTTATACGTATGGCAGGAAAATCACACCACATAGAACCATTATTTGATAATGTTTTGATAAGACCGCTTGAAGCAGAAGCCAAAACCTCAAGCGGCATTATCCTGCCAGATACTGTCAAAGAAAAACCTCAAATTGGCGTGGTGAAAGCTGTTGGTAAAGGAAAAACAGATAAAGATGGAAAACGTATTCCTATCGTTGTGAAAGTAGGAGACAAGGTGATGTATAAAAAATGGGGTGGTAACGAGGTAAAAGTGGCAGGCGAAGAATGGACACTGGTAAGTCAAGAAGATATTCTTGCGATAGTTAATTAATATGGCAAAACAAATTAAATACGGCGCAGACGCACGACAATCATTAATTGCAGGAGTTAATAAGTTGGCAGATGCCGTGGTGACAACGCTTGGACCAAAAGGCCGAAATGTGGCCTTGGATAAAAAATGGGGCGCGCCAAATGTGGTGCATGACGGTGTGACTGTTGCCAAAGAGATAGAGCTGCCAGACCCATTCGAAAACATGGGAGCACAGCTTGTTAAGGAAGCTGCTTCAAAAACTAATGATGTGGCAGGTGATGGAACCACCACTGCGACACTTCTGGCGCAATCTATTATTAACATTGGATTTAAGAATGTTACAGCAGGCGCAAATCCAATGCAATTGAAAGCAGGCATGGAAAAAGCCGTTGAAGCAGTCGTTTCAGAGATTAAGAAAATGGCAAAAAGCGTCAAAGATACAGACGTGGCTAAAGTGGCAACCATTTCCGCCCAAGATGAAAAGATAGGAAGTCTTATCGCTGAGGCGCTAAGCAAAGTTGGTAAAGATGGAGTTGTCACAGTCGAAGAAGGACGAGGACTTGAGATGTCTATTGATTACAAAGAAGGCATGGAGTTTGATAAGGGATATGCCTCTCCATATTTTGTGACTAACCCCGATAAAATGGAAGCCGAGATTGATGAGCCATATATTCTTATAACTGATAAGAAAATTTCAAACCTTCAGGAGTTACTTCCTTTTCTGGAAAGCCTTATTAAAGTTTCTAAAAATTTGGTGATTATTGCGGATGATATTGAAGGCGAAGCACTGGCCACATTGGTGGTTAATAAACTTCGTGGCACATTTAACGCCTTGGCAATTAAAGCTCCTGGATTTGGAGATCGCAGAAAAGAAATGCTTGAAGACATTGCAATTTTAACCGGTGGGATAGTTATTTCGGAAGACACTGGACGAAAGTTTGAATCTGTAACACTTGAGGATTGCGGACGGGCAGATAAGGTCTGGGCAGATAAGGAAAATGCTAGAATTATTGGTGGAAAGGGGAGTCCAAGCAACTTGAAGGCTCGTATCGCACAAATTAGGCGAGCAATTGAGCAGACTACATCTGATTTTGATAAAGAAAAACTGCAGGAGCGATTGGCAAAACTCTCAGGCGGTGTGGCAGTGATTAATGTTGGCGCAGCCACAGAGATAGAGCTTAAGGAGAAAAAAGAGCGCGTTAATGATGCAGTGGCTGCCACAAAAGCTGCCCTTGAGGAAGGCATTGTGCCAGGTGGAGGAGTGGCGCTTCTTAAGGCTAGAAAAGCACTTTCTCAACTTAAAAAAACTCTTTCTTCAGACGATGAAAAAACAGGCGTTGATATTTTGTGGAAGTCTCTTGCCGATCCGATGAAGGGCATTGCCAGAAATGCTGGATTTGATGAAGGATGGGTGGTGAGAGCAATTGAGGAAGCAGAAAAGGCAAATACAAAAGTTGATGATTATGGATTTAATGTCATGACAGGAGATTTTGGCTCTATGGTAAAAGCAGGTATTGTTGACCCGGCAAAAGTAACGCGTAGTGCAGTACAAAACGCTGCCAGTGTAGGGATGATGGTGCTAACGACCGAAGGGTTAATTACCGACATACCAGAGAAGAAAGAAGTACCTGCTATGCCGCCAGGTGGTATGGGTGGAATGGATTACTAAGCTGTGGTATAGTAGAAGGACTTTTATGAAGCGGGTTCTTCTTTTTCTTCTGCCGCCTATTCTTGCCGTTGTTGCTTTTTTCTTTCTTGTCGTACTTATAAATAGAGAATCTGGGAAAGGGGCACTCCAGGTGACAGCCAGTCCTAAAAGCAGGGTATATCTTGACGGAAAACTGATTGGCGAAACACCACTTTGCAAGTGCGAAGGAGAAGATATGTTAAAAGTAGGCAGTTATAGCTTACGGCTTTTGCCCGAAGAAGAGAATTTTGCGCCCTATGAGGAAAAAATTACGATTGGCGGATCGGTTTTAACGGTTCTGGATCGGATTTTTGCAGAGGGAGGGTTGAGTGAGGGGAAAGTGATTACACTTACTAAGCTTTCGGACGAAAAAGAGGTGGAGCTTTTTGCACTTTCTTTCCCGGAAGAGGCAAAAGTGTACGCCGATAACAGCGAGATTGGGAAAACACCCCTTAGAAATACCACACTGACGGCATCTGATCACAGTCTTAGACTGGTAAAAGACGGGTATAGAGAAAAAACAATACGCATACGCACTGTTTCTGGGTACCGGCTTACCGTGGTGGCAACGCTGGGAATTTTGCCAAACCTGCAATCGGCAGTGTCAACCTCTTCTGCGCAAATAGCAACCAGTTCTGCCTTGCCAGTGGTTACGAAAGTAATTATTCTTGATACGCCGACAGGATTCTTAAGAGTTAGAGTCAGCGGCTCATTATCGTCTTCTGAGGTTGGAAGAGTAACGCCTGGTGAAACATTTGATCTTGTTGAAGAAAAAGAAGGATGGTTTTCGATAAGACTTACAGATGGTAAAGTGGGATGGGTAAGCAGCCAGTACGCTAGAAAACAGTAGTTATCCCCCAAATAAGTAAATGATGGCGATAACAAGGATTACCCAAATAACAACTGTTATCAACAGTGGACGATCAGATAGAAGTACTTTCTCCGGGCTTTCGCCTTCGTGTTTTTCGTAAATATCTTGTAAGTAGCGCATTAGGCCGTAGACCACAGGGATGATTGTGATCATCAGCCATTTTCTCTGCAAAAATTCTGGCAGAAATTGGGGCAGAAGAAAACCCAAAGAAGGTTTAAACCCAGAGGGGTTTTCTAAAAAGGTAAACAGTGCGTAGGTAATAAAGGTGGAGGTGGCAAAGATCGATGCATAGACATCAAGTAATCGCTCGGAATAGTGAGAGAGTGATTTTCGAACCGCTTTTTTTTGATCGTCAGCAAATTGTGAAATTAGTGTTAATTCTGATCGTCGTTTGCCAATGGCTAAGAAAAGTGATATAGAAATTGTGGTGAGCAAGAGCCAAACAGAAATATGAAGTCCTGTGGCAAATTCTCCGGCATAAACACGCAGGATGTATCCACCTGCCAAGGCTAAAATATCGATGATGGCAATGTGTTTAAGTAGCATTGAGTACCAGACCTGAAGGAAAAGGTAAGTAAGAATAAGAATAAAAAACCCCCTGCCAATAAAAAACCCCGCATATAAAGATATTGCGATAAGAATTAACGCCACTGTGAGTGCGTAAGGAAGAGTTAGCGCGCGGCTGGCTAAGGGACGAAATTTCTTAAATGGGTGGAGTCGGTCTTTTTCGATATCGAAGATATCGTTCATAATGTAAATTGCCGAAGAAAGTCCGCAGAAAACAAAAAATCCTAACAACGCGCTTTGAAAAAGATGTTCATTAAACAATTCACCATTAAAGGTAATTGCGGCAAAGAGAGCCAGGTTTTTTATCCATTGCCTGGGCCGCAGTAATTTAAGCGTACTATATGCCTTTTTTTTCATCGTTTCTTCCCACCAAAAGATGCAGAGTTAGGATGGCTCCTAAAACTACAATTACAATCATTAGCATGGCGAATAGCTTTTCACGGCTGGAAAGAGCGAGAGAAACAAGACCAAATATAGCAGAAACCAGCCAGTAAGACAAGGCGATGCGGCGCTGGCCAAACCCCAGTCTAAGCAGCAGGTGATGAAGGTGTCTATTGTCGTGCCAAAAAGGAGAATGGCCTGTCAACATACGACGAACAATAGTCACCACGCCATCAATTAGCGGCACAGCCATTACCATGATTGCCGTGGCCAGTTTGACTCCCGAGAGAATGGCCACCGCTGCTAAGAGCATATACATGCTGGTAGCGCCGTAACCTGGGAATATTTTTGCCGGGTAGAAGTTGAACAGGAGAAATCCCAAGGAAGATCCGGCAATAATAAAAGAGAGGTTGGCGGCGATAAAAGTATTTGGATCTGAGAGGGGAAAGCGCAAACTTAAAAAACCAATAACTATGGCGGAGATGGCGATGACCCCAGGCATTTGTCCATCGACTCCGGTGCTCCAGTTAATCATATTGGTCACCCATACAATCCAGATAATGGCGGCCAGATCCCCCAGATGAATAAAAGGAATTAGGGGAAGTTTGATGGCGTCAAGGTAAAGTATGCCTCCCAGGGGATTGGTAATAAACGGAATGCTGACTCCTGCGATCACAATCAGCACAGCGCAGATAATGTTAACTTCGAATCTCACGTAAGGAGAGATATCAAGTTTGTCGTCCATCACTCCGATAACAAGTGCGATAAAGGCGGCCAAGAAAAGTGTAGCGGTCATGCTGGTTGGCGGCAGGAAAATTAGGCTGGTTAGGAAAATACCAATCAACAGCGGAATACCTCCTGCTCTGGGAATAGGCTTTTTGTGAATAATTGCCGGGTGCTTGTGTTTTTTGGGGTCGTCTAAAATACCTAGCCTTTTGATAATGGGCAGGGTGAGCGCTGTAGCTGCCGCGGTAATGACAAAAGCTAAAAAGAGCGGTAGTATGATGGTAGTATAGTACATGGTTATAACACAATAAGCACCGTTCGCATAGCTATAGCAAAGGCAAAGAAAGCTACTAACAGAGTGGTAGCCAGAAGAAACCTGGCAACCAACGGCATTCTCATATAGATAAAATAGGAAGCAATAAGATTACTCAAGAATACAGCAGTGGCCAGTGCCAGCGGTATAAAAAGTTGAGTTTTGTCCGAAATCCTGGCCTCTCCCCAGGGCAGTTGATTAAACAGCGGCAGAAAAGGGGGAAGTTTTGAAAAGGAAAAAAGCAACAACAAAACGTGCAGTAAGATGAGGGCGATGGTGGCTAAGAAGCTCAACAGGGCAATTTTATCGGTGGCAAGTTGCTTAAAAGACGCGTTCATAGATGTAGGTATGATAGATAGTGATTCTTGGTGTATAACCAACCAGAGAGAAAGGAATGGTTGCGGGCTCGGCAGAAACGACCAGATATTTTGGTTTGGTTTTAGTTAGTATTTCTTGCGTTTCCAAAAGCGCTGTCTTTGAGGCGCTGATATGGTATGCTACCGTATAGCGCCCCGGCGGCAATGTTTCCAAAAGCACATAGATTTGAGCGTTGTTTCCCCACACAAATATTTGATCGTCGGCTTTTTTATGTGTTTTTAGAAATGAGACTACAGCGTAATCGATGGGGGTGTTTCTATCAAAAAAACCTTGGTAGCTTGAGACGCTTTTTTGCCCGCTTATAAAGGCCAGATAGTTTTGGTAATAGCGTGCGGTTTTGCCAAAGAAGGTAAAATTGGCGAAAATAAAAAAGAGCCCAAAGCATAAAGAAATAATGATTATTTTTTGATATTTTTTTTCCTGAAACAGCAGGCCAAACATCAGGATAAAACTGGGGAGGAGAGTAAGCAGGTAATGGGTGTAGGGACGTTGCGAAAAGAAGGCATTAAAAAGAGAAAATATAAACCAGAGCAAGATAAAAAGATGGTAATTGTGAAGCGTTTTTCTTTTGAGGAAAATGACCATAATTGCGCTTGTTAAAAGTATCAGTTTGATCAGAAGCAATCCGGCAGGGAGAAATAAGGCGTTGCCGTAGCCAACATAGCTGACATTTTGCCGAAAAACTGCTTCGATAAAATCCCAAAAAGCCCCCTTGGCCAGAAAAAACACTATAGTTGTCAAAATTGGTATGGCAAAAGACAAGATAAAGATAAGAAGTTTATTGATGGCAATCTGCTTTGGGGGGAGGGTCGCAAAAACCAGAAATAAAAAAAAGGCGGCAAAATCAAAGATGGCGACCACTTTGAAAAGAAAAGCCAGAGAAAGAAGAAAACCGGCCATTAGCGTATAGCGGTGAGCTGTTAACGTATGGTTGGTTGCGTTATAGATCAGGAGACCTGCGAGGATAATTGGAAAGAGCATAAAGTTTTCGGCATTGGCAATGTTTCCCTCCAGAAGAGGTATGGCGAAAAGAAAAGCAAAAAATCCTGTGGAAAAGAATACTGCCATTTTTGCTTCTTTGAATAATTTCTTTGCTAATCCAAAAAAGGCAACAACTGCAGAAACGCCAAAAAGTAATGATACACTGCGGATCGTAAACTGGTCTGAGGAAAAGAGGGCATAGAGTATATAAAGAAGTGGCGGTTTGTTATCCCAAATATCTCTATATAAAAGTCTGTCTTCATTCAGACCCATGCCAATCACCTGATAAATTGCTTCATCTCCGTACCAGTATGGTTCAAAAAGCGATGGAAGCCTAAGGACGAAAAAAATAAAAATGATTCCGATCAGGAACCAACAGTCTGTACTTTTCTCAAGACGAGTAAGTAGTTTCATGGATTACAACTTTTCGGTCACTTTATATTCTAGTCGTTTTCCCAACATCAGTTGCGTGTGGGACATAATGGCCGGCAGGGTGGAGAGGAAAAAACCAACCACAGGGAGCAAAACAAACTCCAAAGGAAACAGAAATTGCCGGATTGCCGAAATACCCGCGTGTTTTGGCCGTTGTCTAAAGTCGACCACAATCATCATCAGAGTGGCTAAAAGACAGAAGGTTAAGATGATACCTGCCAGACGAGGCAGGTTGTATCCTAGAGTGGTTCGTGAGAAAACAGGATTGACAAAGGGCATAATGTTGGCCGCGATGGTAATTATAAACCAGTTGACCGGCCAGAGGAAGTGATCTAAGAGCACGTGAAAAAGCATCAGGGTTTTACGAATAAAGGGCACATTCGGCGTGGTTAACCACCATTTAATAAAGAGCGGATCGTCAGATACTCCCCACGACCAGCGTCTCTCCTGGTCATATTTGTTTTTGAGACTTTTTATGTAGGTGGTGGAAAGGGGTGCGTCCATTGATGTTTTTAGAAATATCGGCTCCACCCAGGCATTCCCCCGAAGTCTGTAAAATGCCTTGAAGAAAATGCGGTAGTCTTCGGGAATAACATCGGTGTCCCAAAAATCAATCTCTTTTAGGAGCCGAAAAGATAGTGAATATGTGGAATTGGCGACTAAGCGGTCTCCTTGTATTAGAAGACCGGTTCGCCAGAGACTGCCAAAGAAGGAAATAACCCGAATGGGGGCCGGTACTTTCCAGAAATTGTTGTAGCTGACATTGGCTGACTGCCAAAAAGTATTATAGCGTTTTTTATTGGTGAGGAATTTGTAAGTAAGGTAAGCAAAATACTGCTTATCAAAAAGAGAATCGGCATCAACAGATGAAACTGTCGCAAAATCAATATCGATGATGCCTGTTTCTACCCACTCGGCAGAGGCTTTTTTGGCAGCATAGGCCTGATTGGAGGATTTTCCTTTTACTTCGCCTAAAACATCGGGATGGTGCGTGGAAATAATTCCTCCAAAGGTGCTTTGAAATTCTTTAATAAGCGTATTGGCTTTGTCTAAAGCAGTTGACTCCCGTTGTTCCATGCCCAGGACTACAAATAATTTCTTTGGGAGGAGTGATTGTTTGGCAATTGAAATCAGGGTATGGCGAAGTTTTTCCACCCGCTCTTGGTAATTGGGGATAATAATAATATGTTTGACTTTGCTAAAATCAGTTAGCGTTTTTGCGTCTTCTGCGAAATTGTGTGTCTCGGCGGCGCGGATGCGTTTGGAAGCGATAAAGGCGGTAACTGCCAGGGAAAACGATTTATACAGCCAATAGATATCGAAAAAAAGGATAGCGTAAGCTACAGTATAAGGAATGAAAAGTGATCCCCAGATTGGGAAAAAGATCAGTGTCCAAGAAATTACTCCTGGTAATAGCTCAAGCGCACGTCGTGTTTTGACAGGATAGCGAGTAAAAATTTTATCAAAAAAATGGGTCATAGTCTAAAAATTGCCTCTGTGTTTTTGGCTGTTTGCGCCTCAACCTTCTCAAACGAAATACCTTTAATTTTGGCTATTTCTTGTGCTACAAGTATAGCATATTGGGGTTCGTTTCTGCTACCTCGGTGAGGCTCGGGCGTTAAGTATGGACTATCTGTCTCGATGACAATTCGATCAAGGGGTACATATCTAACAAGTTCTGGTAAGCTAGTGTCTTCCCCAGGAGCTAATCCTTTATAGGTAATATTGCCGTCGAAACCTACAAAAAAGCCCAAATCAAGCACTTTTTTGGTAAATTCAATGCTTCCTGAGAAGCAGTGAAACATGCCAGGATAAGGATTTAAGAGATGAGATTTATGATTTAAGAGAATATCAATAATCTTTTTTCCGGCGTGGCGGTTATGGATTTGGAGTGGTAGTTTGAGTTTATGTGCGAGCTCGATTTGCTTAACAAAAATTTCAGCTTGCAATTTTGTGTCTGTAATGCCGTTTGACTGGTAGCGGTAATTATCCATGCCAATTTCTCCTATTGCCACAACTTTCTGGCTTGATAAGGCTATTTTTTCTAAGTCTTCAAGCCAGGCATCACCGAGCTCAATTTTATCTGCATGATGAGGATGAACACCAACAATTGCATATAACTTATCGTACTTTTCCGCAAGCTCGATAGCTTTTTGGCTAGAATCAAGTTTGGTTCCAACATTAATAATGGTTGTCACCCCAGCCTCAAACGCACGTTTGACAACCTCGTCATAGTCCTTCGCGAAGGCCTTAAAATTAAGATGACAGTGTACATCAATCATAGATCTTATTATAAACCTATTGAATACGAGGAAAAAGGGGTGCTTGGGAAATAATTTTTGGGCCTTTGAATTGACCCTCGATTTTTTGAGCGGTTTCTGGTAAAAATGGTTCCAAAAGTGCTGTAATTTCTTGGATTTGATCAACTATGTGAGCAAGGATAGTTTTTATCTTGGGATTGTTATTTTTTACTAATTCCCAAGGTTTTGTTTCGTTGATGAATTTATCAAGTTCTCCAATTTTTTGCCAGACAAAGGACAGTGCATCGTTAAATCTGTATTCTGATAAGCTGCTGTAATATTCATAAACAGTTAGTAAATGACCAGATACTCTGTTTTCTGAGCCCAATTGTTGATAATTTGCGCTCTCGCATAATTTTGCCACACGAGATATTAAATTTCCCAACCCATTTGCCAGATCAGCATTGTAGATCTCTTTCAATCGAGATTCGGAAAAATCTCCATCGGAGGTTGAAGGGATTTCTCGAAGAAGAAAGTATCGAATAGCATCTGTACCATATTTTTGTATCATCTCAACTGGATCAACCACGTTGCCAAGGGTTTTTGACATTTTTTGTCCATCAACAGTTAAATAACCATGCACAAATAGCTCTTTTGGAAGGTCAAGACCAGCTGATTGTAAAATTGCCGGCCAGTAAATCGCATGGAATCTGATAATACCCTTACCAATCACCATCACATCTTGCGGCCACCATTTTTGATACTTTTTTTCATCATCAAAAAAGCCAATACCGGTTTGATAAATATTTAGAGCATCAAACCAGACATATATAATTTGTGTAGGAGTATTTGGTACTGGAATGCCCCAACCGCGAGCGCGCTCTTTGCTTCTTGAAATCGAAAAATCTTCTAAACCCCGTTTTACAAATGCCAAGGCTTCGTTTTTGCGGATTTCTGGGGTGATTTTAAGTTTGTCATTGGTAAGTAAATCTTCCAAAAATGTCTGGTATTTAGAAAGCCTAAAAAAATAGTTTTCTTCCGATACCTCATCGAGTTTTCTCCCGGGATGCTCAAAACATTCCCCATTCTTATCAAGCTCTTCTTTGGTATAAAAAGTTTCGCAGCCCACACAATAAAGACCTGTATATGATTTTTTGTAAATATCGCCATTTTTTTGGCAAAGTTGCCACAGTTTTTGTGATGAAGGAAAATGATTTTTTTCATCTGACCCCCGCTGCCACACATCAAATGAAACATTGAGCTTTTTGGCTACCTCTAAAAATTCGCTATTATGCAAATCTGTAAATTCTTGGGGATTTTTTTTAGCTTTTTGGGCAGCCTGAAAAATTTTTAAGGCATTTTCGTCTGCACCGCATAAATACAATACCTCATCACCAATTATTTTATGATATCTCCGAATGACATCTGCATAGACAAATTCCTGCGCATGACCAATGTGCGGTTTGGCATTAACATAGGGAATAGCAGATGTTAAGTAAAATTTAG
>JACPGP010000016.1 GCA_016182425.1 Candidatus Levyibacteriota bacterium
AAGGGCGAGTTGCAGGGTTTGGTCGGGGTCGTGATTATAAGTATTGACTACTAAATCATAATACTTTTTATCCCAGTAAACCCAGTTTTGATCATTATTAGTATAAAGTCTTCGCCACTTGGCAAGATTTTCTTCTTCTCTAATCTGCACCTCATTTTTTGCTTCGAGAACTGGGATACCACGTCTGTTGACTAACCGATCAATGCGAATATCCGCCTTGTCGTTACCCTGCTCGTCTTCACAGACAACCAGAATTTTAAATGCTTGTTCAATCCCCTGTGCGTCGAAACCTGCCAAATGACTCTGTATTACCTGGTGTTTTTTCCCCTGCAAAAGATTTTTTATTTTCTGCTCGTACTCTGTGTCAAAACGATCTGGCCGGCCACTTACTTCAAGTTCGCTAAGTTTTAAGTTTTCATGAATATCGGCAAAAAGCTCTCCTCCCTCCAAAAGCGTCCAGGAAAGCGCATCAGCAATGCCCTTGGCAAGCGTTGTTGTGCCAGACCCAATGCGCCCCGAAACAGTAATATTGCGGATATTGGGTAAATCTATAGAAGTCATGTCTTTCCTACCATAATTGCTTCTTCAACCAGTCTATTGGCATATCCCCACTCATTGTCATACCAGGCAATCACCTTTACCATATTACCAGCAACTACTTGAGTAAGCGAAAGATCAACTATTGATGAATAAGAGCTCCCTATAATATCGCTCGATACAATTGGATCTTCGGTAATATCCAGTATACCTGTATATTGGGCGTCCTTGGCCGCTTTTCTGAATACCTCATTTACCTCATCTTTCGAGGTGTTTTTGGAAGTTAAAAAGGTAAAGTCAGAGAGTGATCCAACAGGTACAGGAACTCGGATTGCTAGTCCCGTAAACTTATCTTTTAACTGCGGTATAGTCTTTGCTGCTGCTTTTGTGGCACCTGTTGAGGTAGGAACAATATTAATAGCTGCTGCACGGGCGCGGCGGTAATCTTTGTGCCCTCCGTCTTGCAAACGCTGATCAGAGGTATACCCATGAATTGTTGTCATCATTGCCTTCTCAATACCAAAATTGTCAAGGATTACCTTGGCCACTGGAGCAATACAATTGGTAGTGCAAGAAGCATTGCTAATAAGATTTTCATTTTTATACCCCTCTGCATTTACCGAGAGAATATACGTGGCGATCCCCTCCTCTTTGGCAGGAGCAGAGAGCACCACCTTTTTTGCTCCAGCACTAAAATGACCTTGCGCTTTTTCGTTTGTTAAAAGTTTTCCGCTGCATTCTAAAACAACATCAACTTGTAAATCTTTCCATGGCAAAAGACCTGGATCTTTCTGAGAGAAAACAGGAATTTCTTTATCATCAATTTCTAGGGATCCAATATAAAAATTATAATTTTTATAATCATTGTAATTTTTATACGTGATACTTTTGCTAAGTGGTCCGTAGACACTATCATACTTTAATAGATATCCCCATCCTTTTACATCTGTCGAAGACCCTGCGTTTATAGCAACCACATCAATTTCTGAAGCGTGTTTTTCCAAAATAATCCGATGGGCAACTCTGCCAATCCTGCCATACCCATTTATCGCCACCCGTACCATACTTAAAGTATAAATCTAAAATATCTATTCATCAAGAGCTAGTTTTTACCCCGTATCCTTGCCACGAATCTTGTTTGCGTGCTATCATGGTAAAATGAAAAAAACGCACTTTTATTTTATCGCCACCGTAAAACGTTTCGTTCGTAAATACTGGATTGTCATTCTCCCGCTTTTTATACTTGTGGGTATTTTTTACTTTGTCATTCTCAAAGATCTGCCATCGCCAACAAGATTAAACAGCGCCGAATTGCCCCAATCTACACAAATCTTTGATAGAAACGATACGTTGCTTTTCACCATCTATACACAACGTAATCAAACCCTTGTTCCTCTCTCTGATATTCCCGTGTTTCTCCAGCAAGCAACGATTGCCAAAGAAGATAAAGATTTTTACAAACATGGGGCCATTGATATTCGGGGAATTGTTCGAGCGCTCTATTCAACTCTTGTTCAAAAAAAACTCCAAGGAGGTTCAACCATTACCCAACAACTGGTAAAAAATAGCTTACTTTCCCAAGAGCGAACAATTACCAGAAAAGTAAAAGAAATTATTTTATCCTTCGCTACCGAACTCCTTTACTCAAAAAACAAAATTCTTGAACTCTACCTCAATCAGTCTCCATATGGTGGGACTGCCTGGGGGGTGGAGGCAGCTGCCCAAACCTACTTTGGAAAGTCGGTAAAAAATCTTGATCTTGCCGAGAGCACGCTACTTTCGGGACTTCCTGAATCACCAACCATCCTTTCCCCGTTTGGCGCCCGCCCGGAGCTGGCAAAGCAAAAACAAGAAGAGGTTTTACAAAAAATGCACGAGCAAGGATATATCGACAAAAAGCAAATGGAAGATGCTATAAAACAACCACTTAAGTTTCAAAAAGTATCTGACAACATAAAAGCACCGCATTTTGTCCTCTATATAAAAGAGCTGTTAGTAAAAAAATATGGCCAACGCGGCGCCGAGCAAGGAGGATTAAAAGTAAAAACCAGCCTTGATCTGGCGTTACAAGAGTTTACAGAAGCTTCAGTTGCCGCCGAAGTATCAAAACTGAAAAACCAGAAAGTCAGTAATGGCGCGGCACTTATTACTAATCCTGCCACTGGGGAAATCCTGAGTATGGTTGGCAGTCGCGACTACTTTGATAGCGAAATTGACGGCAATGTTAATGTAACCTTGGCCTATAGGCAACCCGGTTCTGCTATTAAACCTATTAACTATGCAGCTGGTCTTGTGAAAGGACTAACTGCTGCAACTATTCTTGTCGATCGACCAATATGTTTCCCAAATCCTGGTCAAAAGGAATACTGCCCTGTAAACTATGATGGCAAATGGCACGGTATTGTGCAGTTTCGAGAGGCTCTGGGAAGCTCTATTAATATTCCGGCAGTAAAAGTACTCAAATATAATGGCGTGGAGACAATGATTGCCACAGCCTCTGCCATGGGTATTACCACATTTACCAAACCAGATAGATACGGTTTGTCGCTTACTCTGGGCGGAGGGGAAGTAACAATGCTTCAGATGACATCAGCTTATGGTGTATTTGCAAACCAGGGATACCTAATCCCCTTTCATCCTATATTAAAAGTTACCGATCGCGAGGGAAATGTAATTGAGGAATATATTCCTCCCAAAAGCCCCATCTTTGGCAAAAAAGTGTTTTCACCAGAAATCTCTTTTATTATTTCGCAGATTCTCTCTGACAATGGCGCTAGAGAACTTGCCTTTGGTCCAAATTCAAAACTAAAAATCGGCAATCTTACTGTTGCGGTAAAAACAGGCACTACCAATGACTTCCGCGATAACTGGACGTTTGGCTATACGCCATCATATGTGGTTGGTGTTTGGGTGGGCAATAACGACAACTCACCTATGGGAAACCTAGTTTCAGGTGTTACAGGCGCAGCTCCCATTTGGAATATAATTATGTCTCATCTTTTGGAAAAAAATAAACTAAGCTCAGCTTGGCCAGAACGACCAAACGATATTGTGGGAAAAATTGTCTGCGCCACCTCAGGCCTGCTTCCTCCACCAGAGGGAACACCAGATCGCTGTCCAACAAGATACGAATACTTTATAAAAGGCACTGAGCCCATAAAAGTAGATCCAGGGCGCCAAGAAGTATGGATTGACAAAGCAACAAATGATCTGGCTAAGCCAGATCAGAAAGATAATCTGGAACTTAAATCAGAAATTATTGTCACCGACCCCTTAGGCGATCGTTACTGTTTAAGCTGTCCTCATCCAGAACCCGAAAAACCCACGTCTCCTTGACACATCTAAAAAAATGGGCTATTGTAGAAATATGATTTTGAGAATTTCTTTTTTTGTTGGTATTTTTCTCCTCGCCTTTACTTTTCCCCACGCAGCCATTGCCCAAACAGAAAGTGCAACTCTTATTGACAAAAGGCAAGAGGCAATCGAAACACGACAAGCAACACGCGAGGCAGTAAGGGAGCGTATGCAAGAGAGAAAAAAGGACATACGCGAAAAAGCGCAGCAGAAAAGAGAGGAAGCAAAAGAAAAGTTTAAGGCCAAGCGAGAAACGCTTAAAATAAAAATAGAAAAAATAAAAGATGAAAGAAAAAAAACTATTGTAGAACGCATTGACAACAAGCTTTCAATTGTTAACACCAACCGCACAGATCGTATGCTGGAGCATTTGGAAAAACTCTCCTCAATTCTGGAAGAAATTAAAGAACGGGCAGTCTTGACAAAAGCAGACGGAAAAGATACCACAGCAGTTGATACGGCAATAAGCGCTGCCCAAAACACAATTACTAATGCTCAAAATGCTGTTGTCACGCAAGCAGGTAAAGAATACATTATAACTATCACCACAGAACAAGCTCTGAAAAATACCATTGGCAAAACAGTATCGCAACTGCAGCAAGATTTGAAAGTAACCTACAAAGCTGTCGTTGATGCAAAGCAAGCAGTGCAAGCTGCGGCGAGAGAATTGGCAAAGATAGGCAAATAAACTATGGATCCAAATCAAAATCAGATGCAAAATCAACCAATCCAAGAAGCGCCACCTGTTCCAACCGAGGCAGGAATAGGAAATAATAAAAAACTTCTGTTTTCTCTGGTTGTAGCAATCGTCCTTGGTTTAGGAGTAGTAATCTTCTTCCTTATGAAACAAGAGACTCCTGCCTCTCCTCAAATAATAACTCCTCCTCCATCACAACCCACTCAACCACCTGCAACTCCCACCCAAACCCCCGAGGAGGAACTAGACCAAATAACCATTGAAAACCCTGACGAGGACATAAAAGACATAAACACTGATCTTCAAGAGCTATAATTTCCCCTCTTTTCTTCCTCTTTATCTCAGAGTATAATTTTGTCCATCTCCCACCTGCCCCTGGTAGTTTTAGTGAAGTGGGGCCTTTTTCGGTATGAATTTTTTGCGTGCTTTTATCATAACAGTCTTAATTGTGCTCATCGCCATAGGCGATGTTCTTATTTATACTGTGCGTTCTTTTTTTCGTTTTCCCACCCGTGCGCCAAAAGAAAAAATGCCGCGGCTAAACCGTATTAGTAACCATAAAAGAAAAACAAAACCAATAGTCATCTTCCCGTTTCCGTTTGTGCTTAAACTCAAATATTTTGCTACCGGGGCTCTTTTTTCTCTTTTGTTTGTGTTTACGCCCTTGCTTTTTTTTATTTTCCTGCAAGATCTCCCTAGCCCCAAGACTCTTGTCCTTGGCCAAATTCCGCAAACCACCAAAATATATGACAGAAATGGTACGCTTTTATATCAAGTGTATGCCGATCAAAATAGAACTGTTATACCCTTAAATGAAGTTCCTAAAAATCTCCAAGATGCGACAATTGCCATCGAAGACAAAGATTTTTATAAACATCCCGGCTTTGACGCTTCGGCAATCATCCGTTCTCTTATTACCAATTTCTCTGGTGGACAACTGCAAGGAGGATCAACAATTACCCAGCAACTCATTAAATCTGCTCTTCTTACTCCCGAAACAAGCATCACCCGCAAAATTAGGGAAATTGTTTTGGCATTTTGGGCAGAAAGACTATTTACCAAAACGCAGATTTTGGAGATGTACTTTAACCAGGTCCCCTATGGTGGTACCGCCTGGGGAGTGGAGGCAGCAGCAGAAAATTATTTTGGGAAAAGGGCCAAGGATTTAGATTTAGCAGAGAGTGCTTTTCTGGCAGGAATTCCTCGGGCACCAAGTATCTATTCTCCTTTTGGCACAACTCCAGACTTATGGAAAAAACGACAATCCGAAGTGCTTTCTAGAATGAAAGACTTAGGATATATTACAGGAGAGCAAAAAAATCAAGCGTTAGAGGAAGAACTTGTCTTTAGACAACCACAAATGCCGCTTCATGCGCCACACTTTGTGATGTATGTTCGTGATCTGTTAATAAAAAAGTACGGCCTGCCATTTGTGGAACGAGGAGGACTGACTGTTATGACCACTCTTGATCTTCCTTTGCAGGAAAAAGCTCAAAAGATTGTTGCTGAGGAGGTAGCAAAAAATACCTACCTTAATCTTACCAATGGTGCAACACTTATCACCAATCCTAAAAATGGCGATGTATTGGCAATGGTTGGAAGCAAAGATTTTCAGGACGGTATAAGCGGAAATGTCAATGTCACAACCTCCCTTCGCCAACCCGGCTCCTCTATAAAAGTTGTCACATACGCCGCAGCCATATCAAAAGGATTTACTGCTGCCACTATTCTTGACGACTCACCAGTCACATACACCAGTCCTGGTGCTCCCTCTTATTCACCAATCAATTATGATGGAAAATTCCACGGCAGACCATCGCTTCGTATCGCCTTTGCCAATTCGTTTAATATCCCAGCAGTTCGAACACTCAACCAAATTGGCATACCAGCATTTGTGGAACAAGGAAAAAAAATGGGTATTACCACATGGAGAGATCCCAAAAATTACGGATTATCTATCACGCTTGGTGCAGCCGAAGTCACCATGCTTGATATGACAACTGTCTATGGAGTTTTGGCAAATAACGGAGTACGGATTGACGTAAATCCCATTCTTAAAATTACCGATGGTAAAGGAAACACGTTAGAGAAAAAAGAAAAGGCAGATGGCACAGGTGTCTTAGACGAAGGAGTAGCATTTATCATTAACAACATTCTTTCGGACAACCAAGCTCGGGCATTGGAGTTTGGCACTAATTCGCCACTGAATATCCCAAACCATACCGTACCGGTAAAAACTGGCACATCAGACAACAAGCGTGATAACTGGACAATTGGCTATATCAAAGATAGGCTTGTCGCCGTATGGGTGGGCAATAATAATGGGATGCCAATGAGTCAAACATTAGCCTCTGGCATTACAGGCGCAGCTCCCATTTGGAACAGAATTATGACCATGCTTTTAGAAGGCAAACCAAGTCAAAAACTAACCCCCCCAGCAGATATCGTTACAAAAACATGTTTAGGTCGCACAGAGTACTTTATCAAAGGAACCGAAAACACTGTTAACTGTACTCCTCTTCCCTCTCTCTCGCCATCACCTTCTCCTTAAGTTTTTGGTACTGTGCTTGAGGATACTTCGAATTAAAAAGAAAACTGGTTGCAGCATATCGAGTTGCTCCCCCGTCGCGGGCTTGAAGAATCGTCTGATCATTTACTCCTCCATCAACTTCAATTGGAATTGTTGTTTTCTCTCTAAAATCTCTCACTTTTTCAAGTTTTTCTTGCATAAACTCCTGCCCGGAAAATCCTGCATTAATTGTCATAACTAACAAAGAATCCAAATCATCAAGGGGAACTTTGATCGCATCAATTGCCGTTTTTCCATCAATTGCCAATCCCACTTCTCCTAAAAGTTGCCCCTCTGCCACGAATTCGACTTGATCCGACATTTTTTCTATATGCCCTAAAAACCTCCGAAATCCTGCATCTGCAAATGGCTTAAGATAAAAAATTGGTTCTTCGACCATCATATGCAGCTCGAAAAATATTTCCTTTGAGTATTTTTCAAACGGCTTTGGGTCTAAAAATGTTGTATTAGGGGCAAACTTGCCATCAAGAAGGTCTATATGAATTGTTTTGGCAAATGGAGAAAGAAGTTGTATCTTCTTTTCAACTTCCTCCCAACTTTTTTCTAAAATACCGGGTATAACCTCAAACATTTTCCAGTTTCTTTATTTTCTCAATTCTTCTTACGTGTCTTTCTTCTCCTGCAAATGGCAATTCAAGCCACTGCTTTACTAATACGAGAATCTCTTTTTCGTCAACAAATCTTACTCCAATAGAAAGCACATTGGCATTATTGTGTTCTCGAGAGAGCGCAATAATTTCTGGAACTTTACCGTAAAAAACCACTGCCCGAACGCCTTTGTATTTATTTGCTACTATTGCCTCCCCTTGTCCAGAACTGCCAAAGATAATTCCCCGTGTATTCTCTGGATCTTTTGACACAGCTTCTGCTGCTTTGGCAATAAAATCTGGGTAATCGTCGTTTTTATCATATTGGTAGGCCCCACAATCCACCATCTCATACCCTTCTTTTTTAAGAAGCTCTCTTACTTTTTCTTTGAGATCAAATCCAGCGTGATCAGTGGCAAGGTAAACTTGCATATAACACATTATAACGTTTTTGTTTGCACTCCTGCATCTGCTATTCTTTGTGTAATTTCCTCTTTGCTAAGTAATCCTAATTCTGCTCCAATCTTCTCAATCACAGAAGCTGAATTTGCGCTTCCCCATCTCATTGCCTCTGGTATTGGCTTACCCGCCAAAACACCAGCAAGAAAACCACATGCATACGCGTCTCCTGCGCCTGTTTTTTCAACAACGTTTGCAGGATATACAGGCAAAAACCACATTTTTCCTTCTTGGTCAATTGCATACGATCCATTCTTCCCATCGGTAACCACTACTACTTTCGGCCCTAACTTCTGCAATTCAATCAAAAGTCTTTTTATTTGTTCGTTATCGTCTTCATTAGAAATTAGAAATTTGAAATTAGAAATTTTTATTGCTTCTTCTTTGTTGACAAACAAAATATCTGTTGCTTGCAGGGCATTGGCAATCTGTTCATATCCTGCTTTTACTTGTATTGTTCCTGGATTAAACGCCAGTTTTGTCCCTGTTTTTTTAATATATGTAATAGCGCGCTCATAGGGCACTTTCCATTCAGTACCTAAACTTGTTAAATATACCCATTTTGTCTCAATATTGTCGAAATTAAAATTGTGCTCCCTTTTGACATGCTCGACAAACAGTGTCCGCTCGCTTTGGAAGTTAATCCCCACAGTCATCGAAGATGCTGCATTTTGGGTCCGAATAATATTGGATGTATCAACATTCTCAACACTCAAAGTTTTTGTGATTCTATCTGCAAACTCATCATCCCCTACCTCGGCAATAAGAGAAACTGCATACGCTGATCTTGCCAATCCAACAGCGGCATTAGTCGCATTTCCGCCGATCATCAAGTCGCAGCGGTCAACCTCGATTTTTTCCCCAGCTTTAATACAAAGTTCAGAGAAATCTTGACTTACCCGCATTGAAAGATTTGCATCGTGAACTAGTAAAAAAAGGTCAATAATGGCATTGCCAACTGTAATAACATCAAAAGTCTTCATCGAACAACTCCTTCTATAAATGCGCCAACACCATATGCTATTACCGCTGCAGACCCACCAACAAAAAGCATCTCTAGTCCTCCCCTAACAAAACTAACGGTTGTAATAAGAGTACGAAGCGCTCCCACAGTAAAAAGCGTTACAGCGCCAATAACTGATGATATAACAAATGGTTGTTCTATGCCAGGAAGAAGATATGGAAGAAGTGGAAAAACTCCGGCAATAACAAATGCAACAAATGTGGCAATGCCATGCTTAAAAGGACTATCTTTTTCATCAAGCAATATCCCCAACTCATCCTTCATCATTGTGTCAAGCCAAACTTCTCTGTTGCCTGTAATAATTGAAACCGCTTTTTCTAAATCTTGCCCCATGAACCCTTTCTTTTTATAAATATCCCGTACTTCTTCTATTTCCAATTCCCGAAGATTATCTATTTCCCAATCTTCTTTTTTTAGCTGTGCCCGGGCAAAATCTTTTTCTGACCTGCTGCCTAAAAAATTACTGGCGCCCATTGATACCCCATCTGCCAGAAGATTAGCAATACCTAAAATAATAACAATGGTGGGGCTTAAAGAGGCGCCCGAGGCACCAGCCACAACGGCAAAGGTGGTAATTATGCCATCATTTGCGCCATACACTAAATCGCCAATGTATTTTCCCACTAAGTGGCGGTGGGCCAAAGATTCGAAACGGGAATATTCTTTATTTTCCAGAAGATATTTTTCTTTTCTCTTGAGGGCTTTTTCCAGGATATCCACTGTTTTATGATATACGAAGAAAACCTGTTAATCAACCTCTTGACAAATCTAATACAATCTAATATAATCTAACCTAGATAGATATGTTTAATCCTAGACTCACTCTAATCTCGCCCGAAATTCTAACTAAGATAGCTCGCATAGATGAGCTTAAAGGTCGGTGGATAGCTTCGGCCAATCTTAATCCTTATTTACTAGGAAGGCTAAAACGCTCTGTACTTATTACTTCAACAGGTGCTTCAACTCGTATAGAAGGGGCTAAGCTTTCTGATGAGAGTGTGGAAAAACTAATACATGGCATTGCTATGCAAAAATTTGCCGACAGAGACAAACAAGAAGTACGAGGATACTATGAACTTCTGCAAAATATATTTGAAGCTTGGGAAAACATTCGGTTTAGTGAAAGCAGTATTAAACATTTTCATAGAGAGCTATTAAAGTATGTTGAAAAAGATAAACTTCATCGAGGTGAGTATAAAAAGGGAGAAAATAGAGTTGAAATGGTAGATGCTCAAGGCAAGAGAATAGGTGTTTTATTTGATACAACCCCTGCTTATCTAACACCCAAACAGATGCAAGAACTTGTAGAGTGGACCCAGGAAGCTTTACGAGGTAAAAAGTATCATCCACTTCTTATAGTTGGTAATTTCCTAGTGGAGTTTTTAAATATTCACCCTTTTGAAGATGGAAATGGTAGATTATCCAGAATTTTAACTAACCTTTTGCTTCTTAAAGAAGGCTATTTATATATGTCTTATGTTTCCCATGAGAAGTTAATAGAGAATAAAAAGCCAGATTATTATGTAGCTTTAAGAAAAAGCCAAAAGACTTTTAAGACTAAAGACGACAATATCATTGACTGGCTTAATTTCTTTTTAGATATTATTTTAGCTCAGTCAGAAGACGCTATTTTGTTATTATCATCTGAAAATTTAGAGACAATTCTTTCCAACAAACAACTTGCTGTATGGAACTATTTACAGGGTGTCCCCCAGGCTTCGCCGAAAGATTTAGCTGATAAAACAGGTATTGCTCGTCCAACAGTAAATAAGATCACTCTTAGGCTTCTTCAGCTTAAAAAGATTGAAAGACTAGGTCTTGGAAGAAGTGTTAGGTATAGAAAACTTAAGTAACTTTAAACAAATCAGCTCAATTGCAAACACCCGGTGTTGACAGTTAGTTGACTTTTGCCTTAAATGCCCTGGTCTATTTTTATAATAATCTGGTCCTCCAAGAGCATATCGACGATTAAACCAGGCAATTTCATTAGGAAAAAGTAGTGGCATTAAAGATATATTTAGAGTTTGATTTGCTAGATTTTCAAGTTCGCGCCACTCCTCAAGCTGTTTTTGTTCCTCTTCAGATAATACTCTTGGAACAATAACTCGTCTATAACCTTCATTATCTTTTTCTATGGAAAAGGATTCTGGTATAGTATGCATTATTTCAAAAATGGTTTGGTTAGCAACTGCCACACCCTCTAACAGACCTAATAACGATTGGTCATCGCCCACCTCACGTACAGTACGAGCCTTTTCCTGTAAATCTGGTTGGACATGACTATGTAGTAATCCTACAGCTTCTGCTTGTTCTCCAAATGGCATGTCAAGAAACACTCTCCTATCATCACCCCTCGCGTTTTTAGAAGTAGCGAATACTTGGATTGCTTCTAAGACTTGTTTACCTATTACTTCTCTTAACTCTTGGTCAGTTAAAATAGGAAACTCCGCTCTAAAGTGATTTTCAAGAAACGTAGCTATTCTGTCAGGATAAGGCAATTCTCTCAAAACAGATTCAAACTGATCTGGATATCGTTTCTCTACCTCTGGTATCATATGTAACTATTTCTATTTTCCAACAATAACCAAAGCGTCGGCAGAGGAGGAGGCGGAGAGGGTGGCGGAGGTTGAGCCGACTGTGTATTGAGAAGATAAGTCACTTTTAAGAAGCGAGAGATATTTTGAAACTTCGGATTTTACCGAAATAGTTACATTCTCATATTCAAAATTATTTGCATTGCCGGTCGCAATAACTCTGTAACCAAGGCTTTTTAAGAAATCCGAAGCACGGCTGGCAGCCCCAACTTGCCCACTGCCGTTTTGCACTTCAACAGTTAACTCGCTTCTATCTAATCCTGTTGCCGTATCAATGGGACTTGCTGTTGGCTTGGGAGTAGGTGTGGGAGATTCTTCTGGAGTTGGTGTGACTTCTTCTGTTGGAGTCGGCGCGTCAGTTGGTGTTAATATGATTTTACTTTCTTCCTCTGAATTTCCTCCAAAAAAAGCGGTTGCTCCAAAATAACCAATTCCTCCAAGTATTAGAAGAAAAACAATAATAGAAACAAGCTTCCTAAAACTTCTCTTCCTTGGGTTGGGATTAAATGAAGGCAATTGCTCTTCCATAAAACTTGAGGGGAGTATAGCACACGATTTGCTATAATACAACTTACCATGAAGCGTCTGCTCTTTCTATTTTTTTCTTTTGTTTTTGTTTTCTGTCTGACTGCTGTTTTTGCGCCAAAAATATCATCGGATGAACTTGATGATATCAACACGCAAATTAACGACTTAACGACATCTTTGAATATGTCTATTAAGGCAACGCGGCCGCTGGAGTCAGAATTAAATTCCTTACAGAAACGAATTACCGATATAAAAACGCGAGTTAAAACAATAGAAGAAGACGTTGCGCAAAAGCGAAAAAATATTGACAAAGGCTACAAAGATCTGGCCAGACAAGAGGCAATTCTCAATCGAACAATTAGAGATTACTACATAAGAAGCTACTATGATTCGCCACTTCTGGTTTTGCTATCTGCCCAATCTGCCTCGGAAATTACCCAAATTTTAGCCTACCAAAAAGCAGCAGCAGATCAGGATAAAGCAATTATCACCAATATAGCGCTTTCCATAGTTGATCTTGAAGAAAAAAAGGGACAACTTGAAATAGAACAAACACGTCTGGCAGCGCTTAAAACAACACTTGATGAACAATCGGCAAAGTTAGATAAAATAGTTTCTGGCGCCAAAGCCTACCAAGCAGTACTCTCCTCACAGATTGCCCAACTCTCTGCAAAACAGCAACAGTTAATTGCCCAAAGATTGGGAAGTTTGAATATCCCAAGATCTGCTGCCACAGCTGCTCCCGCTTGCATTGATGATCGGGATAAAGATTCAGGTTTCTCTCCTCGTCTGGCATTTTTTACATACGGCGTTCCCAACAGAACCGGACTTAACCAATATGGTGCCTGGGGGAGAGCAAAGGTAGGACAAGGAGAAGATGATATCCTTCGCGCATACTATGAAGGGATTGGTTTTGAAACAAGAGATAATATAACCATAAAAGTCCAGGGGTATGGAGAAATGTCTCTTGAAACGTATCTTTTAGGCATTTACGAAATGCCTGATTCTTGGTCTGAAAACAACCTGAGCGCTCTTAAGGCGCAGGTTATCGCAGCCAGATCTTATGCTTTGGCCTATACCAACAACGGCGCAGATGAGATTTGTACTACTCAATCGTGTCAGGTCTATAAGGGTGGAGATAAAGGTGGCAATTGGAAAAGCGCTGTTGAGCAAACATCTGGAAAAGTTATGACAAAGGATGGACAAGTTATCAAAGCATGGTATTCATCAACCCATGGAGGATATGCCTTCCCCACCTCCGAATTACCTGGCTGGTCGGCAACATCTTGGACAAAAAAGGTAATTGATACAACAACGGGGAGTGTCGGAAGTTTTGGTGAACTGCAAAGCAATGCTTATGATAGAGAATCTCCCTGGTTTTACTGTGACTGGGGATCAAGATCTCAATATAATAAAACTGCTTGGCTTAGACCAGAGGAGGTTGCCGACATCGTTAATGTTATTTTGCTCGCACGTGCTGATTCTTCGACGAAAGACCATTTTTATCAAACAGACAAACCTCATCCATATGGGGGAGAGGTTTGGAATGAGGAGAGGGTAAAATCCGAACTTCGGTCAAGAAATATCACTCCGTACGATACAATATCTGATATCTCTGTGAATGTTGATTTTTCCTCTGGTAAAACAACCTTTGTTAGTGTATCTGGTCAATCGTTTAGCGGCTCGGAATTTAAGGATTGGTTTAATCTGCGCGCGCCTGCCAATATACAAATTGTCGGCCCGTTGTATAATGTAGAAAGAAAATAATATGCCTGATATCTTTACCGAAAAAACCGAAACGATTACTCCTCCTATTAGCAAGCCTACTCATACTCACCACCTTGCTTCTTTCTGTGATCATCCAGAAGGCATCACATTTGAAAACCAAGAACCCGATGAGGAAATTTTACTTTTCTTACGGAGGCATTTTATCACCAATATTCCATGGATTTTTTTGGCACTTATACTTGCTCTTCTTCCACCTCTTCTCTCTCTTATTGCTCCAACAATCCCAACATTTCTCTTTACTTCTCTCCCCACCACCTTCCTTCATATTTTTCTTATTTTCTACTACCTTGTTATCTTCACTTTTGTGCTGGTGGAATTTATTACCTGGTATTTTAATATTTCAATTATCACCCAGAAGCGAATTATCGATATTGACTTTTCTGATCTGATCTACCACGATGTGGCAGTAACCAAACTTAATCTTGTCGAAGACACCAACTATACCCAGACTGGATTTATCCGCTCTCTTTTTAACTATGGAGACGTCTTTGTCCAAACAGCAGGAGAAAAGCTCCATTTCGATTTCTTAGCTGTACCAAGACCAACGACAGTTGTTAACATTATTCAGAATTTGATTGGTAAAAATCATGCCTGACCCGACAAATATAGTTCAACAATTAGTACAGCCTCTTTTTTTGCTCAAAGTGCTCTTTCTTATCGTGCTTTTTCTTTACATTATTTTTACCTTTGTGGTTTTTAACCAAGTGCGGGTAATGAATCGGGTGGTCACCGAAACACACTCCTCAGCTATTCTTGCCCTTATCGCCCTTCTCAACTTTCTTGCCGCAATTTCGCTTTTTATTTACGCTCTTGCTATACTGTAAGCGATGGAAAACAAAAAGCTTACTTTTGCGACAATCGTGGCCACGCCAACAGCTTCTTCTTGGTCACAGGCTTATACCGCGGGAAACCTTTTTGCTGCTTTCTCGCTTAGGCAAAACAGTGTTGTCAGTGAAGATAAGAATGAGGAGTCTTTAGCCGCGATCGGCAAAGATGTTATCAATACTCTTGAGGCAGAATATTTCACTATAGAAGCCAAAAATCTTGATTCTATAAAACAGGCGGTGGAAATTGCGGTAAAATCGGTCTTGGAAAAAGAAACAATCACTCTCTCTGCTTCTTTTGCGTCGATTATCGACAACGTGCTCTATTTGGTTGTCATCGGCGGCGCCAAAGTATACATAAAAAGAGACGACAGCTTGGGGCTTCTGCTCCAATCTGAAGAGATTCAAAAAACTTCTTCTGCTTCCGGCTTCTTGCGCGATTTAGATACTGTCATTATACAAACAGCTCAATTTAACAGCATTGTCCCAAAAGAGAAGTTAAAAACAGCAATTGACCACAATACGCCATCTGAAATTGCCGAAAGACTTTCTCCTTTTGTCCACGAACAAGAAGAGGGCGGCGCGGCGGCACTTGTTATCTCCTACAAAGAACCAATAATTGAGGTTTTGGACGAAAAGGAAGAAAAAAAATTTTTTGATAAGCTACCAAAATCCACAGACCTAATTTTCCAAGTCCTCATAGTACGGCTTAGCAACAAAAGAAAAATCTTTTTTGCAGCAGCAGTTCTCTTAACACTCTTACTTATAGGAAGTATCTTGTTTGTTTCAAAACGGAAAGAGGATGCCAAAAACGAAATACTTTTCCAGGAAGTATTTACTGCCGCGCAAAAAAAATACGAAGAGGGGCAAAGCTTAATTTCTCTCAACAAAAACCTAGCCCGAGACGATTTTTGGGAAGCAAAAAAAATATTAGCCGAAAACAAAAACAAATTTAAGAAAAATTCCAAGCACGAAAAAGAATTATTAGAACTTTCAAAGAAAGTAGAAACCTCTTTGGTAGCCGCGTCCTCTGTAAATATAATACCAGCAAAACCTGTTGGAAAAGAAAGCAGTATACTGCTTGCCACGTCTATAGACAATACTCCAATATCTATAACGCAGGATGAGAAAAATGTATACGGCATTACCAGTGATGTTGTTTTTACAGTCGATAAAAAGTCTAAAAATAAAAAAACCATTATCCCAAACAAAGATTATTGGGATGATGTGGGCGGGCTCGGCGTATACTTTGGAAACATTTATGTACTTGATAAAAGGGCAGGGCAGATTTTTAAGTTTACCGGCTCTGAATTCAATAAGTCCAATTATCTGGTGGGCGGGATGCAAGATTTTTCAAACGTTCAGTCTATAACAATTGATGGATCAGTATTTGTTCTTTTTAATGATGGGGTAATCAAAAAGTTTATTCGAGGAAGACAAGAGGATTTTGGAACCAAAGAACTTGATAAACCACTCAAAAATCCATCTCTAATCTTCACCGACGCAGAAACCAACAACCTCTACATTTTAGACAAAGGCAATAGCCGTATTGTAGTGTTAAACAAAAGTGGTGTCTATCAAACCCAATATCAAGCAGATGTGCTTAAAGACGCAAAAGAATTTGATGTAAAGGAAAAAGATAAAAAGATTTTTGTCTTAAGTGGTGGCAAACTGTGGCAAATAGATTTGACAAGTCAGTAAAAAGTTGTGTATAATTGTTGTGTATTAACTATGCAAACACAACGCATTAACATTAGCCTACCTTATGAAGTAATTAAACAATTAAATGGAGCGGTTCCGCAGGGAAAACGCAGCCAATTTATTGCCAAAGCAGTTTCCGAAAAGCTGACCAAAAAAAGAAATATCGAAAAAGAACTCATAAAAAGCCTCAAAGCCAATTCCAAATTCTACAAAAAGGTTGCTAAGGAATGGGAAGTTACAGAAGTTGAGGGATGGCCAGAATGAAACGAGGCGAGATTTGGATAATAAATCTTGAACCAGGTTTTGGCCGAGAAATCCACAAAAAAAGACCCGCGCTTATCCTATCAGAAAACTCCATTCACACAAACAGCGACCATGTTATTATTATTCCCGCAAGTTCTCTTGTTCCAAAGCTAATAGGAATAGAAATGGTGTCTATTGGTAAAAAAGAGGGATTAGATAAGGCATCTGTTTTATTGCCTCTCTACATACGTAGTGTCGATCAAGAACGACTAATAAAAAAGGCTGGTAGAATATCTAAAGTAAAACTAAAAGAAATCGAAGAGGCAGTAAAAATTGTTCTGGATTTAAAACATGAGTAAGCAATGAAAATTAGTAATAGAAGAGCATTTTACGATTACCAAATTTTTGAGCGGTTTGAGGCAGGCGTTAACCTGTTAGGATCCGAGGTAAAAGCAATAAGAGGCGGTCACGCCGATTTAAGCGGCTCGCACGTTCGAATTATCGGCTCCGAAGCCTACCTTGTCAATGCCAAAATTTTTCCCTACAAGTACGCCAGGCCAGAAAATTATGACGAAAGGCGTACTCGAAAGCTGCTTTTACATAAAAAAGAAATTATTACCCTCAAGTCAAAAATAGAGGGGCAAAATTTAACCATTGTTCCCCTTTCTTTGTACACCAGCAGCCACTTTATTAAGCTCGAACTAGCCTTAGGAAAGGGTAAAAAGAAGTACGAGAAAAAAGAAGCTAAAAAGCAAAAAGATCTGGAGCGAGAAATAGCCTCAGAACTCGCTACAGGGGAGTAAATTTTTGTGGAGATGTCCGAGAATGACTCGGAGTCCAAGAACTAGATTAAAAAACTTCTACAAGCATAGTCGATTTTTAAGAGTCACTTTATTCTTTGCCAATCGACAGGTATGAATAAAATCAAGGTTTAATAAATAAAATAAGGACAAAAACCAATCTTCCTTACCATTTCTCAACTGTATTTTTGCTCATACCATCCCGTTGAGAAAGAGGATATGAACAGGCTTAGTTAAGGTATGCTCTTTGAGGAGCATACGCATAAGCTAGACCGCTAAAGGGGTTAACCTTAGCATTTATATTTGATTCTGTTTTACGACTAGTTATCAAAGTCGGCTTGCAGCTTTTTAACGTGCATTCTTGTCGATGCAATGCATCCCCAAGTAAAAGTATTATAATCCAAAAGCAAATAAAAAGTCAAGTCAAGGCTAATCCCTCGCCAGAGCAAGACCCCAGACGCGCTTTACTCCGGCTTTTTTGAGTACCCTAGTAGCCTCAAGCATGGTTGCGCCTGTGGTAAGAATATCGTCAACCAGTACGATATTTGTAAATTGAGACATTAAGGCATTGGAAACGACTTCAAAGGCGCCAGCAACGTTTTTCTTTCGCTCCTCCTTTTTTAAACCAAATTGTGAAGATGTTTTCTTGATACGCTTTAGCAAGTCGACGTGAGATAAATCTAATCTCTTTGCTAGATCTTCTGCCAGAATCTGGGCATGATTATATCCTCTCTTTTGTAATTTAGATTTATGAAGAGGAATGGGCACTAAAATAGGATTTGTCTCTAAAATCTTCATGAATTCCTCTTGCTGAATTAAACTCTCATAAAACAACTCTCCTAAAACTGTCCGAAGGTCGGAAAGGTACGGCTTATACTTAAACTGAAAGATAAGCTTCCTAACCACACCTTTGTAAGCAATAGCAGAAAAAAATCCCTCCTTTGTATTTTGTTCGCTGAACGAAATATAGGAAAAGCAATTGGCACAAAGATACGACCCTGGCTTTTTACAGTTTACGCAGTATTTGGGGAAGATAAAATCAAGAACTCCCACATAAATAGTGTAGCAAAAAGAGGGCGGAGAGGGTGGGATTCGAACCCACGTGAGCTTGCGCCCAATTGGTTTTCAAGACCAACGCCGTACGACCACTTGGCTACCTCTCCAAGTGTTCCAAGTATAACAAATTGAGGCTAACACTACAAGAAATTACAGCGAAGATAGCATCAAAACTTTTAGCTCTTTAACTACTTTAGTTTTCCGATCATTTGTGATAAAAACTTCAGCTTTTTCTTGAATAGCTGTTGCCAATTGAATAGCATCTGGCGTCCGAAATCCATATATTCTACGAATCTTTGCCGCTCCAACTGCAATTTTTTGATCTATATCAAGAATTGTTAGGTTAGGAATTGTAAGTACCTTTTTTACTATATCTTTGGCTGCTTGATCAGAAAGTTTTTTTGAAGAAAGCATCTCAATAAGGGTTGTGATGCTGGTTATTGCTCGTAACTCATTTTCAGCTAAGGCGTCAAAAATCAATTTCGAAGCTGTTCCAAACTGTGAACTCTCATTAAAATAATAAATAAAAATATTGCTATCTAAAGCTACTTTTTTTAGATTACTTATCCCACTCATCTCTCATTTTTTCAACCTCTGCGATTGGATCTATTCCCTTCCAATATTTTTTAAGAGCGCCGTAATTCTCATCAGACCAGTTTTGTTTGCTTACTTTTACTTCAAGCGTTTCCTCATCTATTGGATATACATGAACCTTATTTCCCGGCCTAATGGCCTTTAATTTTTTACGCACCTCTTTAGGAAGAACAATTTGATATTTTGACCCAATAGTTACTTGCTGCATGGTATGACGATTTTACTATTTTTTGTCATACTTGTCAAGTGGACAAAAAATCTCTATAATACCTTTTAGGGAGGGTGACTCAGACGGTAACGAGAATGGTTTGCTAAACCATGACCCGTAAGGGTCCAGTGGGTTCGACTCCCACACCCTCCGCAGCTAGCTCCCAAAAAATGAGCCGAAGAAACGTTTTATTCTTCCCCACAGAGTAGGTTTTGCAGTTGCCGTTTCGCTACGACTTATTTGTTGCTCGCGCTGGGTTCTTTCAGTTTCGGTAGAATGATGTACAGCGGCATCACGCCCATACAAATTGTTTTCTGCTTGCTGTTTTTGTATCTGTTCTTCTTTGGGAGTTTCGCTGGTCTTCGGAAATATTTGTGGCGCTACCTCCCGGATCCATTCATTCTTTACCATCTGACATGTTTCGGCAATAGTAAGAACCGGCCTATCTCTTCTCCCCCTAACAGCAATTGTATCTGCTACAACATACTGATGGTTTTTTCCTAAAAGAGCAGAACGGTTGCCGATTTTAATACCACGAATAGGCCCATACTCCATTGCATACTCACCTCTACCCGTATGTTTTAGTAACCGATCAACAAATCCTGCAATAACACATTTTTGTATTTCTACCAGAAGCTCATTATTAGCAACATCAAAAACAACATCTCTTTCTTCTATACCAAAGCTTTGGGCACCTTCTTCATCTATAAAATCATTTTTGGTCTGCTCTACTTCTTTTAAGACGCTGTAGTTAAGTCCATTACTTTTACACCAGTCTACTGCTCTGTCTCTATTTTGCACATACCCATTCCAGACGCGAAGCAATGTTATATAATCTGAATCTCTTGATAAAAACTGTGCATATTTCTGGTCAAAGCGGGATGTACGGGGATTAAAATCAAAAACCGATCTTTGACTACTCAAAAAACCCACAAGCACAGAAACGGCATTCGTTGTTTTTCTTTTTTTTGCCTCAACAAGCATACGGGCGTAATGCGGATCAACAGGTAATTCTGCCATTTCTTTCCCCATATCTGTTATTGCGCCTCCAGCATCAAGCGCACCTAGTTTTTTCAGTGTATTTACTGCAGTATCTAAACGATCCTTTCCAGGATGATCGGGGTAATCAAATTCATACACATTGTCAATACCAATATTTTTAATGCGAAGAACAAGTGAGGTAAGATCAACATGAAAAACTTCAGCTTCTGGAAAATCAGCCCTTGCCTCAGCTTGCGCCTTAGTGAACAAATACCAGCCATCTCCCGGCGCAACTCTGCCGGCACGCCCGGCACGCTGGCGCCAATCTGCCTTTGTGTGTTCTGTAAGCCGCAGTGATGTTAACCCTGTTCTGTCATCATATCTACTAACTTTCTCCCATCCCGAATCAATAACATGCTTTAGATTCTGAAACGTTGCTGATTCTTGGCCAACATTAGTCGATATAAAAACCACTCGGTCTTCATCGGTAATTCTCTCCATTTCCTGTTTCTGCTTGTTATCTCTTGTTCCTCCTGTTAGGGTAATAACTTTTATCTTTTCTTTATCTGGTACGTCTTCCTTCATACGCAACTCTTCCTGAAAACTTCTTGCTGTCGCAGCAATATCAGACCTTCCAGGCATAAAAATAAGAATATTTCCGTCTTTTGTCGTATCAGCAAGAATATCTGCCGCAACTCTTGCTGCTTCTTTTGGTGCTTCTTCATAGGGAATTTCTTTTTCGGCAAAGTGATCGGTAATTGAGTGCATCCTTCCTTCAACATTATGAACCACTGCCTTTGGAAAATATTGTCTTAACTTCTTTTCATCTACTGTACCTGATGCAAGAACAAACTTAATTGGCTTCATGCGTTTTTGTCTTCGTAATTCCTGCACTTTCTTAAAAAGCGCAAGCGTAAGTTGGCCATCAGTGCTTTCTTTATGCGCTTCATCAAACAGTATTGCTATATTTTCTTTGCTATATTCCTCAAGAAGGGTGCCATTTTTTATTCCTTCCTGCAACATGTTGAGGAGCGACCCGGTAACCATAAAATCAATCTTTGTGGTGGGAGAAACAGTATTTGTACCCTTGTATCTTTTCCCAACGTTTTCTTTACCAATCTGAAGACCAACAAAGTCTGTCAGGCTATCAACGGCAAATCTGCGCGGTTGAGTTACCAATACTTTTGCAGACATACGACCATTGTTAGATACAACATCATAGATAAATTGAGGAAGCACCGTACTTTTTCCCGAACCTGTTTGCCCAATAACAATAATTTCATCGTGTTCATAAAGTGAATTTTTAATATCACTTTCTACCCGATGCATTGGGGTATCCTCTACCAAAGGCGTCTGTCTTGTTGTAGTAAGTTCTCGTCTTGGTTCACTTCCAACGCGTGTTCCGGCTTCTATTGCAGCTGGCATGGTATATATTATACTCTAGCTTGACTAGAGAAGAGTAATTCAGTTAGGATAAAAGTATGGATCAGTCTCCCTTGCACGAGGTAAAAACGCTTCTTTCCTGGAAAGCGCCAGGCAGGCCGTTTCGAAAGAGAGGAAAAGAATACTATCTAAGCGTTTTTTTAATTACAATTCTTATTGAAGTTATTCTCTTTCTTTTCTCTCAATATATGCTGATGATTGTTATCCTTTCTTTTGTGGTAATGGCATTTGCTCTAGTTACCGTTCCTCCACACAATTTTCAATACCGCATCAGCACCGAGGGCATTACCATTGAAGATCACTTTTATCTTTGGCAAGAACTCTACGATTTCTACTTTAAAAAGCGCGACGGCGTAGAAACATTGTATGTTCGAACACGAGCTTTTCCCGGAGAAATCATCATAAGCTTAGGGGATGTTAATCGGGAACATCTAAAATCTATCCTTCTACAATTCCTTCCTTATCGGGAAATTATTAAACCCACCTTTATGGAAAAATCTGCCGACTGGCTCTCGCGCAATTTTCCCCTTGAAAAGCGAACTTCATAGAGATTTGGTATATCATACATATTCTTGTATAATAATTGCGATTGCACCCATAGCTCAACGGATAGAGTAGCGGCTTGCGGAGCCGTTGATCCCAGTTCGATTCTGGGTGGGTGCGCCAAAAAGGAGGAGTGCAAGAGAGGCTTATTTGGCCGGTCTCGAAAACCGAGCGAGTCGCAAGATTCACAGAGGTTCGAATCCTCTCTCCTCCGCAATTAGTCCTCGTAGTTCAATGGATAAAACAAAAGCTTCCGGAGCTTTAGTTGCGGGTTCGACTCCCGCCGAGGACGCTTATGAAATTTGAGTTTTCAGCTGGTGGCATAGTCCTTCGACAAGCTCAGGATAAAAAAATTGAGATACTTGTCGCGCAGCACTCGCAGCACCATGGCTGGGTTTTCCCAAAAGGCTTAATTGGTGACAGTGGCAAAAAAGAAACAAAAGAAGAAACAGCGGTAAGGGAAGTGCAGGAAGAAACAGGGGTATGGGCAAAAATTATAAAGCCATTAACGCCAATTTCATACTGGTACCAGTTTGAAGGTCAAAAAATTAAAAAAACCGTGTATTATTTTATTATGGAGTATGTCTCTGGCGATATAAAAGACCACGACTGGGAAATGGAAAATGTCGAATGGCTGCCAATTGAAGAAGTTGAAAAAAGGTTGACTTACTCGTCTGATAAACAAGTATGGCAAGAGGCAAAAAAGTTACTAGGAGAGGTCGCATAGTTGGTCTAGTGCGCAGCTTTGGAAAAGCTGTATATCCGCAAGGATATCGGGAGTTCGAATCTCCCCCTCTCCGCAGCGTAAGAAATTTTTTAAAATTTCAACAAATCTAATAAATGGGTGTTCCGATGGAAGGTTTGGTAAAATAATTCTATGAGAGTAAATCTTTCTCGTTGGATGGTTGCGATTCTAATAGGACTGATCATAACCGTAGCTGCATTTGTTTTTTTCAAAAATTTTGGGGGAAAGACTGAAGTAAACTGGAAAATAATGAAGGGGCGGGAAAAACCTCTGCGTGCCGTACACATGGGGGGCAATTGGGGAGGTACTCAAAGGATAGTGGAAAAGCCGGATGAAAAGTACTTTGAATACTTACGTGATTTAGCGGTCAACTGGGTGGGAATTTCTGTTGCCCTGCATGTTGATGACAGCACGGATTCAAACGTAAAGCGATCGTATTCCGGAGTAGATATCCCGACTTTTACGGATGATAATTTGATCCGCATGATTAAACTACTCCGAAAACACGGTTTTCGAGTCTATCTAACATTAGCTTTTGAAGATCAGGAATCTCAAAAAGCCACTCGCCCAGTCCATCGCTGGCAACTGGGAGATCCTAACGCAGTTGTCAACGGCGAGATTAAAAATTTCCAAGATTGGCCTTGGGCGTCCAACCATCCCAACCATACACGGTTTGTGGATGAATTCTGGCGAGCTTACACTGACCAGGCGGTACATTTTGCCCGGATCGCGCAAGAGAGTGGTGTAGAACTTTACTCGATTGGCACAGAGACAGAGCAATTATTCAGAAGCCGTTCTGATGCTGACCACCCCAATCATTTTAAAGATCAAATAATGGAAATGGTCAAAGAAACGCGGCAAGTTTATAGCGGTAAAATCACCTATGACATGCATTACAGTGCCTTGCTCTACGACTGGCCCGGTTCTAAATTTCTTTTTGAAGACATTGACTTTGATGTTGTTGGGATAAGCGCTTATTTTGAGCTTGTTGATCATCCTCCCGCCGGAGTCTTAACCGTTAATCAACTAGAAGAGTCTTGGGAGAAAGTATTCCAGAAATACTTAGTTCCCCTAAAGAATCAGTATCCCCGTAAATCGATCGTGTTCACCGAATTTGGTTACGTGACAGCGGTTGAAGCGCCATATAATCCAGCTTCCGAGGAACGAAGAAACACGGTTGAAAAGATAGTCGATAGAGACAATAACGGACTTGACGACGCCCAGGAACAACAAGCTCATATTTATGAGGCCTTCTATAACACTGTTGAAAAATACCCTGATACGGTAGAAGGAGCATTCACTTGGCAAGAATCTTTCCCTGGAGCATGGGCTCCTGTGGATATTTGGGGTGTATGGGGCAAACTTGCTAAAGACACTGTAAAAAAATATTACACAAAATGGCGGGGTATTTCTGGATAATATCAACCGTTCGGATATTTCAAACAGGCACCGCTGCTTGACAGAAATAAAAAAATCATCCACACTATACTAGCCCTTATGAAACTGCCCGCCCTACCCAAGCGTCTAGCGTCTAGCGTTGCGCGTCTAGTTTTTATATTTATTGCATTTTTCATTTTTACAACTCCTGCTTTTGCTCAAACAAGTCCTGCCTTAACCACCAACACTAACCCCGATGTGCCCAAAAATCTCCATACCTGGACTCAGAATGTCATGATCGAAGTAATGGCTGCCATGTCCTGCCAACTAACCGGTATTGATCCAATAAATCCAAAACAATCATGCCTTGGCGTTGACTCACAAACTGGCAAAATTGGTTATGTTCCTTCGGCAAATCAGGGACAAGCAGGCGGCGCTATTGGGGTGATGGGAAATCTTATTGCTATGACCTATACGCCTGCCATGCATACAGGTGATTATTTTGGCTACCTGGCTCAAAACTTTGGTGTTGTCAAGTCGGCCTATGCCCAAACAACAGGGGCAGGGTTTGACAGTCTTAACCCTATTATTAATCTCTGGATTGCATTTAGAAACCTTGTCTATCTTCTTTTTGTGGCCGTGTTTGCCATAGTAGGATTTGGCATTATGCTTCGCATTAATATTGATCCAAGAACTGTGATGACCATTGCCAACCAACTGCCAAAAATGATCATTGCAATATTACTTGTGACTTTCTCCTTTGCCATTTCCGGCTTTCTTATTGACCTAATGTGGGCATCTATTTATGTGACAACAAATGTTATCGTTTCATCAGATCCAAACCAAGAACTCATATCTCAAGAAACTGCCCAAAAAATCGTGCAATCAGCAAATCCGATTGAAGCTGCAAATATTGCGGGGGAAGGGAAAGATAAAAAAATTGGAGGTTTAGCAAGGATTGCCTCTGAACCATCCGAATCCTTAGGCGAGGTAGTTACTCCTCTTTTTGACAGTGGTATTGGGAAAAGCTCGCTTGGTGTAGCCACAAGCATTATATTTTTTAGCCTGGCGCAAAAAGCAGCCTCGCCTTTTCAGGAAGCAATCAAAGCGATAGGAAGCTGGACAGGCCTCCCGGGAAAAGCTATTACTCTCACAATATCTACTGCAATTGGCCTCCTTGCGGGAGTAGCGGGTGGCGCTAATGCTGGGTCTCTTGGGCCATTCTTTGTCAGCTGGATTGTATTTATCGTTATTGTTATCGCAATCCTCTGGGCACTGTTTCGACTTACTTTTCAGCTCGTTATTGCTTACGTTACTGTGCTTATTCACACTGTATTCTCGCCATTTTGGATTATTGGCGGGCTTTTCCCGGGAAGCCCCATTGGCTTTGGCGCCTGGTTTCGGGAAATGCTGGGCGCTCTGTCTGTCTTTCCAGTCACCATTGGCATGTTTCTTTTAGGAAGAATATTTATGGCTGCGTTTGACCAAAATGCACAAACTCACTTTGCTCCGCCCATGACCGGCAATCCCAATGCAGGTAATTTTGGCGCATTTATTGGACTTGGCATTATTCTTTTGACACCGCAGGTTGTAACCATCATGAAGGATCTTTTTAAGTCCCCCCAGTTTAAGTACGGCGGCGCTATTGCCCAACCATTAGCCTTTGGGCTTGGTGCGGTCAACGCACCACAGATAGCACAGAAACTTGGTATGTGGGGATACTACTCTGGCCAGATGAGACATATACCAATAGTCGGTTCGTTTTTTGGCCGAGAGGAAACAGCAAGAGGAAGACCACCTCAACCAGGAGGATAGCAATAGTTAATAATTACGCTGCTTTCTTCAATTGTTCTAACTGCTCGTTAAGCATCATATAAATAAATGCGGCGATAAGCATAGGAATCAACGATCTACTCATCGCCAATCCAAGGTGGTACCATTCAGCGCCCAATCGTTTCTTTAACTTTTCGTATTGGTGTTCATTCACAATTCCTGCCGCGTGCACTTCATGCAGAAATGCCTGTATATCCAGCTCGTCCCAGGCCATTTGCCCTCTTCCAAAGGCAACCTGGGCGTATGAAGCATCTCCAGAAACAAAACCATGAAACTTTCCTATGCCAAGCGGTAGTCTTCCCACCCAATCTTTTTTGTAAAACTTCGCCACGCCTTCTGCTAGATACCGCATTGCTTCGCTAGCCACATCTTTGTCGTGTCCGGAGAGTGTGCTATGCATCTCCTTCATTGCCTTAACAATATCGCCCTGGCTTTTATACTCGGTTAAATTTTGAATAAACTTACCATACAGCCCGGCAGTGGCAACAACAGGCCCAATATCCGCATCCCAACGTCTCTTTATGGTATCGCCGGTAATAGCAGCATAATCAAATGCCTCGTGCGGCATATCATCTGTGCCAAAGATAAAGGGTACTTTCCACCCTTTATGCTCAAGGTTATGCATTAACTTATCCATATGTTTTTCCTTAAACTCACCACGAATATGTTCTGCTAGTGCCTTAACTCGTTCCTCTTGTTCTTGTTGATGGCGATATTCTTCTGTGCCAACAGCTGCGGTCTTTAATAAAGCAAAATCTTGGTTTTCAAGTCCTGTGGGAAAATGCAAATTCTCAATTTGCTCTGGAGGCTTTGGTTGTGGTCTGTCTTTTTCCTTTACTTCTCCCCGCGCAAGACGTTCGTTAAATTCGCGCAGACGTTCGTTAAAATTACGAAGTTCATCACTATCTAGATATTTTTTGTATGCATCAATGCGTCTTCGCAACAAGCGTTCCTGCACCAGAGCCAAGGCAGCTAAATCATGTTGTAATTCTTTACTTGTAATAATAATTTGTCCGGGAGAATCAGCTTCTTCTTTAATTTGATCTTTATAATGTTTTCTAAGCACGCCTTGGCGTAAACTGATAAGGTTGTTAAAAAATTTAAGCGGCGTTGTTTTTTCGGCTACTCCAATGGCACTACGAATAACTTGTTCAGCTTGTTGCGCCTTGTTCTTATCATCACCAACTAATTCTCCTCTTTTTGCTTCAATCAAAAGCCCAACACCTATCAAAGGATTATTCTCATCATATTGCAATAATCGGGCAGTGGCGCTGGCCAGGGTAACCTTATCACCTTTCCATCGCCAACCGGTCTGGGTAAAGATTGAGCCAATATGAAACGGGTTTTTCATCTGACCAAGCACATCATCTCCCCTATCGTTTACCAAAATATCAAGAATTTCCGATGAAGACATGGCCTTAAACCGTTTTAGCTCCTCTGTCGACCAAGGACCCCTGTTTCCCTCCAATTTATATCCAAGTATGGCATTTTGCCGTCCTCCCACGTCAAAACGCACTATCTGCTCGAAAAAGGCGATATTTTTTACCAAGCCGTTGGCCCACCAGCTGTTTAAGGGGACATTTTTGGTGATGCCGTGCATGGCGGCAATTTCAAAAAACCGCGCCGTGACAATACCCATGCCCCGGGCAAGCGATATGGCCCGCTTTATCTCCCACTCATCCATGTCTTTTGGCAACACCCCCATGGCTTTTGCCTTTGTGGCCATATCCAACACCAGTTGCTCAACCTCACCATATGTCCCATCCGGATTATTAACCATTGCTCTGGCCGGAAGATAACCGCCGTTTTTTGCCACCACCTCCAGCATGGCCTGCTCGTAAAGGCGCAGCATTGACGCAGTACCCCTTTTGCTAAACGCAATGTGGGCTTCCTCTCCGGCAAAGCGGCTGGCTGCTTTAATAATATCCTCTGCGCCAAAATTCCTGTTGACATAGTAGGTGATGGTATGAAGGTATTCTCTAAGCGTTTGCTCCCTATTTAACATTCTTTCTATCCGCCGCACCTTTTCCTGCTGATCTGGAGTTAATAAATTACCTGACGGCAAAATCTTGTTTTCCGCCGCACGTGCCAACACATTATGGAAATCTCTAATCTCCATATCTCCTCCCGGGCCAATGGCTTCCCGCCATTCGTGGTCCGAATCCACATCTGCATATTTGAAAAGCCTGCTAAATTCTTTCTCCACTTCTTGCCATTTTCTCCATCCTTCAGTCCCCTCTGCTGCATCGGGATCCGCGGCTAAAACGTTATCTATAAGCTGTTTTTGCTGATCTCTTCCCATGCGAATTTCACCGTACAGACCGGGGTGGAGAATTGATGAATCCGTATCCATCTGCGAACGAAGGGCTTCTTTTAACCATTGTGCTTTTGACAAGAGTTTCTGGGCTTGAGCTGCCTGTTCGTCTGCACCGCCCGCAATGCGAGACAATTCATCAATGTACTCATTTAGACGACTACTATTTACCTCTGTCTCTGTTCTTAGATCTGTGTTTGGACTGGTTAATTCTCTGCTTAGCCGGTCTGCAATATCACGGACTCCTCCTGTATATGTATTTTGCTCAAGATCAAAATCAGCAAGCGTTTGAGACTTAAAGTATGTCAGCTCCTGCGGCAGCTCATTTCTGCCCATTCTTTGATCTGCTTCTCTTCTCCTTCTATCACCCCCTTCTCTTCTTTCCTGCTCTGCTTGCCGCGCCGTTTCTTCTTCTCTTATCTGTCTTCTTACCACTACCAACCGCTCGGTTACTCTTTCCAAAAGCTGTTCTTGCTGGGCTTGATCAACACCGGTCAGAGAACTTACGCTTCTTCGAAGCTCCTCTAAAATTTGTAATTGTTCTTGGAAATTGCCATCCGGAATATCCTCCAGCAATCTATTCGCAGTTCGCTCTTGCAGCCGCAGTTGAAAATCGGTAATACCTGTCTCTGGTATCCTTGGTGCTTCTCCACTCATGGGGAAAATGCCGTGTTCAATCATCATCTGCTGGGTTCTTCTCTCGTCAAGGGATAAGGTTTTCCCTTTATTTACCTCTTCCCAAGCCTTTCTGAGCGGATCGTTTTCTTGTGATATACCCCCGAGAAGTTTTATGTAGAAACGAAGTGCCTCGTCGCCTATTTTTTCGTACAACTCATCAACCAAAAAATATTCATACTCTCGTACTAAATCCCTTAGTCCCTTATCAGCTCCTTCTCTATGAAGCTCGTAGCCAAGAACAAACATCTCTTCTGCCGCTTTTTTAAGCTCGCCTTCATTCCAACTCTCAATTGGTTTCTCTTTTGCTTTCTTTTGAAAGGCCTCTATTTTTGCTCTTTGCTGACTGTTTGCTTCCTCTAAAATCTCTTTCTGCTGCAATCTGCTACCGATAAATTCTTTCCTCTGTTTTTTGGCGGCTGCTTCTTTCTTACTTCGTTCTTCTTGTTTTTCTTCTTCTGTTTGTGGCTTTCCGCCTTTTTTACCTGCGGCAGGTATTTGATGTGATTTGAGTATTTCTGGACTTGCTACTGTACCATCTGGCATAAAAATACCTCCATCTCCATGGTACGCGGTTCGTGGTTGTATTGTCAATCGAACTTCCTGCTCTTTCATATGTACAGCAGTTTAGGGCAAATGGTATTGGACTACTTGATATTTACATTACAAACACCTTACAGTATGATTACAAAGCTATGGAGCGATTCGAAGCATCTTTTCCCGCAGGCTACAGAAAAGATGACATTGCCAAAATTTGTGGCTTTGTTTTACAGGGCAAATTCTGTCAACTTGTTTGTCCTCCAGGAGGCGGCAAGGCAACGCTTTTGAAATTACTTGCTAATAACCAAAATGTCAGAAATTACCATTTGGGAAAGCAGGCAGAAACGACATATTTTTTATACCTAAATCTTCTTGAACTCTCTGATTTTACCGAAAGCAGTATCTATAAATTTCTTCTCTTATCTTTAAGTCGGATGCAGGGAAAAACACTTGATGCTACCTCATTACCATCAGATCCAGTTATACTGTTACAATTACTTAAAGACAGCATTGACGCAATTACCAATCAGGAAAAAAGGACCCCTGTGTTACTTCTTGACCATTTTGATGAATATCAAAACCATCTCTCCCGTTCTTTTTTCCAGATGCTGCGGAGTCTTAAAAGCTTAGCAAAGTATCGTTTTTCCGTTGTCTTTGCCACCCGTCGAGACTTAAAAGACTTAGTTGACCCAGAAATATTGAAAGAATTTTATGATTTTTTTGTCGATAACACTGTGTACATGAAACTATCCGATCCTGTAGCATCTTCTTTTATGTTCGAGAAAATTGAAAAAATTACCGAAAAAAAGTTAAGGCAAAAAGAAAAAGATGATCTTCTTACGTTAACAGGAGGACATGCAAAACTTCTTAAAGTATGTACAGAAACTGTTTTGCAAGAACAGACAAAAATAACTCTCGAAGATCTTCTTAAAAAACCGCTTGTCCGTGCAGCATTATTTGAGCTTTGGTACTTTGATAAGAAAATAATCATACCTCTGTTTAGCGCATTTGTTAAACAGCTATCAGCAACGGCAAAAGAAGAACATCTTTCTTTCAATGAACAAACAAAAGAAATTATGAAAGGCACAACAGCAATATCGGATCTTTTTTCTCCACAAGAGTTCCGATTGCTCAAGTTCTTACTCGAAAATAAAGATCGAATTATCGAACGAGAAGAAATTATTGCAACTGTCTGGAGAGATGCAAAAACAACTGCAGGAGTTACCGAACAAGCCCTAGATCAGCTTATTTTCCGCCTTCGCCACAAAATCGAAGATTATCCAAATAATCCTGGACATCTGCAAACAATAAAGGGCCGAGGGTTTCGTTTTACCACTTGACAGTTTTGTATATTTTGGCTAAAATGTATAATATGAACAATATATCCATTTCTGCCAGCGATCTTAAAAAACATATTTCTGATGTTCTCAATGACGTCTACTTTCACAAAAAAGTAGCTGTTATAGAACGCTACGGCAAGCCTATAGCCGAAATTGTACCTATAGAAAAAGGTGAAACAAAATCATCCAATATTCAAAAGGCCTTAGATGCAACCTTTGGTATTCTACCCGATTTTCCTGACGTAACAAAGTACAGAAGGTCTCGAAAGAAAAAATTTGTTTTATCTTTATGAAATATCTTCTTGACACCGATATTGTCATTAATCATTTAAGAAAAAGGGTGATGATTAACAAAGCAGTGTTGGAAAGCGGGGCGGCAATTAGTATTATTACCTTAGGAGAACTTCTCTACGGAGCAGAAAAATCAGATAATCCAGAAACGTCAGTAACGATATTAGAAAAAAGTCTAAACATTTTAGGATTGGAGTTAGTAAATCTTAGTAAGAATATTATGGTAGAATTTGCCAAAATAAAGACCGTGCTTGAAAAAAATGGTATAAGATTGGAAGATTTTGATTTACTTATCGCAGCGACTGCTAAAGCTAACTCGCTAACCTTAGTTACAAAAAACCTACACCACTTTACCAGAGTCCCAAACTTACAGATTATCAACTAACTGCTTGCATCTTCCCCTCTTTTTGCTCTACGATGGAAGGGTGAGAAAAGTTTTTTCTATTTTTGTTTTCACATTTTTGTTTTTCTTCTTCTCATTATTTTTCTCATATAACAAGGCGTATGCTACCTGCTTGCTCAATGCAAACCCAGCAAACATTCCTGGAGGCTTTACAGGGGATATCATATTTACCAACAAATGTTTTACAGACCAAAGTACAAGCTATCAAATTTTGGTGTACCCCACCTGTCTTGATGACAAAACGTGCGAAGACAAAAACAAGCAGCCTTATGAACAGTATAAAAATTATCAAGATGGCAATTGGAATAAGAGCTCTAACACAGATGCTAGCGCAATCGAGAGCGTATTTGATTTTACTAATGTAAAATATAAAAATGGTGGCTCATGGAGAGTTAAATTCTGCCATGATTTAGGAAGAGGAGTAATAAATGAAACATGTAGCGTTAGTCAGGGGGGCACTGGCAATAGTGGAGAAGTTGCACAAGCAACTCTTACTATCTTTGCAGCCCCAACAGCAACGACTATTCCACCAACTCCTACTCCAACACCTCGCCAGGACCTGCCAAAACTTCTTAAAATTCCCAATCAATGTGTATACCAAATACCCATTAAGGAACTTCTTATAACTGTCACAAATGTCGTACCAAAAACTCATTACTACTGGTGGTGGCTAGGAGAACGCGGATCAGATTTTGCTATTGCTATTCCAAGTAATAACGATCAAACAATTACAACTTTTACAATACCAGGAAATAGAATCAGCGCTGGAACAAAAGTGCTTTGTGTCAACCACACCCTAGACGTTAAAGGAATCGATTTACCAGGGTGTAATATAGGTGATCCAAATACCCTCACATTTCAGTTTTCCGTGAGCACTCCAACTGGAGATCTCACCTGTGACAGAAGTGCAGGAGGAGCACCAATAGTCCCAACCATTAGCGCTCCAGTCCCCTCTGCCACCCCTGTTCCTCCTGCTCTTCTTCCTTGCGCTGAAGGACTCTCAAATCCAGATGATCCAAAATCAATAACAACAGATAAAGCTCTCATTAAAAAATGTACCAAGATTGACAGTGCGGTAGGACCAATAGATACAGACCCTGCGGAGTTTATTAAAAAAATCTTTACTGTGCTTTTGAGCATGGCTGGGGGATGGGCGGTATATCTTATTATTACTGCCGGATACCAATTAATGTTTTCTCATGGCGAGGCAGAGCAAGTACAAGAAGCCAGAGACAAAATAACCTCGGCCATTGTCGGTCTTGTCTTTATGTTATTATCACTGGTGATACTACGAGTTATTGGAGTAGATATATTTCAGTTGCCCACATTTGGGCAATAAAATTATGAAAGATCTTGCGCAAAATATCAAAATAGATGGGAAACCCTTTCCTACTATTCAAAGCCTCCAGCCAATTTTTGACCTTGACAAAGAAGATAAATTTGGTACTAATATTTTGGTCTTCGGCGTGTACGTCATGATGGTTGTGGCAATTCTTTTGGCACTGGGATTTCTGATCTGGGGAGGGATCAGTTGGATTACCTCCGAAGGCGATAAAACCAAGCTGCAATCGGCCCGAAATACTGTGGTTATGGCTGTCATCGGGTTAATTATTACGCTCCTTGCATTTACGATTGTAAACGTCATCGGCTTCTTTTTTGGCCTGAAGCTTTTTGGGTAGTGGGGCTTGACAAACCAAAAAAACCTGCTTATGATTAAAGTAATGAAAAAACTTATAGCTTCTATTCCTAGTCTAACTGCTGCGTTCCTCGCATTTCCTCCCATTGCCTATGCTCAGAATATAATTGACTGCAACCAACCAGGAGGAGAACAATTCAAGGCGCTTTGTGCGCTTACCTCAACTGATCTTGGAAAACGCCTTAGTCAAGTTATCACCTTTGCCTTTGTTATTGCCATTATTATTGCTCTTGCCTTTCTTATTTGGGGAGGCATCAAGTGGATTACCTCGGGAGGAGATAAAACTGGTGTTGAAGAGGCAAGAAATCACGTCATCGCTGCTGTGGTAGGACTTATTATTGTTTTCTTATCTTATTTTATTCTCAACATCGTCGTTTTCTTCTTTACCGGAACTAATCTCACCGACATTAAAATCCCAAAATTTAATCCATAATTTTCTTCTCTCGTTGCTATTTTCCTTTTTTTCTGCTACTTTTAACCTATGGCTCCCACCTGGGATACTTGTGTTGCTATTATTAAAAACGCAAAAACCGACGTTGCTACCCTTGATTGTTTCCCGGTGATTTTCCAGCGTTTTGTTATTGCCGCATTCTGGTTTGCCGGTATCACGGCTGTTATTATGATCGCCTTTGCCGGAATTAGGATAATTTTAGCCCAAGGCGATGCCAAGAAACTGGAAGGCGCCCGCCACACCCTTACCTACGCTATTATTGGATTAGTTGTTATTTTTACAGCAGCGCTTATTGTCAACATTGTCGCTTTTGTTACAGATGTAACATGTATCAATACTGCATGGTACAATAACTGTAAATAAATAATATAACTATCTCACAAAGAAAAATGGTAAGAAACAACATGTACTGTCTTATGCAGCAAAGTCATGCGCAAGTGGCTGTGATGTAGCTCTCATACCAGCTCCTCCTAATGCCGCCGCAGAACCAATACCAGCACCAGTTAACGCACTAAGTCCAGCTATTGGTCCACCAATAATTCCAAGAAGCACCAGCAGCCACCAAGGATTTCTCCCAACCTCACGAGTCATCCTTTCAACAAGACCTGGCCCACCCAGAGCGCCCGCACCCGCAAGTCCTTCAATAGCGCTTCTAAGCTCTGTTTTTACTGCTAGTGCTTGTTCAATCATACCTCGGCCCCACTGACTCATAACAATAATCTGCGCGTCTTCTTGCGTTACGCCGCCACTTAAGATTCTTTTTGCCAAAAGTTGCTTTACAACCTCTGGCTGCATTTTTTCGACATATGCTTTATCTGCAATAATCGCATTTGCCTCGGCAGTTGTATACGGGGCCCCTGTTGCCGGATTTACTCTCGTTATAAGTAGTCGCCGCATAACCGCGTCTGGGCCTTGCGTTAAAAGCAGATTATAATCTCTATCAACTGCAGCCCGGTCAATTGGCCGATATGATTCTTTGTGGAAAATACCTCGTCGCCTCTCGGCTCCAAGCCAAACTTGCTGGAGCGCGTCGTACATTGCTTTCTCATCTGGGTTACGATCAGCAGCCTGTTGCTTTAACTTCTCAAGTTCGGCATTTGCTGCATCTAAGTAGGTTTGCACCTCTCCATCTAATACTCCATTTGCTGCTTCAGTAAAAACGCTTTGAAAACCATTCACGATATCATCCTCTTGGCTTTCACGCAGACTTCGTGCATCTTGCAATTTACGTTGGGCTCGTGTTAACTTAAGCATAGTTTCATTCATCTTTACCTCGTATCCTTGTTTTTCCTTATCTTGTATCCTTTTTTGTTCCTCAAGCCGCTGTTCCTCTTGTTCTAAAGCCGGGAGCTTTAGAAGATCTGCTTGTCGTTTATCTGCCTCGCCTTGAGCTGTCGTTAACTTTGTCCTCTCGGTAGATATTTCAGTATCTATATCAAAAAGGGCCCTCCCAGTATAACCAGGCCTAAGCGCTGCTGTTCTTTCTGCCTGAAGCTGTGTTAACCTAAAATTAGCATCGTTAACCTGTGTTTGAAAGGTCGTAAGCTCTGTCTGTATACTAGTAATGTTTGTTTTTATTCTTTCAATTTCTGTTGCTTTTGCGCCCATAGGCGTTCCTCCACCAGGTCGAGCAAATTCAGCAAGCTGTCCATTAGTTCTTGCTAATCTGCGATCAACGTCATCTATGTCCAATTGCCTATTTCTTCTTTCCAAATCTTCATTTTCAACCTCTGCTTCTGCTTGAGTAATTGCCTCGCCGAGTTTTCCTTGTTCGCTAAGTGTTTGGAGCATTTTTCCAACTTCTCCACCAAAACGCGGATCTCGTAATCTTCGCCTAGCCCATTCTTGCTGTTGATTAGCGGTCATGCCGTTAAGCTCCATTGCAAACGCGGGGCGAGTTCTTGCTGCTTGTAATATTCTTGTTTCAAGAACGCCTTGTTCTAGTGCTGTCATACCATTATAGCCATTATCCAGAAACTTAAAAGCAAGTGCTTCTGCGTTTGTTGCGTTTGTATAGCGTACCGCCTCTGGAGTACCTGGTGTTCTTAATTTTGCGCCAGTAGTTGGATCTCTGGTTATTCCTATCTCTTCTATAACTTCTCTTGTCTTTTTTCGATCAACCGCCGGTTTTTTTCCAAGCTCTGCAGCGATACGCCACTCGCTCTGATTTACTCGTTGGTTCATGGCTTTAATAACCGCTTCTCGAGAACCTTGTGGAGGCGCTGCGGGCTGGGGCATTGCCTCCCTAACTATAGCTCGTGCAACAAGCTGATCTGGTGTCGGTAGTGATGGCATTTTAGATTTGTCCTCCTGTTTGCTTTGTTACATCTCCTGCAGTCTGTATTGCTTCTTCTATTTTATTTTCTTTTATAAGGGTTGAGACCTGGTCAATAACTTGTTTTTCGTTTTCCTCTTTAACCCCACCATGTTCTGCTATTAAAATCTGAGAGAACATTGGCCACTTTTTAGATAAATCCGAAAGAAAATCCACAAGTTCAGCATTGCTTTTTGTATTGTCTATATTATCTAAAATGTAAGAGCAAATTGTGGATAGTTCGTTTTCGTTTATTTCCTGATTCTTGAAGGCCTCAATGACCCGTCTCATTACGCGCTCGCCGATTTTATTTTTGTATGCTTCATCTGGGCCCATACCTTAAATTGAAACACACTCAAAAACTAAATGCAAGCACTAACCTTCTTAAGAGATACTACTTTTCCCAAAAAACTCTGATTTTGTACCCTGTTTGACCTACTTTCTTTTTCTGGTGTGGGTTTTAAGCCATTTGGCGATTTCTTCGATAGCTAAATGCTTATTCTCAACACGAAGCGGAAAATCGATAAACTCCTTTTTATCTACTTTGAATTCGTATCCATTTATGTAAAGAAATCGAGCGGTTGTGGTGATAGACGTGCGTTTGTTTCCATCTGTAAACGCATGATTGAAAATAAGCGAATGGAAAAGCGCGGCAGCTTTATCAAGAATTGTTGGATAAAGATCTTCTCCGCCAAATGACGCCTGTGGTCGAGCAAGCGCTGACTGAATCAACCCTAAATCTCTTATACCATGACTCCCTCCATATCGCTCTACCATATCGTCATGAATGGCTAAAACAACATCTAAAGTGATATAAATAATCCCTTTCATTTTTTGGCTAACTCTTTTAACGCATCTTTATATCGCGCGTTAAATCCCTTGAGCCATTTTAAGAATTCCGGCGTAAGAGAGCCCTTTACTATTTTAGATTCTACTGGCACAACTGTAAGTGTTTCGGTATCAAAATCTTCATCTACTCTAACTTTCTGTCCTGGTTTTATCCCTATCTCGTCGGCAAATCCCCGCGGTATGGTTACAGCATATGAATTCCCAACTTGAATTACTTTTTGTAACATAGAACTTTTCACCTCCCTTTATTTTGGTTATAACAATATTATAACAAAGCTGTTGTTCTGTCAATATCGACTTTTCACAAAAAACTCTGATTTTGTCCCCTGTTTGACCCAGCTGAGCTGGGTTTGACCTATTTTGATGATCTTGAATTCGGATTTTTCACATTATATAAAGAAAGTAATGGAAAATCACCCTATCCCACAAGATGTAACCGGGTTTCAGTTTAAGTTAATTGGCAACATGACCATCAAACAATTTGCCTACCTGGCAACAGGCATTGTTTTGGCTTGGGTTGTGTATGCCTTACCCTTAAGCCGGTTAATAACATTTCCTCTGGCTTTGATCCTTGGATTCTTGGGATTTGCGTTGGCCTTTCTCCCTATTGACGGCAGGCCAATGGATGCTATGGTAGCATACTTTATCAAGGCGCTCTTTACTCCCAATCAGTATGTTTTTCAAAAAACCGCTCTCCAATCTGCTAATACATCGGCTATTCGCGTATTGCTTTCTACGCCCAAACCAGATCAGGCTCCAAAAGAAAACCTGCCGAAAGAAGAAAAACAACTCCAAACCAAAACAGAACAAACGGCGCCGCCCGAGCCCCAAACTGAAGAAAGCATCACTAGAAGTCAGTATGAATCTGTTATGGAGGCGCTTGGTCTTGCTAAAGCAGAAAAAGAACGGCTCGAGCAACAAATCCTAGTGCTTAAAGAAGCCCTGGCAAAAACCCAACAGCAAACAACAGCAGCACCACCGCCTACTGTCAAAAAAATTCCTGTAAAAACCTCACCGGCCACTCGGGGACTGCTTGTTTCCGATGCTCCCAACGTCCTTTCGGGCATTGTAAAAGATCCTAGAGGAAATGTATTATCAAACATCCTAGTTGAGGTCAAAGATAAAGACGGAAATCCTGTACGGGCTTTCAAAACTAACGCATTTGGTCAGTTTGCCTCTGCTACGCCGCTTCTTAATGGTGTTTATACACTTGAGTTCGACGATTCGCAAGGAAAGCAAAAATTCGATGCCGCCGAGCTTACCATAACAGGCGAGATTATTAACCCAATTGAAGTGACAAGTATCGATCAACGAGAAGAACTGCGAAAAACGTTATTTGGATAATAACCATAAATTGCTATGAACACTGCCCGAAGCATTTCAGCATCAACGCAGAAGTTTACCGAAATACAAGACATACGAGAAAACATTGTTTTACAAACAAGGGGAAACTCATGTTTGATAATCGAAGTGACAGCCACCAATTTTTCCCTTCTTTCGCAAGAAGAGCAAGAGGCAAAAATCTTTTCATACGCATCGCTCCTAAACTCTCTCTCCTTCCCTATCCAAATCTTAATCCGCAATAAGCGCGTCGACATCTCTTCTTACACTAAAAAGTTAGATGAAAATCTGGCAAAACTGGCTCAAGAACAGCCCTCTCACCAGAAAAAAATTTCTTACATTCAAAACTACCGATCTTTCGTGCAAGAACTAATTAAAGTAAATACGGTTTTGGACAAAACATTTTATATTATAATCTCTTTCTCTTCCTTGGAAAGCGGCATAGGCGGCGTGGTGATAAAAAAAGACGATTTTTTCCTCCAGGCCAAAGCAGGACTTCGTACCAAAGCGGAGTCTATTTTAAGCCAGCTGGGCCGGCTGGGACTTCGCAGTAAAATCCTGGATAAAGAACAGCTTATGCAACTTTTCTACAACATATACAACGATGGGTATGCTGGGGCATTGGCTTTTGAAACGCCGAATTCTTCCGTGGTTGATCTTATAGCGCCGCCTTCTGTTGAGATTGACTTTCGCTCCGTTCGTGTTGGCACAAAAACCGCTCGCACATTTTTTATTGTCGGCTATCCACGTTTTGTTTCCGCGAATTGGCTAGCGCCCTTAGTCGATTTCGACCACGAACTCGATATTTCCTTTTTTATTTATCCCGCGTCATCTCCAGACATTCTCTCGGATCTTCGGCGCAAAATCGCCGAGATGGAAGCAACCATCTCATCGCAAGCACAAGCTGGACAAGTTATTGACCCAACGGTAACAGCAACCCTTGAGGATGCGCTGGGACTGCAGGAAGAACTGGCTAAGGGAGTTGAACGATTTTTTCTCTTCAGTCTTTATATAACGATATCTGCCGAAAATCAAGCCGATCTTGAAAGCTCGGTAAAACGCCTCACAGCTACCATGGCCAGTCTTTTGCTTATAGCCAAACCAGCCACACTGCAAATGGAAGAGGGATATAAGGCCACTCTTCCATTGGGACAAGACAAGCTTTTTATGACCCGCAATATGGATACGACTTCTCTTGCTTCGATGTTTCCTTTTACCTCGGCCATGCTCACGCAGGATAAAGGTACTCTCTACGGCATTAATCAGCAGAATAGTTCTCTTGTTATCTTCGATCGCTTTTCTCTGGAGAATGCCAACGAGGTTGTTTTTGGCAAGTCGGGCTCTGGCAAATCCTACTGCATTAAGCTGGAGATTCTGCGTCAGTTTATGCTTGGCACCGAGATAATTGTAATTGACCCTGAAGGAGAGTACGAAACCATTGCTCAAGCCTTAGGCGGCGAATATCTTAATTTTACGCCCTCCTCCCCGATTAAAATTAATCCTTTTGATCTTTCCGGGCTTTATGAAGAGGGCGAAAACGAGCTGGGACTAAAAATACTTTCTCTCCATGCGCTGTTAAAAATTGTTTTAGGAGAACTGGACGCTTCACACGACGCAATTTTAGATCGCGCGCTGGTGCAAACCTATCAACAAAAAGGTATTACCCATGATCCTAGCACCCAGAAAAATGAGCCGCCTCTTATGGAAGATCTCTACAAAGTACTTCTGGGCATGGAGGACGCGGCAGCTTCGGAACTAGCTCTTCGCCTGGAAAAGTTTATCAAGGGAAGTTTAAGCGGTATTTTTAATCAGCAGTCAAACATCAACCTTGACAATCCACTAACCGTCTTCTCCGTTAAACAACTCGAAGATCAGCTGCGGCCAATTGCCATGCACATTATTTTAGATTTTGTCTGGATCAGGATCCGAAAAACTCTCAAAAGGCGGCTTTTGGTGTTGGATGAAGCATGGTATATGATGAAGTACGAAGACAGCGCATCCTTTGTCTATGGGATTGCCAAACGCGCCCGTAAATACTATTTAGGCTTAACAACCGCTACCCAGGACGTTGAGGATTTCCTCTCCACCGATTATGGAAAAGCTGTTTTATCTAATTCCTCACTGCAAATTTTACTTAAGCAGGGAACATCAGAAATCGACATTGTCAGTAAAATCTTTTATCTTTCTTCGGGAGAAAAACAATTGCTTCTGGCAGCAAATATTGGTGAAGGGCTTTTTTTCGCCGGACAAAATCATGTGGCCATGAAGGTGGTAGCAGCGCCATTTGAACACCAACTCATTACCTCAAACCCGCAGGAAATTCTACAAAAACAGCAAAATATACCACCAGCAGGATAAAAATGTATGGATCCCCAATTACGTATTAAAACTCACCCTCGGCAAGCAGATGTCCTCGCGCGAGAATGGGGCATATTTCTTAAAAAACACCCAGACGCTCCTCATTTTGAGATTAAAGAGCAGTTTGTTTCTTGGGCAAAAGAGCATGATGTTAACCTAAAATTGTGGGAGGGTAAGGAAATTACAGACGCCTATTTTTCCCTTAGGGAACAGCAGGAAGAAACGCAGATGCAAACAAAAGGATTTATTGACACTACCGATATTCCCATTGAGCTGACCTTTTTGCCTTTTTTGGCGGCCGCTTTTATCCGGGAAAAGCCTAAAAAGATCATGCAAAATGATGAAGAATACAAAAAAATTGTAGAGAAAAAAAAGGCGCAGTGGCAAGAGGAAAACCCAGGGAAAGATCAAACAAGTATTGAGTGGATAAACTATCAATATGGATCTCTTGAGAATCCAAATGCGCTAAGCGTTCATAATATCGCAGAAAAGGAATTCCGAGAAAATCCCCAATATGCAAACCGTGTAAAAAAGCATGATGATGAAAAAAAGAAGATCTATAATAATCCAGCACATGATCCAATTATCGCATGGCAAGAAGAAGAGATAGAAAAACATGCGCGAGCACGCCACGAATATCTTAAAAAACAAGATCCCTTAATAACAATTGGGCAAACGCGCGAACGGGTTGCTAAACGCGCTTGGGATCAGTTTGTGGAAGATCACCCAACAAAAGCCAAAACGTATGCCTTGGAACATGAAGGAATAAAAACAGCCATTGCTCGTATTACGGAGCAAAAAAAGCAAATAGCAACGCCAAAAATAGAGCAAAGAGTCATACCACAACCACCACCTTCAATACAGCAACCAAGAACCCCACCGGCGAGTACCGGCCGTCCTCCTCTTCCTTTTCCAGGCATTCCGGGCGCAGGACTTACCCAAAAACTTGCTCAAGCCGCAGCAGGAAGAGCCGTATTTATTGCATTTATTGGAGGTTTTATTGGTCTCTTTCTAGCAACGCTCGTCATTGTCATGGGAACAGCAACAACCCTCGAAGCCTCCCCAGAAGAAAACAAGAGTGGAATATCTCCGACCATATCCCCCCCCTCTCAATCACCTTTATCAGAAACTGCAAAAAAAATACTTGATTGGACAATTAAAATAAGCAATGTCTTAGAAGAAGGACCGCTTGGTGACTACAATAAGATGATTGCAAATATTACAAATGGCTCTTACAATTCTACGAAACGAACAGGTGAATTCATAAACACAGGTCCTCGTGGTCTCTACTGGTGTACAAACCTTGTTATTGATGTGTATAATCTTGCTGGTAAATCTGGGCTCAATGATAATCACCAAGCTGTAGTTTCCATGAGAAATTTCTGGAAAACAGCACCAGGATATATCCACTTAGATTATCTAAGCGGTAATCATCAAAATATTCTATCTACTATCTTTCCCGGCTTTGCAATTTTTTTTGAATCACAACCAGGTGTTTTTACTGGTAATGAACATGTTGCTATAATTAAATCTAAAAGCCTTGACTCTAGAGGAAATGGATTTATAGAAACATATGACGCTAATACTAACGCAAAAACACAACGCTATCCTGTTGTTAACTGGGATGTCAAAAATCAACTGTATACCCTAGTTGCCTTTGGCATTGTACAGTAAAGGTGTTTTATGTTTAATATTATGTTTAAAAAAATAAGCATTATTACTTTTCTCTCTACCGTTAGTATTTTATTTATAATCGTGCTCTTTAATTACTTTACAAAAAAAACAATTAATCAACCGCCACTTTTGCAGAATCCAACCCCTACAACTTTTATTCCTATAAACACAACTCCCTCTATTGAGGATCAATTAAAAATTCAAACACAGAGTGACAAGAAGTTTTCTGATTGGCAAAAAGACATTTATAAAAATTATCCGTGGTATAATAGTCTTCCTCTTCAAACAGATAATTATTTTGTTTATTTTGATTTAGATGAAAAAAAATTTATTGCATACCTATATCCTAAAACATCCTCCAAAGCTTCTCTTGAGGAACAAGTTATCTCTTTCAAAAATGAAATAATTACACAATTGGGCGTGCTAGGTGCTGATAGCTCTAAATATATTTTTCAATGGATTATTCAGTCTGAACCCTAATTGGCATGATGAGGTGGAGAAAGGAGGAATCTCCTTTAATCTTAAATACCCCGGGGCTCGTTGCTGTCGTCATTTCAAATACCAAATCTTGCTCCTCTATATTGGCAAACAGATCAAGAAGGTAACGCGCGTTAAACGCAATATCATTATCCTCCCCTGTTATTTTTGCTTCAACCTCCACTGTATTTTCTCCTGTTTGGGGAGCGTTTGCAGATACCACAATACTATCTTTTTTCAACGAAAGCCTCACAATATTTGCCGATTCCCTGGCAAAAATAGCGCACATTTTAACCGCTTTCTCCATTTCGGTCTTATCAAAAATTGCTTTAGTGAGTATATCTTGTGGGATGATTTTCTCATACTCTGGAAATTGCGCCTCAAGAAGCCTCCCTACAATTATCGTATCTCCCTGCTCGAATAACACCTGGTTTGTTTTCTCTATCACAAACATTTTTACCAATGTATCTTCGTTATTTTTTACCATGGCTGCTTCTCGTAGCGCTCGGGCGCTGACTAACAGCGGCTTTTCCAGACTAAAAGGAATTTGATTATATATCAAAGAAAGTCTATATCCATCAGTAGCAACAAGATAAAATTTTTTACCTAAACTTTCTTCTTCTCTTTTTATATAAATCCCAGACAGGGCAGGACGTGAAGTATCGATGCTGGCGGAAAAAAGTACATGTAAAAGTGTTTTTTGAAACAGGTCTTTTTTTATCTCTCCCACTCTTTCTCCTTTTTCTTCATATAATTTTGGAAATTCGTCTGATGATATTGTTTGAAAAACGCTTTTGGTATGTTTTGTGGTAATAATAATATTTTTATCATTTGTCTCTATTAATATTTTTTCCTGGGGTAAAGTGTTTATAAGCTCTGAGAATGATTTTGCGGGGATTGTTGTTTCTCCTTCCTCTTCTATGTTGGCTGTTATTTTAATGTCAATACCTATTTCTAAATCAGTAGCGCTTATTTTTAATTTTCCATTCCTTGCTTGGAAAAAAATATTTTGTAGTACTGGAAGCTGGGAATGTGATGATATTGCTTTATTAACAAAAGGAAGCGTTTTTTGTAAATATTCAGATAAGACATATAGTTTCATACAATATATTATTCTTTAGTAGTTTTAGTAGTGTAATAGGAAAAGTGGAAAAAAGCAAGAAGAAGAAGGTAGAAAAATGTGGAAAACCAGTTGATAAACATGGGTATATGTTGTTTATATTTTAAAAAAAGGTTGATTTTTTTAAAGTTATTCATAATGTAATATTGGTTATCCCCATAATTTCCAGAGAAAGATTATTGTTTTTTGTATTTGGTAAAGATAATAATTTATCTATTTTTTCAACACCATGCATAATGGTAGTATGATCTCTGCCCCCCAAGACATTTCCTATCTCAACCAAAGGTAATCCAAGCTCCTTTTTAAGAAGAAACATTGCTATATGTCTTGCTTTTACCAGACGTGAATCACGTTTGGGGCCTTTTATTTGGGTCGATTTTATGTTGTAATAGGAGCAGACCTTATTTATTATGTCATCTGGATGACGGTGTTCTTCTGTGCTTCCCCTCTGGTGTTTTAAGATTTTCGCGGCGAATTGTTCGGTGATTTCCTCACTTTTTGTTTTTGCCTCCGTGATAACTCTTAAAAGCGCCCCTTCCAGACTTCTGGTGTCCAACGAGTTTTGGGCGATGAGTCTTGCTACATCAATCGGCAATTCTATTTCGTATTTCACCGCTTTGATTAAAAGAATGGCTGTTCTAAGCTCAAAATCTGGTGGCTCAATATCAACAGTAAGCCCAGAGGAAAAACGAGAGGAGAGACGCCTCTCCAGTTTTTTTATCTCATTGGGAGGGCGATCAGAAGAAAGCACCACCTGCGAGGCATTATCGATTAGGATGTTAAATGTATGAAACAATTCTTCCTGAATTTTATCTTTTCCCGCAATAAACTGCACATCATCAATTATTAAAAGATCAACTGTTCGAAATCTCCTTTTCATCCTGGCAGTATCATTTGAACGTATTGCTCCCACAACATCATTGGTAAATTCCTCGCTGGTAATGTAGATGATTTTTTTATCAGGGTATTTTTCGTACACCTCATTTGCTATTGCCTGCATGAGATGGGTTTTGCCAACACCGGTCGGTCCATAAATAAATAGCGGATTATAGGACCGACCTATATTTTTAGCCACTGTTTGCGCTGAAACAAAAGCCAGTTGATTACTGGAAGAGACAGCCATTGTTTGGAATCGGAATTCCGGGCGAACACGAGACAAAGATTTGGAAAATGGAGTTTTAAGGAGAGAGTCTTTGGAAATTAAACTATCCGAAAACAACGGCTCCTCCTTTTTTTCAATGTTTTTTTCAGGCAACGTTTTGGCTATAAACACAAGCAGATAATCTTTACCGGTATGTTTTTTTAATATCTTTTTAATAACGTCCGAAAATCGCTTCTTAAGCAAATCAATACCAATTGATGAGTGAGCTGCGATTGTTGCCACATTATTTTCCAGCGACACCAGCGCTGTTTTTTTAAAGAAGGTAAGAAAGTGCGCTTTTGATACTTCTGTTTCGACTTCTCCAAGCGCGGTTTTCCAAAGCTCATCAACATCTGTCCTCATACATTTTATGTATGAAGACTTTACTAATGTGGATAACTTTTTGTCAAGAAGCATAAAATGGATAAAACTATATCAAGACTGACGATTTACAAATTTCGCAATTCTTGCTATACTTTGCGTGATGGAGAAATTTGTAAAACTTAAGAAAGTAAAAAGGAAGCGAAAACACGGTTTTCGCAGTCGCATGGAGACCCATACAGGTAGGAAAGTGTTGAAGCGAAGAAGAGATAAGAAGCGAAAAAGGCTTGCAGTGTAATGTTTAAGAAAAAATACCGCTTGAGCGCAAGGGTTTACTTACGCCAGGCCTTAGTTATTCATACTCTGTTTTTTACGCTTCGCATTGCCAAGAGCAGTCTCCCTTTCAGCAGGTTTGGCTTTGTTGTTTCCAAAAAGATCGACCAGCGCTCGGTAGTAAGAAATAAAGTTAAGAGAAAGGTAAGGTTATGCATAGAGGAACTAATAACTCGTATAAAGGGAGGTTATGATATGTTGTTCTATATCAAAAATCGCGCGGTCGAAGATAAACAGATGATTATTTGTAAAGAAACACAAAGGGTGTTTGAGGAGAACAAGTTGTTAATATGAAACACTTTTTTATTTTTGGAATAACAGTATATCAGCAGATATTTTCGAATCTTCTAAAAACATTGATTGGAACAACTCAAGTGTGCCGTTATTTCCCTACCTGTTCGGAGTACGCCAAGCAGTCAATAATAAAGTATGGCGTAATTAAAGGGGGCTATTTTTCAGTTAAGAGGATACTAAGCTGCCAACCATTTAGTAAGCTTTATGTTTGATCAATTGCTAGTTTACCCACTACTTAATATACTTGTTGGTATTTATCAAGGGTTAACGTTTCTGCATATCCCTTATGCTCTGGGATTTTCTATTGTTATTCTAACTGCTCTTATTAGGCTTGTTATGTATCCCATGATTACTTCACAGCTTAGAGCGTCAAAAAAAATGCAGGATTTAGCTCCGCACATTTCGGCATTGAAAGACAAACACAAGGGGGACAATACAAAACTTCATCAGGAAACAATGCGTCTTTACAAAGAGCACGGAGTAAACCCGGCGGCCGGCTGTCTGTCGGCAGTTGTCCAAATGGCTATTATTATTTTTGGACTTTATCCGGCATTTATTAAAGTTATAAACCTTGATCCGGCAAAGGCACTTGCCGAGGTAAACAACAATATTATTTACACAGATTTTATTCGGCTTACAAAACCATGGGACACTTTATTTTTTGGTGTTCCTCTTGCCAAAAACCCATCAGAGTTGATGGCGGTGATGCCGATGGTAGCAATTCTTATACCGCTTATGACAGGGCTCTTGCAATTTATTCAGTCGAAGATGATGTTTAGTAAACCAAAAGAAGCATTGCAGAAAGAACAGCAGAATAAAAAGGAAGATTTTGCCACCGCGTTTCAGGCGCAATCGCTCTACATATTTCCTGTTATGATTGGCTTTTTTTCCTACACGTTTCCCGTTGGACTATCTTTATATTGGAATACGTTTACTGTTTTTGGTATACTGCAGCAGTATCATGTTTCAGGTCTTGGAGGCTTGGTAAGTTGGAATATATGGAAAAGGGAGAAAAAGTAATAAAGAAAGTTATAGAAGGCGTATTAAAATCACTTGATATAGAGGGCGATTTTTCGTTTGTTATCAGCGAAGACGTAATTGATGTAACGCTTAATACAAACGACACAGGTATAGTGATTGGATATCACGGAGAAATTCTTGAGGCACTACAGCTTGTTCTTTCTCTTTGCGTCTCAAAGAAAATTGGCAAGTTTTTGCGAGTCTCGATAGAGGTGGGAGATTATAAGAAAAATAGAACAGACTACCTTTTTCAGCTGGCGTCACAGACTAAACAGCGCGTTCTTTTGGAAAAGAAAGAAGCATCTATTCCCAATTTGCGTTCGTGGGAAAGAAGAATCGTTCATGTCTTCTTCCAGGAAGATCCGGATGTTGTTTCGGAGTCAGCCGGAGAAGGCAGAGACCGGACACTCGTGGTTAAGCCGAGGGAATAAAATCTGCAAAATTTTATTTTTTACTCTATTGTTCTTTTTTTACCTACGCAACTTGGTCGTCACTTCTGGCCGTCTTGGGCGTATATTTCTGGACTTAGAGTTGATTATCTTTCTCCCACTCTTTATCTTACAGATATTTTAATTGGAATTTTGTTCGTTTTGTGGTTATTGAAAAATCTTTCTTTTGTAAAGTTGCTATTTTCAAATTTCCCGCCTGCCAAGGCCCGGCACTGGCGGGCAGGCAAATTTAAAATTTTATTTTTCATTCTCATTGTTATATTTGGTATTATTTTCTCAAAAAGCCCAATGGCAGGACTATATGGTTTATTGAAATTATTGGAGTTTAGTTTTTTTGGATTTTATACATCGAGAGCAATTAGGAATCAAAAAGACGTAAAAGCGCTTATAATCATGCTGTCATTAGGGGTCTTGTTTGAGTCTTTATTGGCTGCTTTGCAATTTCTTAAACAGAGTTCGCTAGGGGGTGTGTTTTATTTTTTTGGCGAGAGAACTTTTACGTCTCAAACTCCTGGTATTGCTAATGCATCAATAGAAGGAAAACTTATATTGCGTCCCTATGGTACTTTTTCTCACCCGAATGTTTTGGCGGGATATTTAATCATTGCTCTGGCGATGGTAATATCAAACATCAAATATCAAAAAGCAAATATAATGAAAATATTTTTTTTAAGCTCAATAGCAATAGGTTCAATCGCACTCCTTTTAACTATGAGTAGAACAGCTATTATTTTGTGGATAGCAATTTTATTTTATCTATTAAAACCCTTAACGCTTAATACAAAATACTTAATACTTTTTCTGGTATGTATTGGTAGCATTTTTTTTTCTCCTTTTGGCTCTCGTTTTTTTAATGCTGCTCAAACTGATGAATCTTTTATTCGCAGAAAAGAATTAACCATTACCGCTTTAGAAATGATAAAATCCAGCCCGATTATTGGTGTGGGACTTATGAATTTTCTTCCAAATCTACCATTGTTTCAAGAAACATCTGCAAGTTCGCTGTTTACGCAATTGCAGCCCGTACACAACATTTTTCTTTTGGTATTTGCGGAAACTGGTATAATTGGATTATCTTTTTTTCTGTGGTTTCTTAAGAAAACCTTCAAAAGATTTACGATTTTTTCTATTGTTTTAATTCTCGGTTTTTTTGATCATTATTTTTTAACTCTGCAACAGGGACAGTTGCTTTTTTCGTTTGTTTTTGGATATTGTTGGACGAGAAGTTTTGAGTTACACTCCATTTAATTTTGTCAAAATTGATTGCCAACACAATCTATTACGCATATCGGGTTCGATAATTTTTGCATAAATAGAGTATAATGTTAATATGATATGTGTTTATACCGATGGGGGCGCGCGGGGAAATCCTGGAGCTGCTGCTATTGGTGTTTTTATCACCGACGAGAAAGAGAAGGTTATAGTCGAGTTTGGTAAAGCAATAGGAGAAGCAACAAATAATGTGGCCGAGTACGAGGCAGTCAATGCTGCTTTGAGGTGGCTTCTTTTGAATAAACACGTGCTTTGGGGACAGAAAGAAATCCATGTTTTTTTAGATTCATTGCTTCTTGTTTCTCAAATAAACAGATTGTACAAAGTAAAAAGCCCAAACCTTAGATTGTTGCTTTTTAGTCTTCGAGAAAAAGAATCTTTATTGTCTCTTCCGATCCGCTATTTTCATATACCGCGGGAGAAAAATAAACGAGCAGATAAACTCGTAAACATAGCCCTTGATCAAGATGTTGATTCCTCTTTTTAAAGCTGGCGTGCTACAATAAACGGTAATGGCAAAAATTACAGCAGGCAAAACCATTTTGCTTCTTGTTGATAAGCAGGCAATTATAGGAAGCGCTGTTGTTTCCGAAATACAAAAAGAGCAAAGCCAACAGCAAGTAGTATTTGTAACAGGAGCTATTTTTTTTGACCAAAAAGAGAACGTGTTTACGCTTTCCTATAGCAGAAAACTCCCTGTTATCCCAGATGGAGACTATTCACATATTATGGTGGTATACGCCGGAGAACAGGAAATCCTTGGGTCTTTAGATTCTTTAATTAAAAAAGCACAAGAAACAAAAGGCAGATTTATTTTTGTTCTTCCCCAAGTGCTTAGCGAGAATAAAATTGTTAATGATGTTCTTTCTTCTTACGGGGAAGCGGTGGTTGTTTTTGTTGGCGATGTTTTTGGAGCAAACAGCAAGCAACAAACAGTTGTGGAGCAATTCTTGCATCAAGCAAAGACAGAAGAGCGCCTCGTTATTGAAGGCATGGGACTTGGGAAGACGCATCCGGTGTTTGTTGGGGATGTTGCCCAGGGAATACTGGAAGTGCTGTTTGGAAATATTGGAAAAGAGCGCAGGTTTTTTCTTTTTCCTAAGCACCCACCAACTAAACTCGGCTTAGCCAGAATCTTGCAGAAGATAGACCCAATTTTACGTATTGACTTTGTTGGCCAGGAGAAAGAGGAAAAAGAAAAAAAAACAAAAGAAGGGAAGTTTCTTTTGCCCGATTCCTACCCATTGGCAAAACGGATAAAGGAAGCATATGAGTCGTTGAGTTTGGAAGAAAAGCAAACACTTGACAATACCAGGGTCAGGCAGCGGATAAAAACTATTTTCTTTTTTAGCACATACTTTTTGTTTATCTTCTTTTTTTTACTATTTGCGGCCACATTTTTATTTTCGTTTGCTGGAGTAAAAAAGCTAGAGATGGCGATAGATGCGGTAAAAACAGGAGATATTCCCAAGGCTCGTGAAAGCGCTTCGTTAGCATCTGCCCTTTTTGTAACCGCTCAAAAAACGGCAACGGTTTTTTCAATGGATATGCTACAGGATAGGATTAAAGCGGGAAAAGACACGGCGTTTCTAATTGCTACGTTTATTCGTGGACTCGATGCTTTTTTCAAAGAAGAGGGAGAAGTTGCCGTTTCTCATTTTAGACAAGCACTTCAGTTGTGGCAGGTAATGAGAGCATCAGGGGATGTTCCTCAAGAAGCGTTTTATCTTTCAACAGAAAAGGTCACCGGTATTATTGATGTTTTGCCTAAACTACTTGGTTTTTATGAAGATAGAGTATATTTGGTATTGTTTCAAAACAACATGGAGCTGCGTCCCGGCGGCGGATTTATTGGGTCGTATGCCATTGCAAAGCTTAAAAAAGGGAAGCTTTTAGATTTTTCTATTCACGACGTCTATGATGCCGACGGACAGTTAAAAGGACATATTGAGCCTCCATTTGCCATTCGTCGCCACTTACCCTCTGTCCATTGGTACCTAAGAGACAGCAATTTTAATGTTGATTTTCCAAAAAGCGCATCTGCTTCTTCTTTTTTCCTAAAAACAGAAACCGGAACAAACGTAGATGGGGTAATTGCTGTAGATGTTTCTTTTGTCCGGCTTTTGCTTTCGGTAATAGGCAAGGTTGAGGTTTCCGATTATAAAGAGACAGTGGATGCAGAAAATTTGTATCTTCTCACACAAAAACACGCACAAGAGAATTTTTTTCCTGGCAGCAATCAAAAGAAGGATTTTTTACGCTCTCTTTTCCAAGCTGTACAGATGCGTCTCTCTTCGGATAAATCTATTTCTTATATTGCGCTTCTTGAAGCACTTGTCAAAGGAATAAAAGAAAAACATTTACTTTTTGTATTTACCAATCAAAGCATACAGAATGTATTTACTGTCAATAGAATGTCCTCATCGCTTTGGGATGCGCGCGAAAAACAAAAGGATGACCTTAACGATTTCTTGGGTATTAGCGAGGTAAACCTGGGGGTAAATAAGGCAAATTACTTTGTGACAAGAAAGATAAAGCAGGAAGTGACTCTTACAAAAGATTTGGCAATCTTAGAAAAACTTACTATTAGATACAAAAATAATAGTGAAGACAAAATCCTGGGCGGAGATTATAAAAATTACATCCGTCTTATTCTTCCTTTAGGAACAAAGCTTTCCGAAATTACAATTGATAATGCTCCTCAGTCTATTATCAAAGCAGTGACAGACCCAAGCGTGTATGAAGGAAAACGTTTTGTAGCGCCTGTAGGATTAGAAGTAGAACAAACACAAGAAAATACGAAGGCGCTGTTTGGCTTTCTTCTTACTGTGCCACAGGGAAAAGAGGTAACAGTTGTGGTTTCGTATGAGTTGCCTAAAAAAGAGCTTCTTAATAATCAGTTTTATTATAATTTATGGCTTTTTAAGCAGCCGGGCACAGACGAATACCCATATGAATTTTCTATTTCTTACCCAGATTCAATAAAGGTGATTAAGGGGAGAGTCTTTGTTAAAAAGACTATCTCTGAGGACGAGCTGATTGATGTTTCTTTTGCAAAGAAGTAGCTTTTATGGAATTTGCCTCAATTATTTTAACCATACTTGGTTTAGCGTTGTTTGAAACAGTAAGTTCTGTTGATAATGCCATCATTAACGCAGAGGTGCTTTCTACCATGCAGCAAAAAGCGCGAAAATGGTTTTTGCTCTGGGGAATCTTGTTTGCGGTATTTATTATGCGTGGTCTTTTACCAACTGTTATTATTTGGGCGACAAACCCGTCCTTGGGACCAATTGAGGCGATCACAGCCACATTTAGCAATGATCCCAAGGTTATCGAGTCAATTGAAGCATCTTCTCCCATACTTTTAATGGGAGGCGGTGTTTTTTTGCTCTTTCTCTTTTTCCACTGGCTTTTTGTCGAGCCAAAACACTATGGTTTAAAAGGGGAGCGGTTTTTCTACTCCCAAGCTCCGTGGTTTTACGCAGTCGTTTCGGTGCTGCTAACAATTATTGTGTGGTTTGCTCTCCAAGAAAACCCGCTCGTGGCATTTGGCGCGGTTGTTGGTTCTACAGCCTTTTTTATCACCCATGGATTTAAACAGAACGCCGAGGCAGAAGAAAAACGACTGATGGAAAAAGGAAGATCAGACATAAGTAAAATTTTGTATCTGGAAGTTATTGATGCCACGTTTTCTATAGATGGTGTTTTGGGAGCTTTTGCCTTTACGCTTTCTGTGCCACTCATTCTTCTTGGTAATGGCTTAGGATCTATAGTATTGCGTCAGTTAACTATTGGTAATATAGAGCGGATTAAAAAATATATCTATTTAAAAAATGGCGCCATGTATTCAATTTTGTTTTTAGGAACAATTATGGTGCTCGATGCTTTTGGATTTCACATTCCACCTTACGCCTCACCTGTTGCCACATTTGGCGCGGTTGGATACTTCTTTTATCGCTCAACAAAAGAGAAGAAAGAATAAGCTTACTTTTTTAAAATTTGCGCAATAAGTGAAACAAATACCACGCGAAGTTGCGCTCGTTGCTCCTTGGTTTTTACTGCCTGATAAATACCAGGGGCGATAGATATAAGAATAATAGCAGCAATAATTGGAAGAAGATACCGATCAACATCTGGGATGGTTTTCCCTAAGTAAAATCCTGCCAAGGGTAATCCCACTGCCCAGAGAAACGCACCAACAATATTGTAGGAGAGAAATTTTACATAAGGCATATCGCCCATACCGGCAACGATTGGCGCAAAAGTACGAATAAGTGGCATGAATCGTGCCAGAATAATTGTTTTACCTCCGTGTTTGTCATAAAAGTTTTTTGCCCGGATAAGATGATCTTTATGGAAGAAAAATGAATCCGAACGTCGAAAAAGTCGTTTTCCCACCCGGTGTCCAAACGCATACCCCGTACTGTCTCCTAGAACAGCAGCAAGAAAAAGAAGAGCACAGACAGCTCTTATATCTAAATATCCTTGTGAGGCTATAAAGCCTGTGGTAAAAAGAAGACTGTCGCCTGGAAGAAAAAATCCAACCAAAAGCCCTGTCTCTGCAAAGACAATGGAAAAAATACCAACGTAACCAACGGTTTTAATGAACACCTCTAAATCAGGCACTTTTCCTCCTTAGGGCTTCGATGCCGGGAAGGGTGCCTTTTTCGATCAGCTCCAGCATGGCGCCGCCGCCTGTTGAAACATGGGTGATTTTGTCAAGGTCTTTGTTTCCAGAAACAGATGCAAGCGTATCTCCACCACCAACAAGAGAAAACGCACGCTTATTATTTACAACTGCCCTAAAAATTGCATTGGTGCCTTTGGCAAATCGTTTATCTTCAACAAGCCCCACAGGCCCATTCCAGACAATTGTTTTTGCTTTACTGATTACATCAGTAAATGCTTTTGCTGTTCTCGGGCCAATATCAAGAATTTTGTTTTCAAGACCAGCTGTGTCTATGGGTAAGAGAAGAGAAACATTTTTTTTCTTGGCAAGATTTAATATTTTTTGGGTTATTTCTGGTTCTTGGTTTTGAAGAAATGCATTGGCAATGCCTCCTCCTAAAAGAAGATAATCAACAACATCAAGAAGCTTGGAAAGCAGAATAATTTTGGTGGAGATTTTTGCTCCTCCAATTATTGCCACTACCGGTTTTTGGGGTTTTTGCATAAGTTTTTGAATTGCTCGTATTTCTTTTTCCAAAAGTAATCCAGCGTAAGAGGGGAGAAGTCTGGTAATACCAACAACAGATGCAGCATCTCTGTGTGAAACCCCAAATGCATCATTAACATATACAGTTCCTAACTGGCTAAGTTTTTGGGCAAAAATATCGTCGTTTATTTTCTCGCCTGGATAGAACCGAATATTTTCCAGAAGAACAATATCGTTTGCGGTTTGTTTTTGAAGAGTTAGCTTTTCTTTTCCCGAAAGAAAATCCTCAATAAGTATGATATGTTTTTTAGACAAGAGTTTTTGCAGATACAAAACCACAGGTTTAAGGGAGAACTTATGCTCGCGTCCATTTGGACGGCCAAGATGAGAAACGAGGATGACTTTGTTTTTTTGTTTGAGTAGTAATTCTATAGTTGGGAGAGATTTAATAATGCGAATACCATCAGCGACTGTTTGTTTTTCGGTTAGGGGCACATTAAAGTCAACACGCAAAAGCACACGTTTTCCTTCAATTTTATTTTGACTAAGCAGTCTTATACCCCTGAGAAGATTATTCATGTATTATCTTGAGGAATTCTTTCACATTTTCCTTACTACCTATAGCAATCGGAACTCGTTGGCTTATGCTCGTTGGCTCAATAGAGAGGGGATTTTTCCCGTTTGATACTGCCATGCCGCCTGCTTTTTCCACAATAAAACTCATTGGATTTACCTCAAGTAAGAGACGCAGTTTCCCCTCTTTGTTTTTGGCATCAGCAGGGTAGAGAAAAATACCCCCCCTAAGAAGCGTTCTGTGTATATCCGCCACCATAGCGCCTATATAGCGCGCTTTATAAGTTTTAGAGGTTTTTAAGTGGGTAAGGTAGCGTTTTATTGGCTCGTCGTACAGTTCGTAATTACCCTCGTTTAGAGAATAGATGTTTCCCTTTTCTGGCATTTTTAGGTTAGGGGAGGAGAGAAGAAAGCTGCCAATGGCCGGATCGAGAGTGAATCCATTTATTGAATATTTAGAAGCATAGATAAATACAGTGCTTGGGCCGTAGAGGATGTAGCCGGCGGCAACTTGGTTTTCTCCCTTTTGCAAAATATTAGAGTTTCTGTGGTAGATAGAAAAAATTGTGCCGATAGGGCTATTACTGTCTATATTTGAGGAACCATCGAGCGGGTCAAAAAAAACGATGTAATTACCAGCATTACTTTTTGGTGTGTAGATAATATCAGGAAGCTCTTCGGAGGCAATGGCAAAGACCTGCCCGCTTTCCAAAAGTATCTTGACAAGTAAGTCATTGCTGTATTCATCCAGCTTCTGCACCTCCTCGTCGTAAGCATTTTTATTGCCAGTTTTCCCCAAGATATCCACAAGGCCACTGCAACGAACATGACTGGCGATAATTTTAGCAGCATCCTGAATTTGCATCATGAGTATTGTAAAGCTGCCAGAAGCAGTTTTGGCTTTTCGTTCTTCTTCAAGAATAATGTCGCTTAAGGTTTTTATGTGATTAAACATAATCTAAAGTTTACCCTGCCTTGCAAGAGAGACCTTTTTACACCTTGCTAAAAATGAACCTTGGGCAAGTTTTATATTTTCATCTTTTCCAGCCCATGAAATTATGGCTTCATCTTGCAGTGCCCTGCCATAGGAATAACTTAATTGCCACCGTCTACCAGGAATTAAGTTTATCTCATACAAATTTTCTGTTGCCTGATTGGGTGTTTGTCCGCCGGAAAGAAATACTATTCCCGGCACTTCTTTTGGTACTACTTCCAAAAATGTTTCAACTGTGGCTTTAGCAATTTCTTTTGCAGAAGCTTTTGTAGTAGACAATTTAGCAGAAATTATCATGTTTGGCTTTAAAATAACTCCTTCCAAAACTACTTTATGGGCTCTCAACTTTTCAAAAGTCTTTTTTAAAGTTTTAGTGGAAACCTCCTTACATTTTTCTAAATCAAAGTCTCCATCCATCAATACTTCTGGCTCAACTATGGGAACAATGCTTTGCTCCTGACAGAAAGCTGCATATATTGCTAAATTTTGGGCATTTGCTTCAATACAAGTATCTGTTGGTATGCCTTCACCAATTGTAATAACTGCTCTCCATTTGGCAAACTTTGCCCCAAAAGCTTTATACTCTTCTAGACGGCTCCTTAAGGAATCCAAACCTTCTGTGATTTTTTCCCCTGTGAAGTTAGGTAGATCAACAACGCCACGATCGACCTTTATTCCCGCTATTACACCTTTTCTTTGCAAATATTGCGGCACAGGAGTGCCATCAATACTTTGTCTTATGGTTTCATCATACAAAATCACGCCTGAAATATATTTCTCAAATTGAGGAGTTGAAAAAAGCATCTTTCTATAAGAAATATTTGTCTCGGGAGTTGATTTAAGGCCAATTTTGTCAAACCTTTTCTGAATGGTTTTAGAAGATTCATCTGCGGCCAAGATACCTTTGCCTTTTGCAACCATAGCTTGAGCTGTCGATTTAAGAATTGTTATGTCCATAATTTAGCAGCAATTATTTTTGCTGTTTTTTCCAAGCTTTCTGTATTCTTTCCAGCGCTACAATATATGCTGCGTCGCGCAAACTCACCTGTCTTTTAGACTTCGCCATAAATACATCATCAACCGCTTTTTTCATATATGTTTTTAGTTTTTTATTTACCTTGTCTTCTGTCCAATCCTGGTTATGCATATTTTGATACCACTCAAAATACGATACGCAAACACCACCAGCATTGGCTAAAATATCGGGTATTACTATAACGTTGTTTTTTTTCAATATCACATCAGCTTCATTTGTGGTTGGGCCATTGGCCAGCTCTAAGATAATTTTTGCCGATGTTTTTGCCGCGTTTGAGGCAGTAATAACATTTTCCAAAGCAGCGGGGACAAGTATGTCAACAGGAAGAGTTAGAAGCTCTTGGTTTTGGATCCATTTACCATTTTTTATATCACACACAGAGCCAACACAGTAGCAACCGGCAAGCATGCCCTTTTCCTTTTTACATTCAAGTGTTTTTTCTGGGCTTAATCCTTTTTCAACATATATACCTTCTTTTGAATCTGATACGGCTACAACTTTCATACCAGCTTCTGCTAAAAAAAGAGCAGTATGATAGCCCACATTACCAAATCCTTGAACAGCAACAGTCATGCCTTTTGGATTTAGCCCAAGCTTTTGTAGTGTATGGAGAAGTGCGTAGCAACCGCCTCTTCCCGTTGCTTCATTTCTGCCAAGAGATCCACCTTCGTCAACTGGTTTTCCCGTAACCACAGCCGGAGAATTTTTTCCTGCAATTTTACTGTATTCATCAACCAGCCAACCCATAATTTTTGCATTTGTATTGACATCCGGAGCAGGAACGTCAGTGGTTGGACCCAAAATAGGGAAGAGTTTTTGCGTAAACGCTCGGGTTAATGTTTCGAGTTCTCTTTCCGAAAGTATTTTTGGATCAACTGTAATACCGCCTTTTCCGCCACCAAAGGGAACATTAATAACAGCACATTTTATTGTCATCCAAAAAGCCAGAGCTTTAACCTCGTCCATGGAGACGTGGGGATGATAGCGAATTCCGCCTTTATATGGCCCAAGGGCGTTATTGTGCTGAACGCGGTAAGCAGGAAATGTAGTTATTGTGCCATCGTCGCGGCGAATTGGTAAAGAAACAGTAACAATCCTTTCCGGTTCGATAAGCGATGCAAGAAGAAGGGGGTCAAGGTTAATTTGCGATGCAACGCTATGGAGTTTTTGCTGGGCGCGCTTCCAAGGATTGTCCATGAAAGAAATTATATCATATTCTTGATATCTTCTGCTACAATAGAGAGTATCATGAGGATACTTGTTACCGGCGGAGCAGGGTATATTGGCAGTTTTGCTACTAAGGCACTTTTGGATAAGGGTTATAGCGTTGTTGTTTTAGATAGTTTGGAGAGAGGATATAAAGATGCAATTGATAAACGAGCAGAAATTGTTGAGCTAGATATTTTAGATGCACAACGTCTTAGTAATGTTTTTGACAAGTATAGTTTTGAAGGAGTCATGCATTTTGCAGGCTATATTTCTATGGAAGAATCAATGCAAGATCCAGGACTGTATTTTCATAAAAACACCACTGGTGGGCAAATGTTGATAGAGCAGGCAATAAAACATAACGTAAAATATTTTATTTTCTCCTCCACAGCTGGTGTATATGGTAATCCAGTAAAAGTGCCAATCCCAGAAGATCATCCTAAAAATCCCACCAATCCATATGGAGAAAGTAAGCTAATGGTGGAGAGAGTTCTTTCTTGGTATCAAAAAATTCATGGGATTAGTTTTGCTGCGCTTCGTTATTTTAATGCTGCGGGAGCTTCTCTTGATGGAACCTTAGGCGAAGACCATCAGCCAGAAACTCATATTATTCCGCTGGCCATTAAAGCAGCATTAACAGGAGAAGAATTCATTTTATACGGCAGTGATTATAATACTAAAGATGGTAGTTGTGTTCGTGATTACATTCATGTCATAGATTTGGTAGAGGCACATCTTTTAGCCCTTCAGAAACTACAAAGAGAAAAGGGTGACTACTTCTACAACGTGGGAACGGGCAAAGGTTACTCCAACAAAGAAGTTATAGCAACGGTACAAAAAATCAGCGGCATTAATTTTGCTATAAAAGAAGCGTCAAGACGAGCAGGTGACGCAGAAACACTTATTGCCGATCCAACTCATATCCAAAAAGATCTTGGATTTTCCCCAAAGTACTCGGATCTTGAAACAATTGTGAAATCTGCCTGGAAGTGGCATAGAAGGAAGCAGTAGAAGTAGTTTAGGAAACAAGCTTCGTGGCCCCAATAATTGGGCTGTTTGGAATCTCCACAAACGTAACTGTATACTCTGGCACAAGTTTTTTCACAGTTTCCTCAACAATTTGTTTGTAGGAAAGACCTTTCCAAAAAAGACTTCCTTCCATAACAAACGTAATGTCAGTTTGTTTGAATCTAGTAATACCTGCTATTTGGCAAGCGATCAGCTGGGCAGATTGCCTAATGGTATTTTGGGCAAGTTTTGAAACTGCAGGTTTGCCGGTTAACATAACTATATCAAGTTCTTTTGTTTCAGAAAGAGGAGGAAACGATACTTTCTGTTTCTCTATCATGTGATTGAAGTGTTTGTAAAGATATGCTCCTGATGTTTCCTTTTCAAATAGAGACGATCCTGGTCTGACTGAGGCTTTGTCTATAAGTTTTCCCTCTTCAGTTTGGGGGAATTTATTAAAATTTCCTGCTTCCAGATTGATGATGTGATTTTCTGTGGTAAAAAAAGAAAAATTAACGCCTGTTCCCACAATCCCACCGGCCAATTCTCGCCAGGGGTATTTTATGAGCCCTGAAAGCAGTAGGCAAACAGCATCGTTTGCCAAAGAGACGGTAATGCGTCTTCCTTTCTTGGCAAAATAAGCCTCAATTGTTTGCCCAACCGCTTTACCAATAAGCCCCTTAAAGGCGCTTTCTTTTGTTCCATTAAGCAGAATCCCATCTAGTCTGTTATGCTTAAAAACTGGAGTAATGGCCTGGGCAAAGTTAAGAGCAAGAGTTGTTACGGAAGGAGCCAGGTGCGTTTCTACACAGCTAAGGAAATCCTGCAAAGTTTTGAAGGGAGGCTGTTGAAATGTAAGCTGCTTGAGAAGACAGTGTGTGCCCTTTTGTTTTTTTATAAGCGCAACTTTTGTTACACCTCCGCCAATACTTAACACTTGAAAGAGTTGTCCATCTTTAACAAGCGCAGTTGTGGGAAGTTGATTGACAATAAAAGACAAACTTGATTTTTTCCCACTCTTCGCAGTCTCTAATTCTTTGACAAAATTTCTCTGTATTACCTTAAGCACAGGAAGATCCATAGAAAATATTATATCTTATTTAGACTTATAAAAATAGATTTGATATACTAGTATTCCTTTATGTCAAGAGAGTTTTTCAATTCTAAAACACATGCATTTTTGCGAGAGGAAAGTTTAAGAAGCGAGTATTCTTATGAGGCACGGCAAGCCCTTGAGGGTTTTTATAACAGTCTTTTTAGAGAAGCACCGCCTCTTCTTCGAGAATGGCACTCACAACATCATGGTATTGTTATGCCTTTTGGTTCTGTTTTGTTTGGAACAGCAATAAAGGGCATTTCAGATATAGATGAGTTTGGTATTTATGATGGGGAATTATCAATAGGTGAAAGAAATGCTGTTGGAAACGCTCTCTTGGGTAATGTTTTGTTAGGAGAAGAAACGATAAATCAGTCAAAAAAGCTAGATGAAGTCCTTTTGGCAATTCGCAGTGTGTATGATAGTCCTCCTATTACCGTAGGCCTGCTCTCGCAAGAACAGATTATAGCTGCGATAAGAGACCCTCTTTACGCAGATCCTTATTTTAATTCTTTACCAAGCGATGAAGATAAACTGCAGACAATAGCCATCGTTACACTTTTTGTTATTCCAGATCATCTAGTATTGCCTAACAATGTAGATCTTGCGCCAGTAACGCTACAAAATCTACGGCATCATAGACTACAGGTTGCTCGAGCGTTAATACGCGCAACTGAGAATAATCCACGATACTATGATATGCAGACAGCTCTTAACAAGGCGTACCTAAATTCTTTTAATCGATCTTTAAGAAAACATCCAGAGGAGTGGAGACAGCTTGCGCAGCAAATATTTGCTTTTAGAAATAAACAGAGAGCAAGCAAAAATCCAAAACGAGCTGCTGATTTATTAGTTAGATTGAGAAGAGAGCCAAAAAATTTTCCTTCGCCAGCGCAAATAATTGGATGGCTAAGTGAAATATAATATCTTTCCCAAAGATCTAAAGAAGCATTTTTCTTTCGATAATATCTTTGTACCAATAATAGCTTTTTTTAGGAGTTCGTTTTAAGGTTTCTCGGTCAATGTGAATAAGGCCAAAATTTGATCCGGGCTTATGTCCTAGATCCCATTCATAATTATCCATTAATGTCCATAAAAAATACGCTTTTACAGGTATGCCAGCCAAAATTGCTTTTTGCACTTGGCGTAAATGTTTGTGAACATAGTAAATTCTAAATTCATCGTCTACTTTTCCTTTTTTATCAACCTTATCATCCCAACATGTGCCATTTTCTGTTATGTAGATTTGCTTCATGCCAAAGTTTTCATACTTGTGATAGAGTTCGCAAAGAAGGTCATAGAAGGCTTCAGGATAGGTAGGAGGAATGCTTACAGGCCAACCGAGACCATTCGTTACACCTTGAGGATATCGTACCTCAGAAAATTTAATGTCCTTTTCTCCATCATAACGAACAATTCTGCCTCGGTAAAAATTAATCCCAAAGGCATGAAGGTTTGAACCAACCTTAATTATTTCCATATCGTTTTTTTCTATTTTTGGCATTTTATTTCCAAAGAGTTCTGCCATGTACTCTGGATATCTCCCAAGATATAAAGGGTCAGTAAACATACCTGTTTGATAGCCAAATTGGTATTGAGCAGCTTTTATATCTTCTGGAGAGCTACTTGCAGCATAGCTTATGGTGGTATTAAATGCTGTACTTAACTTTATATTTTTATCTTCATTTTTTAGAGCTCGAAAAACCATCCCCTGCGCTAAAAGGATATGATGTACTGCGGCTAGCGCTCCTTTTAAATCTTTTTCACCCGGCGCATGAACGCCCAGGTGATAACTTTCAAAAGTTGCTTGATACGGTTCGTTAAGAATAAAGTATTCATCAATAAATTCACCTAAGTATTTATGAACAATTTTTGCATGCTCAACAAGATACAATGTTGTTTCTCTATTTTTCCAACCTCCTTTTTTTGAAAGATATTGGGGCAACTCCCAGTGATAGAGCGTTGCGTATATTTTTATCCCGTTTTTTTGTAATTCCGCGAAGTATTTTTTGTACCATTCAAGCGCTTTTTTATTAGGCGTTTTATCTTGCGTCATGATTCTTGCCATAGAAATAGAAGTTCTATAGTCTTTTATTCCAAGCTCTTTCATTAAGATTATGTCTTCTTTCCATCTATGGTACCGATCAATGCCTTCAAGTGGGGTTTGATTTTGATAAACTCTAGGAGATGATTTTGCAAAATGCGTCCACATGGTTGGTTCTGAATTTTCATTCTTCAATGTATATTGTTCTCCGATGACCTGCAGGTCTGCATCGGCAACGCCAAATTTGAAATTAGAAGGAAAATTAAAGTATTGAAGTTGATACATAGGGTAGACTCTATTATAGCAAAGTCATTAGGGGCAGGATTGACTCTATCTTTGAAATACGACAACTTCTGAGCCTGGATGATTTTTTATTGACGCCTGTGCTGGAACATACTCAACGACAGGATAGTTACCTCTTTGTATGAGTTTTTGCGCCTCAATGATAACAGTAGGCATGGCGTCTAAAACATCTGCAAAAAAGTTTAATTGTCGAGCAACCTCTCTGTTTAAATGATAATAAAATGTTTCAAAACTAGAACCACCTAATTTTCTTTTGATAGATCCTAAAACATCAAGGTATTTATCCGTTTTCTCGGCAATGTCTCTTAAGTCTTCTGGCGCGCTTGTTGCTAGTTTTCGTGATGATAAATCTTTTAATTTCCTTGTACATATTTCAGCTAAGCCATCCATTAAGCTATAAACTTGCTCAGCATGATCTCTGGGGGCAACATAGTCTGGATCAACTCGAGTCATGCGTATTCTTACAGCAGAAGGATCAAAATGAAGACGTCTTGAAGCTTCTAATGCGGCAATATTGCCAACTAAAGAGGCAGTTGCTTGTTCGTGAAGGTCAGGTCTGTATCCTGTTCGAGCGCGATTATGATATACCTGTGTATCTATGCCAGAAAGATAGGCATACTGTTGACCTATCCGTTCATATACTACCTGTAGCCAAACAGGAAGTAATTCGTTGTCAGCTCGGTAATGTCCTGTGACTGTCTGAAGAGGGTTCTCTCGAGATATTCTATCATTTGAAACAAACCACCATGGCCAAAAAGCAGTATTTTCATCGATTTGTCTTGCAATACACGCAGAATCGACATTTGTATCAGCTTTTCTATAAACGAAGAGCTCACTTGGGCCTGAAGGATAAGAACTTATCGGGATTTCTTCTTCTGGAAATTCAGCTTCTAAATGTGCTTGCGCTATTTTTACAGTCCGATAATCAGGAACACCATGTTTTGTGGCGGTAGTTGCTACAATTAGTGAATTATCTGCATCTGGAAGATCATCTTCTTCTATGTCTGCATGAGTTACCACAAACTGGGCAGATTCACCTTTTATTGCTTTTTCTAATTCTCCGTGCATAGTATCTTTAAACTTATGCGTTGCTCTCATTCCTGGATGTTTTTGTCTAACTTCACCGACAGTTTTTCCAAGTTCAGTAAAGAATGGACTTATTGTATTTGTTATAACATCAAACATTTTTTCTGAAAGAGCTTCTCTGTCATCAAGGAGTACTTGACTATTTGGTTTTCGAGTAAGACCGTGAGGCAAAACGTCTTCTTTTAATACTCCATAGTGTTCTGGAATTATTGTGTCGTCATCAAGCTCTAATGTCTTTAATGGTCGATTTGCAACGAGGGCAAGTCCGCCCGCAACTACATCAAGTTTGGCCCGTTGGCTTGCATAACCAGTCATAGTTAAAACAGCGTCAACAATCTCTCGGGGAATTTTTGCCTTTCCCGCTATAATATCCGCAGTTTTTCTTTGAGTTTCAGGTGTGAGAAGAAATAATCGTGAAGGATGTGGAATTTCATGAAGACGTTGTAGGGTAGAAAGGCGGGCAACATCTGTTCCAGGTTGATTAGAGGCATCACCAAGAATTACCCATGTATCTTTAATTAATCCTTCTCGACTTAAAGCACCTTGGACAGAATAAAGCATGTTGGGAAGATGTGCGGGTTGACCATTTATTCCCCAGCGATTCATCGTAGGACTTAAAACAATGTTATCTGGAGCATCAGGAGGTAAAGTGGTGGTAATAAGTTCGCCAGCAGCATTAGGGCTATGTCCATGTATAGGAAGATGGCCATTAGGCGCAATAATTCCCTTATATGCCTCTTTCATAAATCCACAAGATTACTTTGTTAGAGGATACTTTTCGTATTGTATCTTATGTCATTAGTCCACCTGCTTGACTATTGGGGAATTTTTTACAGACAGCAACCTGACAAATAGTCCTTGCTAAAAGGGTAAAAACGCATTACAATACATTGGTCTATATGGAAAATTTGGTTGTCGAGGCAACCTATCCGATTACCTTTCGCCAAGATGATGCGCAAACGCTTGGAAAATACCTCCAAGGCCATCACTCGGTAGTTCTTATTGGCATGAAGCGGGTAGGAATCAGCAATTTTTTGAGATTTTTCCTTAATCACAAGGACATTATTCCAACCTACATTAGTAGAACCGATAAACACCTTTTTATTCCCGTTGACTTAAGCGATCTGGTGGAGCGGGAAATTTTTCCATTCTGGATATTAACCCTAAAGCGAATCTCCGATACTGTAGCGCAATCTTCTCTTGTTGACAGGAAAGTAAAAAAAGAAATTGAAGGGCTTTTTCTCAGCAGCATTCAGTCGAAAGATCTTTTTTTGGTTATTGATAATGTCAGAAGAAGCTTGCGTGTTATTATTCAGAGCGGTGTCTACCCAACGCTTTTTTTTCTGCGGTTTGATAGGATAAAAGAAGTAGTAACTGCTGAATTTTTCGATAATCTGCAGGGGTTAAAAGACGCCACGCATCAGAAGATGTCGTATGTGTTCACAAGCTACAGAGGGCTTGATAAACTCGCTCCATCAGTTTTTACCAAATCGTCTCTTTCCATGTTTTCGCACGATATGTACATAAAACCCGTAAGACAAGAGGATGTGCGGGTTGTTTGCAAGTCGTATCAAAAAATGTATCGGCAACATCTCCCGTTAGATGTGCGCAGTTGGTTACACGAAATTGTCGATGGATACATTCAGTATTTGCAGCTGGGGCTTATTTTGTTGCGCACAAAGCACATTGCAATAAAAAGCAAGGAAGATCTTTTTAGTTTTGTTATGAATGATGAGCAAATCAATCTGCAGTCAGAGGAGTTATGGGAGAGTTTTGATCCGGCAGAACAGGGACTTCTTATAAAAGTTGTCCAAGGTGCAAGAATAAGCAGTGAAGACAAAACAGCGGCTAAATACCTTTGGGATACTGGTGTCTTGACGGAAAAAGCAGAGAAGCAGATATTCTTTAGCCCCCTATTTTTGTATTATGTAAAGCAAAAAATAGATAAGAAGGTGGATCAAAACGGCATTGAGTTCACAAAAAAAGAACACCTCCTTTTTCAGGTGCTCAAAGAGCAGCAAAACCAGGTGTGCGAGCGGGAGATTATTATTGAACGTGTTTGGAAAGAAGCAGAAAGCTTTGGTGTTTCTGATTGGGCAATAGATCGTTTGGTAGCTAGAGTTAGAGGAAAATTAAAAAGACAGGGAAGTGAGTACGAAATTCAAACAATTAAAACCAGAGGATATAAACTCGTAAGTAGTAAGTAGTAAGGGATTTTATTCATTGAAATCAATTTCTTCAATTTTCCCGTCTTTTATTACTAATAATACTCCTGTTTTTGGGTAATCATATAATTGAAATAAGGTAAATTTGTTTCTTAAAACCAGGTTTTTTATTGCAGCAATAACAGCGCCGTGGGTGCAGATAAGAACACTTTGGTAATTTGATTTCTCAATATATTGCAGAAAATCTTTTACCCGATCACGTAAATCATTAAATGATTCTTCGTTGTATTCATTCAGCCGTTTGTCAAAAGTAAATTTCTTTCCGGTTTTTTTGGTTACAATGGCTGCAGTTTGGCGGCATCTAACAAACTCTGAACATACATTGAATTGGGATGGTATCTTTTTTAGATAATTTGCCATTTTTTCTATTGGCGGTTTGCCTTCAGCAAGAAGCTCTGCGGTGACAATTTTGTCTCCGTACCCAAACAAGCTTTTTGTTGCCAGGCCGTGGCGGAATATATAAAAAGTTTTGTTGCTCATAATAGTTTTTTATACGCTGTTGTAACTTGTTTTGCAACGTTTTTCCAAGAGAGTGTTTCAACTCGTTTGTGAACAAGTTTGCTTATTTTTTCATACTCATTTGTATTTGTAAGCAAAAACGCAATTTGAGAAGCAAGAAGAAGGGGATTATTAACAGAGGTAATTAATCTCTGGTATTGTTTATCAAAAAGACTTGTTATGCCTGAAACATTTGTTGTTATAACAGGTGTTCCGCAGCTCATTGCTTCAAGTGCACTCATCCCGAATGATTCATAGTGTGACGGCATAACGACCACCTCTGCTGCATTGTAATAGTAGGGAAGTTTGTGTTGATGCTTTTTACCTACAAAATATACAACTGTTTCCATGTTAAGAAGGTTTCTTAATTTTTCAAGTCTTTGAAGCTCTTTTGACCAAAGATGTTTTTTTTGGGATATGTCGCCACCAATAATCCATAAACACACCTTAATGTTTGGATTTTGTTTAAGTAAAATTTTTAATGCATACAAAAGCATATCAATGCCTTTAAGCGGTTCTATTCTTCCAACGAATAAAACAAGTTTGTGGTCAGGACTTGCGCCGATATGTTTTTTTGCCTTTACTTTATCCATAGGTTGAAAAAGTGTTGTGTCAACGCCCGGGTAGACAACTATTATTTTTTCTTTAGGACAGTTGTAAAGATACTGCAGGTATTGAGCATCGGTTTGGCTTGATGCAACAATGTGATTTGCTTCTTTTACTAGCGTTATTTCAGCATCAATACGTTCTTTTTCTTCGCGTTCAAGCTCGTCCCTTGCAACTAAGTTTTTCATAAGAGCTAGGGTATGAAAGTTGATAATAAACGGTGTGTCGGCAAACTCTTTTTGTTGTAGTTTTTGACACACCATGCCTGAAAGGTAGTAATGTGCATGAAATAAATTATAGGATACAGTTTCTTTATGAGTAAAGGAGAGAAAACTTTCTACAAACTCGTCTACGTACGCAATAACTTGTTTTTTGGGTATGGGTTTTTCAGGGCCTGCGACAAGATGAATAACTCGGAGGTTTTTATTGACAGCAACGATCTTAGGATGGACTTTGCTTTGCGATCTTGTAAAGATATCAATAATAAACCCACGTTTTGCAAGCTCTTTTGAGAGCGCCATAACATATACATTCATGCCGCCGGTTTCCTTGCCTTCCTGGAAAGCTAGAGGACAGGTATGAACCGAGAATATGGCGATTCGCTTTTGCATATCTGGATATTATAGCATTCGGGAATATATCGGGGAATATGCGGGAATTATGATCTCATTGAGCACCTAAGCTTCTTATGTTAGAATTAGCTTCAGCATGGATAAAGTGTACAACCATAAAGAAATTGAGGAGAAAATTTATAAAGAGTGGGAAGAGAAGAGATATTTTAAACCAGAAATAAATCCAAACGGAAAACCCTACACAATTATTTTGCCCCCCCCAAACGCCAACGGCGCATTGCATTTTGGCCATGCCATGTTTACGGTTGAGGATATTTTAATTCGCTACCACCGAATGAAGGGTGATGCTGCGTTGTGGCTTCCGGGAACAGATCATGCGGGAATTGAAACACAGTTTGTCTTTGAGAGAAAATTAAAGCTCGAGGGGAAATCTAGATTAGACTATGACCAAGAAACATTTTATAAAATGATTTGGGGATATGTCGAAGAGCACAGGGGAGGAATACAAAATCAACTTCGAAAACTTGGGTTTTCTTTAGACTGGAGCCGGGAAAAATATACCCTTGATCCGGCAGTTATTAAATTAGTTTACAAAACATTTAAAAGAATGTTTGATGAAGGAATTGCTTATCGAGACTACAGACTTGTAAATTACTGCACAAGAGATGGTACCAGCTTTTCGGATTTAGAAGTTAAGCAAGTTGAACAAAAAGACCCGCTTTATTACCTGAAATACGGTCCGTTTGTCTTGGCAACTGTCCGTCCTGAAACAAAATTTGGCGACACAGCAGTGGCTGTTAATCCAAATGACAAAAGATATCAAAAATGGATTGGAAGGGAAATAGAAGTAGAAGGACTACTTGGAAAGTTTAAGCTAAAAGTAATTGCCGATGATGTGATAGATCCAAATTTTGGAACAGGTGTTGCTAAAGTAACTCCATCTATTGACATGAAAGATTTTGAAATAGGGAAGCGGCATAATTTGCCACTTAAACTTATTGTTGGTTTTGATGGAAAACTAACAGATATCGCAGGGCCGTATGCTGGTTTGTATGTTAAAGAAGCTAGGAAAAAAGTTGTCCAAGATTTGCAAAAGAAAGGTCTTATTGAAAAAATTGATGACAATTATATACATACTATTGCTACTTGCTACAAATGCGGTATGACACTTGAGCCATTACCCAAAGAGCAATGGTTTGTGAAGGTAAAGCCACTTGCGCAGCGGGCAATAGAGGTGGTTAAAAAAGGAGAAATTAAAATTACGCCAAGAAATTTTGAAAACACATATTTTCAATGGCTTGAAAATCTGCGCGACTGGAATATTTCTCGTCAGATTGTTTGGGGGATTCGTATTCCTGCATGGAGAAACAAAAAAACAGGAGAGTGGGTAGTAACAGAAGGTGATATACCAAGTGGTAATGAATGGGAGCAAGATACAGATACATTTGACACCTGGTTTTCATCAGGACAATGGCCATATATAACGCTTCTAACAACGAAACCAGGTGATTTTGAAAAGTTTTACCCAACATCGGTTATGGAAACTGGCTACGATATTCTCAAAGCATGGGTAAGCAGAATGATGATGATGGGAATTTATGCTACCGGAAAAGTTCCATTCAGAGATATCGTATTGCATGGATTGGTGAATGATCCATATGGCAAAAAAATGAGCAAAAGCAAGGGAAATGTGGTAAATCCTCTAGAACTTGTGGAGCAGTACGGCGCAGATGCAGTGCGTTTTGCCTTAATGTATGGGAATGCCACAGGAAATGATCAGAGTTTGTCATATCCAAAACTTGACGCAGCACGCAAGTTTACTAATAAACTATGGAACATAGGTCGTTTCATTAATATGAAACGGATTTACGATTTACGATTTACGATTTACGATTCAAGAGACGAGTTACTAAAACATGCGATACATGAGAAGGACAGAGAGATGGTTAAACGGGTAGAAAAACTTGCAAAAGAAATAACTAAAGATATTGATAATTATAACTTTAATTTCGCCGCGGAAAAGTTGTATGATTTTATCTGGCATATGTTTGCAGATAAGTATATAGAAGATGTCAAAACTCGCATTGATGAAAATTCTTGCTTAGTACTTACTACTTTATACTTAATACTGTTAAAATTACTGCATCCTTTTATGCCGTTTGTGACAGAAGAGATATATAAACGTCTTGGTGGGCAAGAATCAATTATGATATCAAAATGGCCAAAGTAAAATTACATTTACCGAGCATTTTCCGATCTTTTTCCGACAAACTATTTGGGATATTAGTTTTTTTGCTCTTAATTGCAGTAATTGCATCTGGTATCCGAGTCTACGATCATTTTCAGAAGCGTCAATTTGTGCTGGGAGAACGACTTGCTATTTTAGAAAAAATAACCTTCTGGGAAGAAGTTGCAAAAAAATATAAAGGATACAGAGATGGATATTTCCAGCTGGCAGTTTTAGAGTATCAATTAGGAGAGAAAGAAAAGGCAAAAATGTATCTTGAGAAAGTCTTTGAGCTTGATCCGAATTTTGAAGAAGGAAGGAGCTTGGAAAAACTACTCTGACTTTTCCTCAGGCTTCTTATTCTCTTTCTGTGCTTCTGCGGGTTTTTCTCCTTCTGTCTTTGCTTCTCCTTCGGCTGGAGCCTCACCTTCCGCAGGAGCAGCTTCGGCTTTTGCTGCTTCTTTGGCTGCAGCTTCAGCTGCTGCCTCTTTCTCAGCCTCTTTGGTGACAAGTTCGGCTATTTTTACAACAATCTGCGCGGGCTCTGTTAAAACAGTAACGCCGCTTCCAACTTTTAGATCGCCAATAGTTATTTGATCGCCAACATTTGTCAAATGTTCGATGTTAACCTCGATTTTTTCTGGTAGATCTGCTGGAAGCGCCTCTACTTCAACTTCATTGAGAGTTTGCATAAGAAGTCCAAGCTTGTCTGTAATGGCTTTTGGTTCACCAATAGTGGTAACAGGCACAAACGTTTTTACTTTTTCTTTTAGGTTTACTTGGTAAAAATCTGCATGAAGAGGAATTTTTGTGATGTAGTCTTTTTGGACATTATGAATAAGAACAGGGCGTGTCTCTCCACCTACTTCAAGATCAATAAGACCGGTTTCCCCAGCTTCTTTATACGTTGCTTCAAAATCTTTAAATGGAGCTTGAACAGCAAGAGACTTAATGCCTTTTCCGTAAATATTAGCAGGGAAAATACCGTTTTTGCGCAGTTTCTTAACTTTTTTTCCAAGTGCATCTCGTTTTTCAGCTTTTAATGTTGGTTTTTTCGCCATAAAGATTAGTATAGCATATTTAGGTGGTATAATCTACTTATGTTATGGTTGTTTTAGGAATTGATCCGGGGATTGGAAGAATGGGGTGGGGAGCTATAATAGTGCAAAGTTCAAAGTGCAAAGTTCAAAGCTGCGGATGCATTGAAACGGCGGCGAAGTTAAGGACCGAAGAACGGTTGCTGCAAATTTATCAAGACCTCACAAAGATTATAAAAGAATATCAGCCGGATGTATTGGCAATTGAGGAGCTTTTTTTTGGCGCAAATGCCAAGACAGCCTTAGTTGTTGGTCAGGCGCGAGGAGTTGCGCTTTTGGTTGCAGGACAAAATAAATTACCTATTGCAGTCTACACACCGCTTCAAGTAAAAGTTGCCTTAACTGGGTATGGAAGAGCAGAAAAAAATCAAATTGGGCAGATGGTCAAAGTATTACTCAAGCTTTCATCAATCCCAAAACCAGATGATACAGCAGATGCCCTAGCTGTTGCCCTCACCCACGCATTTTCGAGAAAATACGGCGTTTTGACAAGCAAGAAAAGATAGACTACAATGCACTTGTTATGAAAAAGATACAACAAACGTTACAAAGCAGTATCGAACAAGAAACCCTCTTTAGAAATTGGGAAAAATATAGAGGGAGCATTGTTATGGTGGTGGGCAACGAAGTTTTTTCGACAAAACGAGCAAAAAATGTTGATAAAATGCTTATGGAGATAGAAGACAAATACCATAAACAACCACTCATTACCTATATTCCAAAAGAAGGAACCCTTATTCTTTAGTATATGGCTATATCCTTTCCATTTAAGGAGGAGCACTCGCCGATATTTGGCAAAATTCGTCGCCCAGTAGCAGAAGTTTACTTTAAGCATACAAATATTGCTATTTGGCGAAAAGCAACAATGATCGTTGATACAGGAGCAGATTACACGCTTTTACCGCATTTCTTCGCTTCGACATTAGGTATTGCTGTTACAAAAGATTGCCGAGTTATTGATACACAAGGAGTGGGAGGAAAAAGCAGGGTGTATCTTGTAAAAGAAAAAATGCATGTAAAAATTGGGGAGTTTGAGCGGAAAATTCCGTTGGGATTTCTCGCTAACGATTACATTCCGCCTCTTTTAGGAAGACAGGAATTCTTTGAGACATTTCGAGTGGTGTTTGAAAAATTCTCTCCCACCTTTGAGGAGACATAGCCCATGCACTTTCCTAGAAGCTCAAAAATACCCCATAATATTGACTTATACTTCATTTTCTGTTAGGATAGGATATTGCAGATAGATAAATCCAGGCGTATTTTGCTGCCTGTTTACCCTGAGCATTGTCGAAGGGTTTTTTGTCTTTTTGTATTTTATTTTTGCCCGCCTGCAGCGCTTTATTGCGCAGCAATTAACGGGCAGGCACGTTGATAAGTTGCGGAAAGTTTAAGTGGATGCTACTTTGGATATCTTAAGAAAGGTATGTAGAGTGGTGTCCACTTAGCGAAAAGGAGGTCATAGTGTCTACCCCTGATCTGATAGCCATTGAAAAGGTTCTTGCAGAGAGCCTTAGAGGAGGAGGTGGTTCAGTTGCTGTACAGGCAATAGCTATCCTGCTCAAAGCGCTCGATGAGCTGGCAAGACAAGCACAGCTGATCAAGGAAGAACTGCAATCGGCAAAAGCGGCTGCTTCACAATAAGTAGAATATTCGCCATGTGTCGTGGCAAGATCCAGCACGTGCTGATATAAACAGGAGTAAATCATGGTTAGCATTCCTCCCTACGAGGTAGAATTCAAGAAGATTGATCCGCTCCTGCTCGAGGTAGAAGTACGAATGTTTTTGCCAATCGTGCTACATCTATCGATCATGCCTGGACACCCTATCGGCCTAATGGTAGGCGAGCTCACGGGTAAAGTGGGGCCAGGAGTTGGCTTCACTAACGGAACCAACAGTGCCCTCAAAGTGAGTATCACCTATGTCAATGGTGACGAGCCGATGGATATTGATCTCTCGCCAAACAGGCTTGAGGTGGTAGGATTTGATCTGCAAGGTGTCGGGCCATTCACGGCGACCTTCTCCGTGGTAAGGAAAAGGCGTGGTCGTCCTCTGCCGACAATCATTGTACATGTTCGTCCTCCCTTTTTCGGTCCCCCGCGGAACAACTAACTTTCCAACGATCAACGTGCATAATGCACTCCCACCCGTAAGGGTTCCAACGAAAGTTGGGTGTTTGGATCGTCACGATTCAAATAGGGGGTGCTTTTTGCTGTTTATGGGGTATGTTATAATCGAGCTACTTTTTATGATTGCTGCCTTAAAAGGAATAGTAGATAGCATTGATGCTCCATATATTATTGTTGATGTCCAAGGCGTTGGGTATAAAGTTTTGGTGCCAACAACATTGCTTTCCTCGGTATCAGCAGGACAAACCATAAAACTGTTTACCTACACTCATGTTCGGGAAGATATTTTAGAGCTTTTTGGTTTTTTGCAGCAACAGGATTTAAGAGTTTTTGAAAAACTTTTAGGCGTTTCTGGTATTGGACCAAAGACTGCCATGAGTGTTTTTTCTTTTGGCACACATGAAGATATTATAAAAGCAATATTTGAGGGCGATGTATCGTTTTTCTCGGGCGTTCCAAGACTTGGTAAAAAAAATGCTCAAAAAATCATTATAGAACTGAAAGGCAAGCTGGATTTAGATGCAGAAATGGCAGATTTAGAAGGGTTAGGAGCGAAAAATGGAGAAATTATGACAGCTCTTAAACAGTTTGGATTTACGCAAAAAGAAGCCCAAGAAGCAGTCAGAAAAATTGCCAAAGATGGGCAAACAACAGAGGAGAAGATTAAATTAGCTCTTAAATATTTAGGAAAATGAAACAAAAAACAGCACGCCAAGTTGAGGAAGTAACTCCAGAAGAAGAAGTAATATTTACTTCGCTTCGGGTAAAGGGATGGGGTGAGTTTATTGGGCAAAGGAGAGTTAAGGAATCTCTGCAAATTGCCATTTCCGCAGCAAGAAAACGACAAGAAGCAATTGAGCATATTTTGCTCTACGGCCCACCAGGTTTAGGAAAAACAACGCTTTCTCATCTTATAGCCAAAGAGATGGGAAGTAATATTCGTATTACCTCTGGTCCGGCAATAGAGCGCGCCGGAGATTTGGCAGCAATTTTAACCAATTTGGAAAAAGGAGATATTTTATTTATTGATGAGATTCACCGGCTTAATAAGGTGGTTGAAGAGACGCTGTATCCGGCAATGGAAGATTACGCGTTAGATGTGGTTTTAGGAAAGGGTCCATCTGCCAGAACACTGCGGCTTGATTTACCGCAGTTTACCATTATTGGCGCCACAACCAGGGTTGGGCTTTTGTCCGCTCCCTTGCGGGATAGATTTGGCGTGGTGCATCGTTTGAGTTTTTATACGCCTTCAGATTTGGAACATATTGTTGTCAATGCTGCTAAAAAGCTTGCAATACAAATTGAAAAAGAAAGTACAAAAGAATTGGCAAAGCGCGCCCGCGGAACACCAAGAGTAGCTCTTAAGCTCTTAAAACGAGCTCGAGATTTTGCGCAAGTTAAGGGGGAAGGTCATGTCACAAAACAGCTTGTTGATGACGCTTTAGGGCTTTTGGAGGTTGATTCGGTTGGTCTTGATAGCGGTGACAGGCGGCTTCTTTTGGCAATTATCGAAAAACATGGTGGCGGGCCAGTGGGGATTGAAACTATTGCTTCAACAATTACAGAGGATATTGGCACAATTGAAGAGGTTGTTGAGCCATACCTTTTGCAGTTGGGCTTTCTTAAGCGCACATCCAGAGGCCGCGTGGCCACCAAAGCCGCCTACAAACATTTAGGCGTTTCTTTCCCTTACGATCAAAAAGAGCAGCAGACACTTCTTTAAAATCCCAGGTGGAAGAGGGATTGGAAGAAGGGGGTAAAGGTAATAACTCCCTGCAGGATAATTGTTCCCACAATACTTGCTATTAGGAATTTATTAAGAGGAAAAAGTCTTCCTCCCCGAACCAGAAAGGCAATGGCCATGTGGAAGACGATCAGCAAATTAAAAGTAATAGTCCGGGCAAAGGTTTCGGAAAATCCCCAAAGCAGCGCCTTAAAGATAAAAAGAAGAATAAAAGAGAGTCCAAAACCGACAACTCCAATAAATACTAGTCGGTCTTTAGTAAGAATTGGGCTTTTGGGGTCTCGCGGTTGACGTTTAAGGAGATCTGGATCCTTGGCATCAGAGGCTAGGGCTAATGCCGGTAGTCCGTCTGTGACAAGATTAATCCAAAGAACCTGTGTCGGCAAAAGAGGAGAAGGCATACCAAACAAAACTGAAAAAAAGATGAGAGAAAGCTCAGAAAGATTGCCTGAGAGAAGGTAAGTAATAGATTTGAGGATGTTATCATATATTTTTCGCCCTTCCTCGATTGCAGCAACAAGCGTTGCAAAATTATCATCTGTTAATACCATATCTGAGGCTTCTTTGGCTACATCTGTTCCTGCTTCTCCCATAGCAATGCCAACATCTGCCCGCTTTAAGGCCAAAGCGTCATTTACCCCATCGCCGGTTACCCCAACCACATACCCTTGTTTTTTATAGAGCTCAACGAGTTTAAGCTTGTCTTCTGGTTTGGCCCGAGCAAATATACGCGTTTTAGGGAGCAATTTTATGAGTTCTTCACTAGAGAGCTTGTCTATAACGTCTCCAGTTATAATCTCTTCGTTTTCTTCAATAAGGTTAATTTCACGAGCTATAGCCAGAGCTGTTAGGTCGTTATCTCCTGTCACCATGATAGGCTGAATACCTGCTCGTTTTGCTTCCTGGACTGCTCGTTTTGCTTCCTCCCGTGGCGGGTCGTAAATACCCACAAATCCCAAGAAGGTAAGATCTTTTTCTAACTCGGTTCTCTTTTGGGCTTTATTATCAATTGTTTTTGTGCCAAAACCAATGACGCGAAGTCCCTCTTTGGCATACTGGGTAAACTGTTTTGTAATTGCTGTTTTTTCAGAAGCTGAAGAGGTACTTTTAGCCAGAATTTCCTCGGGAGCTCCGCGAACAAATACATATCGTTTGTTTTCTTTTTCCCACACGGTGGTGATTGTTTTGGTTGCAGGATCAAAAACATATTCATCCACAATACGTCCCTGATTTTTGAAAGCATCAAGATCGTCTTGATTCTTTGCCCACAAAAGAAGCGCGCCGTCGGTTTTGTCGCCAACTATCTCCCATCCAGAGGATGGTCGGCCTTTGGCCGAAAAGTCTGTTTTCTCAACCAAAGATGAGGTATTGCCAAGAATGCAAGCACGAAGGAGGTCCTCTTTTGCCACCCCTTGTTGTATCCAGTGTTTTTTCACCACCATAGCATTTTGGGTAAGGGTGCCTGTCTTATCAACTAAAATCACTTGTACGGCACCCAATGTTTCGATTGCTGCCATTTTGCGAACTATGGCGTGCTTTTTGGCCATGCGATTCGTGCCTATGGCTAGAGCAATAGTAATAACAGCAGGTAAGCCCTCGGGGATGGCGGCAATAGCAATGCTTGTGGCAAGCAAAATAAGCGGAAAAAGTTGTTTTCCTTGCGAAACACCGATAGGAACAAGCAGGATGGCAATGGCAATCGCTAAGAGAGAAAGTATCTTTCCCAAAGACGTAAGTCTTGTCTCAAGCGGAGTTTTGTCTGCCTCAAGTGCTGATAGTGTTTGGGCGATACTTCCAAGTTTGGTTTCCATGCCTGTTTTTTCCACAAGTAGGTTTCCTTTACCTTTAGTTACCAGGGTACCGCTCCATACAGTATCATTCTGCTTCTTCATAACGGGCAGCGACTCGCCCGTAAGAATTGCTTCATCAACTTCCATGTGTTGACTTTTTGCCAGTTTTCCATCTGCTGGGATTCTCTCTCCCTCAAAGAGCTTCACAATATCGCCGGGAACAATATCTGTGGTTGCAATCTGTACTTCTTTTCCATCGCGAAGTACCCGTGAGAGGGGAGTGACAAGGCTTTTTAGCTTCTCCAGGGACTTTTCTGCCCGGTATTCTTGGATGAACCCAAAAATGCCGTTTAAAAGAAGAATAGTAAAGATAAATGCCCCATCGAGCGCGTCATGAAGAATAAAAGAAAATACAGCAGCTGTTGCCAAAAGACCATTAATCGCTGTTGGGAATTGGGAGAGAAAAATACCAATGGCCGAAACCCTTTCTTTGGTTTTTATTTCGTTCTTACCGAACTGTTGTAGTTTCTCTTGAGCTTCTTTAGTAATGAGTCCTTGCTCCATAGATTTATTGTACCACGTCAAACGTGGCGAGTCAGATTGACATTTTATCCTAAATTTTAGATACTGATTGCGTGCAGGATATTCGCTCAAAAATAAAACATTACTTTTATCGTCTCCATTTTTTCCTCAACAAGAACCCAAACATCAAACAGTTCTTCGTCATCCTTGCGCTTGTTTTGATTCTCCCCCTCACCTTAGGCGCTGTGCTCACAGTTCAAAACCTTCGGCAGCAAGCAAGTGGGAGTGAGTATGTAAAGATCTTTAGTAAAGATGGAAGCGTTATTAATGAGACAACAGAGCAAGAGGTACAACTGCAAATTACCCTTCCTCCTGACTGGCAGCTCCCAACACAGGGCAGAAACAACAGTATTATCAAACAAGCCTACGCTCAAACAAACGCCTCAACGTGCTTGGATATTAACGTCAACAATGGTACACTTGTTTCTCCTGGGAATCCTTATACCGCAGTGGTTCGTATCCGAAACGATGGGGATACTAATTGGACATGGGATAGCCCCAACTCTTACAAACTTGGTTCTCAAGATCCCCAAGATAATAGCACCTGGTCAATAGCCAGAGTAGACTTACCCACCTCTCCCATAACGCCTGGCCAAACAGCGACCTTTCGCTTTACCATCTGGCCTCCAGAAACAGAAGGAGTACAGAAGTTTAACTGGCAGATGGTCCAAGAAGGAGTTTCTTGGTTTGGCTCACGCTGCTACTACAATGTTACCGTTGTTGCTCCAACTTCTGCTGTTTCTATCCCAACAGCAACAGAAACACCTCTTCCATCAGAATTACCAACCATTCAGCCAACAGAACCAGTGCAACCGACAAATCCTGATGCAACACAAACACCAACCATCCACATCCTTAAGCAAATCATCATTGAAAACAAAGATGGTGGCAGTGGAGGAACAACAATGCCCCCAATTACAGGTGTAGATATCCAACGAGTCCTCTCCCAAGGCATCTCCTGGAAACTCAACGCTCTCAAAACAGGCGAAACCCAAGCAACACGAGTAGTACAGGTAACCTTGTTTGATGGAGCAAATTATCTACCCCTTGTGACAACAATAACCCTGAAAAAATCTATAACTCTACCCACTGGAATACCATCACCAAATCTATCAGTAAAAAACCCAAATAAAACCATACAAGAAATGACTAGTGAACTTATTGATGCAAGTAATGAGAATAGTAGTAAATTTACCCAGTTATCTAAAGAGCAACGCCTTAGCACTATGACAACGCTTGCTAAACAAAGGTATGCAAAACTAGTTGCTCAAATAGAGTCAAATCCACAAGAGTTTATTAATCAAAGCACGCTCATCAACCAAAGAGACACATTCCATAAAGAAATACAACAATATATAGAAAGAAATATTAGTGAAACTGGAAAAGTAAATATACACATTGCAGAAAATTTAGATAACAAAGGAAAAACATACCACTCTCTTGTTTCGAACAATAAAGAATATTTTTTATTCTCTGATAGACAGATGGATATTTCATCAGGCTCTACGGTTTCTGTTCGGGGTGTTGGATTAGGAAAAGCAGTTGCTGTAACAAATATACAAAAGATGTCTCTTGCATCCCCCTCTGAGTTATTAGATTCTTATCCCCAAGCATCTGGTGAAATAAAAATTGGAGTTGTTGAGATAAAATTCACAGATCGTCCTAAAGAAAATACATCATTTTTTTCTAATACAGAAGACTTTATGACAACAATTATACGTCCGCTCAATAGTTATTATCAAACTATTTCCCATAATAAACTTTCGTCTATAACTCCTGACATTTTAGGAATAGTTAGCATTGATTCTTTGGGTAGTAAGTGCGGTGTTGCTACTGCGTATGGGTGGGCTGACGCCGTAGATGAAGAACTTGCAAAAAACATAAGTGGTTTTAGTAGAGATCAATACTTTACTATTATGTATATCTTACCAGATGACAATGATTGTTTTTGGGCCGGACTTGCAAATATTGGCATAAAAACATATAGACATAATCGTTTAGTTATAGCAAAAAAGTATAGGGACCTCTATGTTTATACTCACGAACTTGGTCATAACTTAGGGCTTGCACATGCAGCATATGTAACATGCGGAAACAAAAGCATAGGAACCTATAAAGAATGTGATAACTATATCGAATATGGAGATGTTCACGATATTATGGGGAAACCAATAGGTTTCAGTTATGAAAATCAAGAAATTTTCCCTTTATTGCATCCAAATGCTCCTCATCAGGAAGTATTAGGTATATTAGGAGAAAATGAGACAATTATAATTGAACCAACGAATAATACTCAAAAAGTAAAAGTTACTCCTTTAGAGAGAGCTCAAGCTAAATCCACTACTCCTATTCCTTATGCACCGCTTATTAAAATACCTAAAGAGGTAAAAGATCCTGGGGGTACTTATTATTACTATATAGAATATAGACGACCGATTTTTTACGATATAAAATTGCCAGAAAAAATGACGCAAGGCGTTAGTATTCACATATGGAATGGCGCAACCGGAATTCTTACTGAACTTATTAATCCAAATATTCCTCGAACAAGCGACGTAAACGAATCTGCTCTTGCTGACGGAGAAAGTTTTTATGACCACCTCATTGGCCTTCGAATAAAACAGATCAATCATGACACGGAAGGTGCTGTTATAGAAATTAGTAAAGATTCTGCTGATAGCACTGTTAATACTTTAAGAAACACATCAGGACATACGAATACTGCAGAAAGTAATCCTCAATACAAGCTTTTTACACAGTGTTTTAAAGAGAAAGCAAATACTGTTTCATGTCCAGACAAAAATGCTGTAGATTACAACAAGGATGGGAAAGTGGATGAGCAGGATTATAAGTTGTTTCTGCAGAGTCTATAAATAGCTTAGTTGCAAAACTGCTGAAATTTTTGGGTATATACCGCTGCTCCTGGGTCATTTCGTGAAGACAGCATGTTTGTAAGATTTGACAGGGCGATGCAGGAGTTTGGGTCTATTTTTAGTAATTCTTGGTACATTTTCTCTTCGTGTTCTTGCCAATCTACAATGCGAAAGAAGTTTGCAAGTCGAAGAAGAGAATTTTTATTGGCCCTGTCTAGATTGCTAATCTGAAGTGACTTCCGAGAAGTTTTTTCTTTTGTAGTCCTTGAAAGGATTATGACGTAGTCGTCAAGATACACAATATGCCAGTCTTTGTGTTGCACAATTTGTCGCAAGAATGTTTGCGCCCAGGGCGTCATGTCGGTGTGGGAGAAAAAGATCGTATTGAAATGATATTTTTTATCTTGTTCGTCAAATAGTTTTTGATCAATTTGCATTGGTATATAGATCTGTTGGATAAATGATGCGGGATAGGCTTCGGGTCTGCCATCAATAAATACTTTCTCTTTTGGATAGAGGCGATATTCTAGATAGCTCCCGATATCAAAATTATTAAAGACTGGCCCTTTAAGATTGTTTGCAATAAAAAAATCAACTGCGTTTTTTGCGCCGGTTTCTATACCCAAACCAATAGGTCTTATTTGTGAAACCTCTTTTATTTGCCAAAGTACAAAGACTAGTAGCAATAGAGTAATGACGAGGGGTTTTATTTTAATAAAAGAAAAGATAATAGAGAGATTTCTGGAAAAAGGAATAAAGGTGCCAAAGACAAAAAGAGGGAAGTTCCGTTCGGCATTTGCCGCTAGACCAGTAAAGACAATCGTAAGAAGCCAGTCAATGGGGCGAGTTTTTTTTAAAGTAAGTAAGAGAGTAGAAAAAAGTGCTGCTACAGATATAAAAAAGTACAAAATGGTTGTTTTCCCGCCAAAGTAGTTCCACAAGAAAAAAACAGTTTGATTTTCTTCAATGGCGTAGCCATAGTTTTGAAAGACCCGGAAGGGGTAGAGTGCGCCGGAGATGCCATTTGGGTTTAGTATGGTTACAAATGTAGACAACAAAAGTATTACTGCAAATATACCAATATATCTTGAGCGAAGATTTTTTCGATGTTTGATTATTAAATCAATAAAAAATAAACCTAGGATAGCAATACCAATGGGGAAATAAATGTGTGTGTTTACCCATAAAAGTTCAAGGAAAGGGAGAAGAAAAATCCATTTTGTATAATGCTCTCTGTATTTGTAAAGAATCATAATAAATACCGAAAGAAACAAAAAACTAAAGATTTCTGGTCTTACGTCTGTTCGTTCGAAAAGAACTCGAAGATAGAGAATGGAAACAATAGTTATCGCAAAAATACCACCCTTTTGTTTTAGGGAAAAGAAAAAAACAAGAGCAAATGCCACTGTAACAATCAAAATAGTAAAAATAAGCAGCCCATTAAAGCCAGCAATTTGATAAGTAAGGTAAAAAATAACTTCTGATAACCAGTGATGATTAATAAAGGTAAAATCCGGATATGTGTAGGAAAAAAGGTTGGTTTTTGGAACACTGAAAGTTTTAAGAATAATTTCTCCAGTGAGCAGATGGCGTCCTAGGTCTTGGGTTATGGCAGAAATAGGGTGGAGAAATCCGGCAATAAGCAGAGCAAAAACCAAAGCCAAGTTTACCTTTGTTAGCATACTGTATATAGTACCATGTTTGTGATAGGATGTTCGTAATTATGAAAGCAATGGTGATGACTGGAGTTGGGGGAGTTAATAAGTTGGAATATAGGTCGGTTGATAATCCTGTGCCGAAAAAAGACGAAGCGTTAGTAAAGGTTTTATACTGCGGGATTAATCATCTTGATCTTTTAATACGTCTTGGTAAGCGTTCGGGGCCAAAGCAATTTCCACATATTTTAGGGTCAGAGATTGCTGGGGAATTATCTTCAGGAGAAATAGTTGCTGTTTATCCATGGATATTTTGTGGTAAATGCGAGCAGTGCAAAAGTGGTAACGAGCAAATGTGTAATAGTGGGGGAACAGTTGGCCGAAACGCTTGGGGTGGTTATGCAGAGTACGTTGCAGTGCCAAAAAGAAATCTTATTACCATTTCAAAACAAATTGCCCAAAAGGCCTCTGCTATTATTTTAGCGGGAACAACAGCGCATCATTTGGTTCGGAGAGGAAATATCCAAGATAAGGCAACGGTTTTAGTTACCGGTGCAACAGGAGGAGTAGGGACACTTGTGATACAACTTCTCAAACTAAAAAAATGCACAGTAATTTGTGCAACATCGCATGAAAAGAAAATTTCTTTATTGCGAAAACTTGGCGCAGATCGTGTTGTGTTGGTGGAAAGAATGGTTGAGGAAGTAAACTACGCTATTGATCTTGTTGGTGGAGATACTTGGTCAAAAGCTGTTCAGACTTTAGGGAAAAATGGGACGTTTACGTTTTGTTCTACTTCAAAAGAAGAAATTGGGAGATTGGATATTGGGAATGCTTTTGCCAAACAATTAAATATTTTAGGTTCAACTGGGGGGAATAGGGAGGATTTACAGGCAGTTTTACAGTTGGTACAAAAAGGAGTAATAAAACCAGTTATTAATGCTGTTTTTTCATTGGAAGATGCTAAAAAAGCACACGAGCGAATGGAAAAACAAGAAGTTTTTGGAAAAATGCTCTTGAAGGTATAAAGGGGAGGATAATAGGGTTGTTGTCGTTTGCAAGCATGTGCAAAAGGGACAGAACCTTTTCCCCTCCCCATTGTCAGAGATCAGATAGACGGCAATGCCGTCCGGAAAGCCGAGTCTAGATTACTTGGTTATGCGGCCAGGGGGTCGCTTACTGGGAGAGAATATTCTTTGTTTATCGACAAGCTCCACCGTATAGGTGAACCTCCGATTCACTCGGAAGACTTCTCCGAGGCCTGCCTCCTGGACTACGGGGATCTCCGCACCTTTGCAGACAATCCGAATGTTAGGATCGTCCATGATCATATCTCCTATGAGGAGAATGACACAATAGGAACGGAGGGTTTTCCTTCGCGATCCGATTCTAATAAGATGGCAGCAAGCTTCTTCTCCGTGATCACCGATCAACGGGAAACAGTGCTTGCGCATCCTAGGGAAGATAAAAAACGAAACAGCCACCGCCTCCACCTCCAAGGTGCTACATAGCGAGACTAGAACTTCTGTCCAGTCTCGGGCCTGTCGATATGTCCGCTAATTCCCATTTCTGCCCGCAACCTTTTGTACTTTTTGACTCTCCTTTGTTATAAATGTGCTTAGCAATAAGCAAAAAACAGATTTGCTTTTACCTGTTTCCACTTACCGTCAGATGGTGTAGAATTATAACATAAAGCGCAGATAAATCAATAATTATAGGCCAATTTACACTTGACATGTTAGTAAATAAGAAGGTATAATACAATATGGACACTCAAAAACCTTCATTATTTCCTCTTGGATTAACGTTTGATGATGTACTTCTACTTCCTGGCTACGCTGATTTTAGCCGCTCAGATATAGATCTTTCGACTCAACTTACCAAAAAAATAAAAATTTCTCTTCCTCTTGTTTCTTCTCCCATGGATACAGTAACAGAGAGCGAGCTTGCAATTGCTCTGGCAAAAGCAGGGGGAATTGGCATTATTCATCGAAACTTGTCAATAGCAGATCAAGCAGCAGAGGTAGAAAAAGTAAAAAAAGAAGGATTGTTGGTTGGTGCAGCGAAGAAAGAGTTGAGGCTATTGTCAAAGCAGGGGTGGATGTGATTGTGGTTGATTCAGCAGATGGATATAAAAAACCAGTTTTAGATACTGTGCGCTTTCTTAAAAAAAAATATCCAAATCTAGAGGTAATAGCTGGGAATGTGGCAACAGAAGAGGGAACGCAAGCGCTCATAGAGTGGGTGTGCCGCAAATAACAGCAATCTTAAATTGTGTAAAAGCTGCCAAGAAAAAAAATGTACCAATTATTGCCGATGGTGGTATTAAATATTCAGGTGATATGGTCAAGGCCCTAGCCTCTGGTGCATCTGCTGTGATGATGGGTGGGTTTTTTGCTGCTGCACTTGAAGCGCCAGGAAAAGTAATTGAGCTTCGTAAATCCCAGGTGCCTCATAGATTTCAGAGTATCTTTGCCAAAGATGAGGATGTCTATAAGTTTAAGGAG
>JACPGP010000014.1 GCA_016182425.1 Candidatus Levyibacteriota bacterium
AGACAAGAAAAGACTTATGGATATGACCCGCGCCAAAAAACTTCTTGGTTTTAAGCCACTCACCTCATTAAAACAAGGAATAAAAGAAACAATAGATTGGTACCTTGCTAATAAGGATATTCTCCATAAAAGGTATAATGTTTTTCGTGAATAGTTTTTTAATTACTGGTACTTCTAGTGGGCTTGGTAAATATCTTCATGCAAATTTAGGCGGAATTGCCTTAAATAGGGAAAAAATTAAAAAAACTGGCGCAGAAATAATCATTCACTGCGCTTTTAACTCGGAAAATAATCCTAAGGATTCAGATCAATATTATAACGATAATGTTTTATTAACCAAAAGATTGACCAAAATTCCTCACAAAAAGTTTATATTTATTTCTTCAGTTGATGTTTACCCCAAAAATACACAGAAACATTTAGAAGATGAGATTTTGGATATAAATAATGTAGATAGCTTATATGGTAAAGCAAAGCTTATGTCCGAACAAGTAGTAAAAAAAAATTGTTCTAATTTTTTAATACTAAGATGCAGCGCGCTTTTAGGCAAAGATGCAAGGAGAAATAGTTTAATAAGAATTCTGCAAGATAATAACCCATCATTAACTCTTAGTGAAGAATCGGCTTTTAATTATATTCTTCATTCTGATGTATTGAATTTTATAAAACTTTCTATAGAAAAAGATTTGCAGGGAATATATAATCTAGCATCCTCTAAAAATATTACCCTAAAAGAAGTAGCTAGTTTTTTGAAAAAACAAGTTACTTTTGGTGACTATGTCTATAATGTAGGCAATATAGATAATCGTAAGGCGAAAGCCATATCTCGCGTTTTCAAAAAGACTTCACAAAAAATAATAGGTGAATTTATCCGAAAAAACTTTGGGCCTCTTTATAAGACCGTGGAGTACCAATATCTATAAATCCTCCCTTACTTTTAAATCCATAAAGACCTTTAGTTAACCATCTGGGAAATATTTCTTTTTCAAAAGATACAGGCCTGCCTTTTGGGATTTCTAAAAGGAGAGATTTTTTAATAAAATAAAGTCCAGCATTGATTAATCCAGGTCCCCCGTTTTCCTTTTTTTCCTCAAAACCTACAATTTCATCATTTTCATTAATATCTACTTTTCCATATCTGCTAGCATCATCCATCTCTGTCAAAATTATTGAGGCATTGGCTCTTTTTTTCAAATGGAATTCATAAAAACTTTGCAAGTCACAGTCAAAAAAAGAATCCCCATTGGTAATAAACACGTCTTCTGATTTTAAAAACGGTAGCGCATTTACTATGGCTCCAGCAGTCCCCAAAGAGAATTGTTCATTCGAGTAACGTAAGAAAAGACCTTTATAGCTATCCCCAAATGCCTTTACAACTTGATCGCCCAAATGGCGTGTACAAATTATTACATTTTTAAAACCTGCTTGATCCAGTTGCTCTAGAATATATTCTAAAAAGGGACGTTCTTTTACCGTAGCTATCACTTTTTGTTGTCCAGGTAGTATAGAGGCTAAGCGAGTTCCTAATCCTCCTGCTAAAACTGCCGCAGTGATATCTTCTAAATCCATCTAAATATTTTTGAATTCCGAGCGTTTAATAAGCTGATACCCTTTTATAAGTTCTTTTATTCCTGCATCTAGTGATCTTTTAGCTTCAAACCCAGCAGTTTTGAGTCTTTGACTTGATACAATATAGTTTCTTTTATCAGGATCCGATTTTATTTCTGCAAAGTCAATATAAAATTTTGGCAGATGTTGTTTAATTTTGCCTGCCAGTTCTTCCTTTGAAAGATTTTCAGAGTCTAGGCCAAGATTATACGCTTTCCCAATCATTTTCTTGTGATTTTCAATTGCGAAGATAAAACAATCTACCACATCACGAATATGGACAAAGTTTCTTTTAAATTTTTTTTCAAAAAGCACAATATATCCATCAGTTAAAGCAACATATACAAAATGGTTTACCAATAAATCTAGCCTTAGTCTTGGGGAGATGCCAAAAACCGAAGCAAGTCTAAGGGTAATAGTATTTTTTGAGCTCAATAATTCTTCTTCGGCATCAGTCTTGGTTTTCCCATAGAGGGTAATGGGTTTAAGCGGTGTTTCTTCTGTGCAAAAATTTTTATCCTCTGGGGTACCATATCCATTATTTGTCATAGGAAAAACGACTAATTGATTTTTGCTTCTTAACTTATTAAGCAATTTTATAGCATCTAGATTTGTCGTTCTCGCAAGATACGGATCGCTGTCGCAAGCAGAAGTTCCGACAATTGCAGCAAGGGGTAATAAAACATCAGCATTTTTAATGAGTCTACTCATCAAACTTTTGTTACGGACATCTCCAAAAACAAAATCAAAATTGGGATTGTTACACAAATGAAATAGGCTTTTTTGTCGATACATCAGGTTATCTACTGCTGTAACTTTATACCCCTTATCCAAAAGAACTTCACAGAGGACTGAACCCAAATAACCCGCGCCACCCGTAACCAAAACATTCATTAGTCAATTTTAACTCAATTACAAGATTCTAGTCAACTATTCGTGGTTGAGGGATTGGGATGATAAATTTTCCGCCACCCTCTTTAAACCATTTTTCTTTTTCCATAATATTATCGGCATAATTCCAGGCAGTAATAATAATATAATCTGGGGTTTTTGTTTTTAATGTATGTGGTGTAACTATTGGGATATGCGTCCCTGGTGTAAATTTTCCTTGTTTAGAAGGTGCGCTATCCGTAATATATTCAACTATATCTGAACTAATATTACAGTATTGTAAAAGTGTGGTAGCTTTTGCGGATGCTCCATAGGCCACGATTTTTTTACCCTTTTTCTTTAAATTCAAAAGCATCCTTGTTAATTGCTTTTTAACAATAGGGGGCCTTTTGGCAAACTTTTTATAAGTTGAAAGTTTATCCAAACCAAATCTCTTTTCATTTTCCAAAAATTCATTAACAGCTTTCGCAATAGTAAGTGAAGAACGAGAGTGAGAAGCAAAAACCATAATTCCCCCTCCATGAGTATCGGTATGAATAATATTAATGATCTTTAGTCCGTGCATTTTTAGAAGATATGTAAGAGGACGAGTAGCATAGAAACAAATATGCTCATGATAAGTATTATCAAATTCATTATGGTTCAGCAAATCCAACAGATATTGAACCTCAAAAATAAATATCCCTTTTTCATCCAAAAGTTCTTTTACCCCGTCTAAAATATCATGTAGGGCATCAGTATGGGCTAAAGTATTATTTGATGTAATGATTCCTGCCTTTCCATACTTTTTTATCAGTTTTGCAACTTTGTTTTTGCTAAAAAAATCAGCAATTGTTTTAATACCTTGTTTATTGGCAATTTGGGCAATATTTTTTGCAGGATCTATACCTAAAACTCTTGCCCCTAACTTCTTAAAAGGCTTTAGTAAAACTCCATCGTTACTACCAATATCAACAACTAACTGTTTTGATTGAGCAGGGTAACGTTGGAAAACTTCTTTAGCATATTCCTCAAAGTGTTTAACTAGCATTGGCGAGGTCGAGGAAAAATAAGCATAGTTACTAAATATATAATCTCTGTCGACTATATGTAAAAGCTGCGCCAGGTGACAATTGTGACAAAAGTATACCTCAAGGGGGGCTTTAAATTCTTTTTGTTTGAGCTGTAATTTGGTTAAGTAAGAATTTGCCGGAGCTGCATTACCAAGTGATAAGTAACGGGTTAATTTTTTACTACCGCAGATAAGACATTTATTACTCTTTTTATAAAGCCTTTTTCTTTGTCTAGGCAATCCCATATTCTTTGACATATTTTGTATAGTCTGCTAGCCCTTTATCTATATTCATTTTGGGAGACCAACCAATTATCTTTCTTGCCTTTTTATTATCCATTGTTCCACGACGAGGTCTGTCATGTATGTCTTTAATTTCATACTCAAAAGTAAAATGTTTTTTTAAGATATTCACAAATTCAATTAGGTTAATCGCATTATTACCGCTAATATGGAAGGCTTCTTTTAAAGGCGCTTTTAAGGATACCTCTGCAATTCCCGCCACTAAATCTTTGACATAAATAAAATCCATCATAATATTTTTGTTAATCCAAAAGTTTTTTCCTTTTAAAATTTTATCTACAATAATATTACAAGCTCTTTCATTCAAATCTGCAAATCCATATATATTAGTTGTCCTTATAATATTCCAATTGTCTAGCTGGGCTTTAATCAAAAATTCACCACTGGCTTTTGATATCCCATATGGAGTTTTTGGAAGAAGCCGATAGTCCTCATCAATGGTATCCCCACAATCTCCATACGCTGAAATGGATGACATAAAAATGAATTTTTTAAGTTGAATTTTTTTGACAGTTTCTATTATTCTATAAGTTAAAGCGATATCATCCGTCAGTTGTTTTAAGCTAATTTTATTATCATCAGTTCTTTCCAGGGGAATTCCTGCCAGATGTATCAAAATGTCCGGCTTTTCTTTTTTTAAAATTTTTTCTCCTCCATCCTCAAACTTTTTATGATAAATATTTGCTCCTTTAAGTAAATACTTCTTCTTAAAGGTATTTATTTTTCTAAGGCGGGGTTTGTCTAAATCTGAATAATAAATAAAAGGATCAATAATTACTACAGAATGTTGTCTTGACAAAAGTTCATGGGTAAGCCATGAGCCCACAAATCCCCCTCCACCAATTATTAAATATTTCATGTTATTTTTTTTTAGCGTATACACACATTATATCAAAAGGATTTACATAAAAACTTAAATCTTTGGGTAAAACAAATTGTGCTGCGTTAAATATTGCACTTACAGTTTTATTATATAATCCAATTCGATCTGTAAAAAGACTCAAATTGACATATTTACCAACATGATTACTTGATACAAGAGAAAGTCCAGCTTTTTCAAGAAGTAAAGCAACTGTTTTTTTTGAAAAATAAGTAAGATGTTCATCAGATAATTTGTAACCTATCCATTTATGTTTTGTTAGTTTTGCAGGTATTGATCCTACATTTGGCGTTGAGAATACAAGCAAGCCATTTTTTTTTAGAGCCCGTTTCGATGCTTGGATAACTTCAATAGGATTTGTCAAATGTTCAACAACATCCCACATAGTAATCAAATCATATGTATTGGCGGGTAAGTCAATTTGCAGCACATCTCCAACATGGATTTTAAAACCAAAAGCTTCTTTTGCATAAGAAGCAGCATACTTTGAAATTTCTACCCCTTCAACTTCCCATCCCCGCATTTTTGCGCTGTGCATAAAAAATCCTGTTGCGCATCCGATATCAAGCAGTTTTCCAGGAGACAGAAAAGTTTCAATTGTTTTAAGACGTTTATCAAATGTCTTTATAATATTCTTCCGATCTTGCAGATAACTGCTGTATCCCAATATTGAGGAATGATCATTTTTAAAATACTCTTCTGTGTAAAGCTCTTTTAAGTATTTATTTTTTAACCGCGGATTTGTAAATATAAGTTCACATTTTATACATGTTACAATTCGGGGATAATACTCTGGATATTTTTGAGTATATGTTTTACTGTTACATAAAGGGCAGGAGATATTTTCAAGATACTTTGGTGGGAAAATGTTTCTGTGAGAACTTTTTTGAATATGATTTTTTAGTTTTATTTCCATAAAGCTTATTTTATCACATCGACAGTAAGGCTGTGATTTAGTACAATAGATATCTTATCTTTTCTTTAATGAAAAAACTTTTTAGATTTTCAAAACCCAAAATTCCCGTTTATTTTATTTGTATCGTATTATTTATTCTCCCTTTTTTTTGGCTCCGTCCTGGAGAATTAGAATTGGGTGGAGATAGCAGTAGACTTTACATGTACGACCCCGATTCATTTATGCAGGCGGATAGTTTATACAGCATTCAACCCGATGGCACTGGAGTCTTGAGATCAGATCAGGCCATGCTGCCATTTTTATTTCTGTTAAAGCTTTTTTACTTTGTTTTTCATTCATCCTACATTGTCATTTGTCTTTTAAATTCTCTTAAGCTGGTCGGAGCATTTTTATTTATGTATTTAATCGTTGTTGAAATTCTTAAAAAACATGCGCAAGATTACAAAATACTTCCTTTAGAGATTGCAGGAATACTAGCCGGGCTTTTTTATACATTTTCTCCAAGTGTTGGTGAATCCATGCAATTTTCCCTTATTGTAAGTAATCAGGTATTTTTAAATCCGATGGTGTTTTATCTGCTCCTGCGATTCTTGGTTTCGCAAAAAAGTAAATATTTATGGTTTGCCATCTTAACAACACTTATTTTTTCACCCAATTTTACGCTGGTTGTTCCATCACTTTACGCTTTTTTCCCATTGGCGCTCATATTCCTTGGATTATATATAACTTTCTGCCTTGGCAAACCATTGCCTTTGAGAAAAATATTTGGGGGTATTATTTTATTTTTAGGTCTACATGCTTTTCATCTAATACCTACTATTATGCTTATTTTTGACCCGGGCAATATCTTAAATACGCGAATATTTGATAGAAGTTCAATTCAGAATGTAGGGGTAGATTATTTCAGTTCGGTAGTGCTTCATTCAATGGTTACGAAGAGCTTTTTCTATAGTTACTCAATTCCTCAAACACAATGGACTACATTTATCGCACCACTTTCTATTATTTTGGGATTCTTGATAATCCGTGCACGCGAAAAAACTTTCACACTAATCGCCTTATTTTTTTTCATAACAATCTTTTTGCACTCAGCAAATATTACACATCTTGGTAACGATGTGTATAAAATGATGTTTTATATTCCTGGTTTTTCTATGTTTCGAAACTTCCCGGGGTGGTTTATGTACGTGCAGGCTTTTTTTTACGCGTTGCTTTTAGGATATGCATTTTTTTTAATCTTTTCAAAGTTAAAAAAAAGAATTGTATATATCTCATCAATTGTAATCATGGGAATATTTATTTTGAATAGCTGGAAGTTTATAAGTGGACAAATTCTTAGGCAGCCTCATAGAGGAACAGACAATGTGAGTACGATTATACAAATGGATCCTGCTTATGAAAAGATACTGTCATATTTACGAAACTTACCAGCGGACGGTAGAATTTTTGACTTTCCTCTTACAGAATTTGGTTATCAAGTAGTTCCGGGTCTAAACAGAGGTGCGTATATTGGTCCTTCTCCTATTGCATATCTTACTGGCCGGAGTGACTTTGCAGGGAACCCAATCCTTGACCCATTTTCAGTTACACTTCTTAACCTAATTAAAGAAAAAAATATAGATGGCATCAAAAGATTATTTGGATTGTTAAATGTAAAGTATATATTTTACAATTCAGACCCTAGAGCTTACGAGGAGTATTTTCCCCAAGTTCCCAATACCGTGCTGCTTAAAGTGCTGCCAGATTCTGCTTCTCTTGCAAATTTAGTTGATAAAATCATAGGAGAAAAAATAGTAAATTTTGGAACGTATTACATATATTACGCTGATAAAAACTATTACCTGCCTCACTTTTATGTTCCAACTTCAGTTATTCCATATGATGGCAAAAAAATTGATCACCTTGGACTAAATACATCATTTTTTGTTGATACCAAAATTGCCGATCCAAGAATTGGTTATATTGATTCACAAGTGTGTACACAAGTGTTATCCTCTTGTAGAGAGGGAGAGGTAATACTGATAAGTGATATCCCCACAATTACTTACCAGAAAATCAATCCGACAAAGTATAAAGTTATAGTTTCCAATGCTAATGCCCCTTTTTTTCTTATATTCTCTGATAAATTTCATACGAGTTGGAAGGTCTATATGACAAATCAAGAAGCTGAAAAGCTAAAAATACAAGGTAGATATTTTGACGGTAGAATACAAGAATCTTATCACGAAAATATTTTTTTAGATAATAAGACATTTGAGACACGGAATATGAAAAGTTTGCCAGAAACGCAACATTTTACGGTCAATGGATACGCCAATGCCTGGTATATTACTCCGGGAGATTCAGGTGGAGAAAGTAATTATGAACTTATTGTCGAGATGACGCAACAGAGAGCAGCCTATTTTGGTTTGGGTATATCAATAGTGAGTTTCGTAATTTTTGCCCTAGTGCTTATTGTCCGGAGAGTGTACAATATATTGATATAAAGTTTTATGTCTGGCGCAATACAAAAACAAGGCTTAAGCCCAAGGGTTGGTAGATTTTTAGCCCTTTCCCCAATTATTTTGCTGATCCTCGGGGATGCTCTTTTCTTCCAACAAAATTCAGATTGGCGGACATTTCCGATTTTAATCTTTTATATATTCCTTATAATTCGTTATAAAATTACTGCTACTACAACGTTTCTTATTTGTTTAGTGCTTTTCTTATTCATGTATGTTCATTATATTTTTTCCGATCCTAAAGTATTTGCGACCCAGTATCCTTTTGCTCCTTTCGGAGAAAAAATGGCTGAGTGGCTTTATCTTTTTTTGGTAATTGGTGTTATACAAAAATGGCGAGAATAAAATTTGGCCTCATTTTTCCGTTACTATTTTCTATTGCCTTCTTTGTAATTCCTTTTTTCTGGTTTAAACCCGGAGAAATGGATTTGGGCGGCGATTCAAGTAGACTTTATTTTTATGATCCAATACATTATCTAAGCCAGTCGCTCTACAGTATTTCTTATGGTGCGTTTGGAATTGAAAATGCATCGTACTATGCGTCAATTCCTTTTTTTCTAATACTTATTTTATTTAAGTCCATTTTACGCTCACCAACATTACTGATTGTAGTGTTCCATGGATTAAGTTTAAGCGTCGCTTTTCTTGCGTGTTATCTTATTATCAAGGATTTGTTGCGTCAAGAAGGAGATAAGGGAAGGTTTGGTAAAAATATTATTGAGGTGTCAGCTATTTTAGCAGGAGTGTTTTACAATCTTTCTCCTGTACCAATTATGAACTGGGACCATGTCCTTTTAATAAATAACCTGGTTTTCCTAAATCCGCTGATATTTTTTTTGCTCCTGCGGTTTTTTCTTTTCCGAAATATGAATTACATGGTTGGTTTCCTTTTGATAAGTTTTATTTTCGCACCTAACTTTTCCCTTGCCGGCGCACCTCCATTTTTTTCGTTTTATCCTGTTGTTGTTTCATTTCTCATTTTATATACAAAATTTGTAGCAAAAAAGCAGATTCCTGTAAAAAAAATTGTAGTTTCGGTTATACTTTTTTTTCTTATCCACGCATTTCAGTTAGGTCCACAAATAGTAGGTTTACTGACGCCTGGAAATATTATACATACGACTGTATTTTCCGAAGCATCAATACAAGAAAGGGGACTTAGTTACTTTATGGCCGTTGCCCCAAGCATTAAAACAAGTCTTAACTTGCTGGCTCTTCCGCAACAACAACCCAAGCTTGATTGGTACGCCTTCCTTTTTATCGTATTTCCGATTGTTTTGGTTTTAGGATTTATTTGGAACAAAAAGAAAGGATATCTTCTCTCGGGGGTCTTTTTTCTTATTATATTATTCTTTGCCTCCGCCAACATTACAAAAGTTGGATTTACCTTGTATACGGCTTTATTTCAGATTCCCGGGTTTTCCATGTTTCGTAATTTTAACGGTCAGTGGTTCAGATCGTACGACTTTTTCTATATGCTTCTGTTTGGTCAAGCAATAGCTATCGTTTTATCTAGCTTAGATAAAAAATTTTATCGATATCTTCTTTGCTTTCTTATTTTTATTCTACTGTTGACTACCTCATGGCCCATGATCAATGGGACACTTGTCAACACAAATCTTTGGCAAAGCAGAAATATAAAGTCTCGTATAGAAATGGACCCAGAATACGAAAAAGTTCTGGAGTTCATACGAACACTTCCTGTTGATGGGAGAGTACTTACTCTGCCGATGTCTAACCATGGATATCAAGTCCTTCAAGGAAAGAATGGGGGAGCTTATATGGGACCTTCAACGATTACATATTTAACTCAAAAAAGTGAATTTACTTCTCCTGGTGATTTTGGAGCATTTGGCAGCGCTTTTCTAACAGCCGTACGGGACAAAAACTATCCTGCTGTTAAGAATATGCTCACAGTATTTAACGTAAAGTATATTTTTTACAATAGCGATCCATATATTTATGGAGATAATTTTCCCGCATTTCCTTATGAGCACGTCCTCAAATATTTGCCGCCAACCCAAGAAGAATATAAAGCATTTATCGAAAACTTAGATGTGGAAAAGATTGCAGATTTTGGAGATAAATATCATATCTATGTCATAAAAGATGCTGATTACCTTCCGCATATATACACCGCTAAGGAAGTTTATTATGTAAATCAATTAGCAAAAGAAGCTTTGATACCATTGTTTTTTGATCTGCCGGAAAAACGGATAGCACTTTATGATGAAAATATAAAATCTCACAATATAGGACGTTATGATAAGATTTTTCTTGAAGCAAAAATTAAAAGCCTTTATGCCGATGCCGCAAAGAAAAAAAATTACCAACCAATAGATTACCCAGGAATTGCAGAAAGAACCTCTCCTCTTCTAGGTTTCTTAACGGGTCTGACTCAACGAAATAAAGCAAGTTTGTTTTCTAACGAAAATAAATCTAATCAAATAGACGATGCATATTTGGACTATGCTACAAAAAGGGCCCAAAATACTATTGATACATTGAAATCGAAGGGTGATCAGTTACCAGTTGTAATAGATTCTCTTGTTGTGGATAATTTAAATAAGCAGCCAGAGAGCCTTAATCAATTATTCAGTCCCAATAGTATTGTTTCAGATTCTTGGAATTTACGTCTTTTCCAATACGCCGGGCAGATGCTGGAAGTCATAGATAAAATTAAAAAACCAAACAAATCAAATTACGCTCTATTTACAAACAAAAACAGTCTTAACGACAGTCTCAATGTAGGTGAAATAAATGTAAGCAATATAATTATAACCCTGACTACGAAATCAAATCAGGATAAAATATTTCTGGGTTTGTTGGCCGATAGAACTTTTGATTTTCTTAAAAATCGACTGGATCTGAGCCTACCATCAGATTTAATTATCAATTACTCAGTTGATGTTCCCAAAAGTGCGGTATATGAGGTGTATAGAAAAAGCGACCCTCTTGAGTCAAGTATTGAAGCAACAAGTTCAGTAAGTTTAGATAGTAAAGAGCTTATTGCAGAAAATGCGCAAAAAGATCAAAGCTGGCAGCGATTAAGCGACGTCGATCTTCCCGAAAAAAAAGATGTTGTTATACAGAGTTTACTGTTTAGTAATAATCTTGTTAAAGATGACCGCTGGCAAACACTTGATGGGCATGGTGTAATTCCAAATACAGCGATTTTTATGCTCAATGACATTTTAGGGGACACGCAGGGGAGGCAACTAGGGGGATTATTTAAAGAAATAAAACCTTTTAGGCCAAATATTCTCTATGTAATTTCATTCGATTTTAAGACAAGTGGAAAAAACTTTTGGCTAAATATCCTTGAAATAGTAGGTAAAGAAAATAAACTAGCAAATTTTAATAAAGGAGATACTCTAAGATCGTTTGATTGGAGGACATATAGAATGGCGTTTCAATCTGGAGAGGATCCTCAGACAATGCTTTTAATGCAAATTATGCCCAGAGATGTTTGTTTGCTAAATTGTCAGACATCGGCTAACAAAATAGAAATAAAAAATCTATCGATAATTAAAGTTCCGCAACCGGAAATTGTTTTGAAAAAAAATAATGCGAGCGTTAGTCAAGAAAAGATATTGCCGCAAATTACCTTTACTAAAATTAATCCGACAAAATATCAAATAAAAATTAAGAATGCAACAAATCCTTATACCCTGGTTTTCCAGGGAGCTTATAACAAGGGTTGGAAATTGTTCCGTAGCAATGGGGGAATAAGTATTGATGAGAATACTGCACAGGTAAGTTACTTTAACGGGGAAATAAAAGAGGGAAATCATACCAGTACATTTTTAAGTCCTCGAACTTTTGACACATGGAGAAAACAAACAGTTGCCGATAAAAAACATTTTTTGATAAATGGATATGCAAATGGATGGAATATAGATCCAAATGACATGGATGGAAAAACAGACTATACGTTAATTCTTGAATTTAACACGCAAAGAATATTTTATGGGTTTTTACTCATTTCCGCAATAACTTTTATCGGATGCGCTGTTATCTTGCTGAAATTAATATATTATAATGTCTACAAGAAAAATGTTTAGTTTAAAGATACTTAGGCGCTTTCGATTTGTTTTAATAATAATATTTTTAATTGGAGTAATAATAGATATATTTTCAAATGCAAATTCTGACATGAGTTTGTTGTTACTTTGCGCATTGTGGATTTTAACTATAAAGCTTTTTAATTTTAAGAGCGCTACGACATTTAAGATAACCTTTGTCTTTCTTGTAGCCCTTTTTTTCTTATTTTTAATAAACCCAGATCAGAAACCTATAGAACGGGTTGCCACATGGATATTCCTCTTTTTATTTTTAGGAATCTTTCAGCAGTATAAAGAGATTACTTCATGAAATTTATATCTAAAAATATCGAAAGCATTATCTCTTTCTTAACGGAAAACAAAAGAACAGTTTTAGCTATTTTTATCGTCTTAATAGTTGTTGAAAGTCAATCAAAAAGATTAAGCTCGGACTTTGTGATTTTTAGCGTTTTGTTGCTTTATGGATTTTTTATAAAAATATTTCGAATAAAGAGTGCATTTACTTTTTTGCTATGCCTTTTGTTGTTAGTTGTAATGACTATTGATTATCTTTCTACCGGTGCTTCAATTTCAACAGAAAAGGTAGCAGTGTGGTTAATTTTATTTTTAGGAGTTGGAGTTATTCAGCAATGGAGAGAATAGAGTTCTTACAACACAAGGTACTTCCCCTCATAATTGCAATGATCCTTTTTATGATTCCCTTTTTTTGGTTTAAGCCTGGAGAGATGGATCTGGGGGGTGATTCTGGTAGATTATATTTTTATGACCCCGTATCATATTTTTTCACTAGCACACTATATACTGTATCTCCTGGAAGCGTTGGGGGTCCAAATCTAGGTTATGCTAATATCCCGTTTATCTTTTTGCTTATAGTTCTAAAGCATATTTTTACTTCTCCAACAATTCTCATTTCAGGATTTTACGGTGTTAACCTAAGTTTAGGATTTATTTTTTGCTATCTAATAATAAGGGAGTTAACAGAATCAAAAAAAAATAGCTTTTATGCCGCAATTGTAGGTGGTTTAGCATATGTGTTTTTTCCTGTACTTATTGATACGTGGAGACATGTTCTTTTAGCTTTTAATCAGGTATTTCTAAACCCTCTTATATTTTATCTATTATTAAAGTATTTTAAAACAGCTAGGATATCGATATTGTTTATTGTTATTATAATAACTTTTATCTTTTCTTCCAATTTTAGCGCTCTTGCTGCGCCAAGTCTATTCGCATTTTATCCCATAAGTATTTTATTTCTTATGTTATATACAAAATTGATCATTAAAAGAAAAATAATAGTAAGACATATTATGCTAGCTTTGTTTCTTTTCTTGGGAATACAAGCATTCCATTTAATTCTCCTGATAAGTAGTATATTTTCATTTGGAAATACGCTTAATCTGACAATTTTTTCTGATGCAGGAAAATATGATCGGGGCTTAAGTTATTTTTCATCAATCGCTCCAAACATTAAAGCAAGCATTAATCTTTTAGGACTACCACAGATGGAGCCTCTAAACTTTTTTTCAAACGCATTTATAGTTTTCCCTTTCATAATAATTATTTCCTTTTTATTTAACAAACAAAAAACGATTCTTCTAACATCATTTTTATTTCTTATAGTCTTATTTTTTGCCACAGCAAATATAACCAGTACTTGGTTGTCTATTTATAAATGGCTTTTTAATGTTCCCGGATTTTCCATGTTTAGGAATTTTTTTGGTCAGTGGATGTACACATACATGTTTTTTTACTCCATTCTTTTTGGCCAAGCATTTTATGTAGTGTTGTATGCGTTACATTATTCTAAAATCAAACTAAAAAAGTTGCTAACATTTTTGTTCATAAGTGTACCTATTCTTATTCTGGTTATCAATGCAATACCTCTTATAAAAGGAGATATTGTACGAAAGGCTATTTGGCAATCAGGTAGTATTGAAGGAGTTTTGAGGATCGGTCCAGACTATGAACAAGCGCTTTCCTTTGTGCGTTCCCTTCCAGCTGAAGGGCGAGTTTTGACTTTACCTCTTACTGATTTTGGCTATCAAGTTATTGCTGGTAGAAATGGAGGAGTTTATTTGGGACCTTCAGCAATTTCTTATCTTGCGGGTAAAAAGGATTTTTCCGGCTATAATGAGCTGCTTGGGTATCATGATGTAATACCCAATCTGATAAAAAATGGGGAGATTGGGACCTTCAAAAGAATACTAGGACTGATAAATGTAAAATATGTATTTTACGATGCAGATCCTATCGTATATGATCAATTTCCAAGTTTTCCTTACAGGCATGATAGAGGGTTGCCAAAAGACCAGCACCAGTATAAGAAATTTATTGATAGTCTCAATCTTAAGAGAATAAAAAACATCAACAATAAGTTTTTTGTTTACGAAATACCAAACGATTATTATTTGCCGCAAGTAAGTGTTGCAAAAAGATCTCTCATCTTCAACAAACCCATTGCAGAGGTACAGACACCACTCTCGTTAATTACAAAGGACAATAGAATTGTAATAAGTATAGATAAAGAAAATCTAAGTAATAGAGTACCCGTATCAGGGATTAAGTTCGATGAAATGCTCACAGATCTTCGGGGGCAGAGCTCGTTTTGGAATGTCATTAAAAGTACAAATACATCTGACTATGGTTTTCCATATACTTCATGGAAAATATCCTCATTTGTTTATCCTTTTATAGTTATACGTGAAAAACAAGTGTTATTAGGCCATAAAGAAATAGATCAAAAATATATTGATAGAAGTATATTTTTTGCCGAAAAACGGCTTGCTGAATTGGAAAAATGGCGGGATGAGACCTTCCTATTAGGCAATGTAAAAAGTATAGATTTACTTAATAAATCATGGCAAGAGCCAAACTTAGTAAGTGCAATGTTGTTTAAAAAATATAATTTCTGGGAGATAAGTTTATTACGATATCAAAGATCAATATACGATCTTATTGATAAGATCGAAAAAGTTAGTGAATCAGACAGTTCTTTTATCGTTAATAAAGATAGAGTGAAAAAAGCAGTAAGTAGTCATATGGAAGTAGTTTATCGGATTATTCAAAACGCTCAATATTTACCAGAAAATCAAAAAATATATCTACTTAGATTAGCTATAAACATGTTTGATTCTATTGCAAATCGTCTGCAATTCAAAATGCAATCACTAGAAAATGTTACGTATAATTTTGAGTTAGATGCAGGTAACTACGAAATGTTAATCGATAATAAATCTATACAAAATTATAATCAATCAAAGATACAGGCTATTATTAACGACAAAGAACTATCTTTTGATGATTTTAAGCATGAAGAGGATTGGCTTACGGCACAAAATATATCTATAAAAGAAAAAGCTCAAAATACTCTTAAGCTTTTATTGCCAGAGGCAAGGAATCTTATTTCCGAGACGAAATGGGAACTTGTTGAGAAAGGAAATTTCGCGACAAGTTCTGCAACTTTAACAATAGATGATGTTTTTGCTGAAAAATTTGGTTTAATTAGGCAGATAGCAAATTGGAATAAGGGGGCTTATTATATTGTATCATTTGATTATATAACATATGGTAAAGGTTTTAAATTTTTACTCTTTAATAAAAAAGGAGAGCAAAATCAAAGTATACTTGCAGATTATTTAAGGTCTAATAAATGGAAAAAATATGAATCAGTTGTTGCTTCAAGTAATGAAGCAGACTCGGCATTTATACAAATAATAAGGCAGCAAGGTAGTTATATTCTTGATAAAATCGAGCCGCCAGATCAACCCACAAAAATAGATATAAAAAACCTATCGATAATTCAAGTTCCAGATCCCAAAATAATTTTTAGAAAAGTGAATACAACAAACGACCAAGATAAAAAAATACCACAGATAACATTCACAAGAATAAATCCCACAAAATATGAATTGAAAGTAAGAAATGCTTTTGTTCCATATACATTAGTTTTGGTTAATCAATTTGATAAAAATTGGAGATTAGTAGATTTAACTCAAGAAACAGATACTATACGAGCCTTTTTTTCAAGAGTTGTGGCAGGTATAGCAAAGACTGTTGTAGGTGTTTTTGAAAAGGAAAATATACGAGACGATAATCCTGTATTAACTTATTTTAATGGTGATATAAAGGAGATTGTCAGCAAGGATATTTTTATCAATGAGAAAACATTTGAGACATGGGGAAAGAAAGAAATTGCTAAATTTAAGCATTTTCCGGTAAATGGTTTTGCAAATGCTTGGTATATAGAGCCTTCTGACATGGGGAATAAAACCGATTATAGTCTTATTATCGAGATGAGCAGCCAAAAACTTTTGTATGTTGGTTTATTTATATCTATAGCATCGGCTATTTTTACACTTCTTTTAATTGTTAAATTTTTTCGAAAATGAAGTTTACTCATGTTTTTTTTACTACAATACTAATTTGTATTGTTGGCGCTGTCTTCGGAAGGTGGTTTTTGAATCAAGAAATAATTGGCGGTGATTGGCCATATTACTTTGATGAAATGCTCAAAGAATTTGTTTTTTTTCCTCTGTCATGGAATCCTGGAAATGGAAATGGCTTAGGAGATATAGATCCATTATATTTTTTAAACATTTTTTCCAATTTTACTATTGTACTTAGTACTTATTCCGGTTTACCTTGGATCGTTGTTTATAAAATTTTTTGGTTTGGACTTTTTATTGCTTTATCAATACTATCAAGCATAGCTCTTTTAAAAAGCACCTTATCAAATGTTAAATACTGGCAATTAGTTATAGGAGGAGTTATTTTTACTTCGAATACCTATATATTGATGATCGTTGGAGGTGGACAGATGGGGGTAGCGCTGGCTTATTCTATTGCTCCGCTTGTGCTAGCACGGTTTATTAAGATTATTCATAATTCATCGTTTGTGGTTAGTCATTCATTTATTGCAGGATTGGTATTAGCAGTACAGGTGATGTTTGATCTAAGAATTGCTTATATAACTATGCTTGCTGTTTGTATGTACTATGTATTAGGTACTAAATATTATGCGTTGGCAAAAAAAAGTATACGTATAGCAATACCTGTTGGAATTGCTATTTTGCTTCACGCTGCTTGGATTCTTCCTATTTTCTTTTTGCAATCAAATCCTACTCCACAAGGAATAACAAATGTTGATGGATTTCGTTTTTTTAGTTTTGCCGATTTTTCCCATACTTTTTCCTTGCTGCATCCAAACTGGCCAGAAAATATATTTGGAAAGGTATACTTTATGCGTCCGGAATTTTTATTCCTGCCAATATTGGCATACACCTGCCTACTTTTTCTTAAGAAACCAAATATTATTTTTTTTGCACTTCTTGCTTTGCTGGGTTCGTTTTTAGCAAAAGGAGTAAATCCGCCTTTTGGTGAAATAAACCAGTGGTTATTTATGCATATTCCTGGAATGAATTTTTTTCGAGACCCAACGAAGTTTTATTTACTAGTTAGTCTGTCTTATTCTGTTCTTATACCTTTTAGTTTGTTACAAATCTCAAGGATAGTATCAAGTATTAAGTATCAAGTATTAGGCAAAAAAATAAATCCGAATAATACATATTACATAATACCCATTATTTTTTTGGTTATTTGGTTATTTTTAATTCGTCCTGCCATTTTAGGACAATTAGGGGGCACTTTTCAAAAACATAAAGTGCCTAATGAATACTTTTTGCTAAAGGATTTTTTGCATAACCAGCCTGATTTTTTTAGAACTCTTTGGATACCAAGGGGACTGCGATTTAACTATTTTTCAAATATTCATTTAGTAGTTGCATCTGAACAGCTTTTTGGTACAAGAGATATTACTAAAGTTTTCGAAAAGTTACATTCTACGGAAACAAAGATTTATCTTCAAGCACTCGGGATAAAATATATTATTGTTCCTTTTGATCCAATGGGGGAAATTTTTGTAAAGAACCGAAAATATGATGAGAAACAATATAAAGACACAATTGAACGCTTAGAAACCATACCATGGTTGAGGAGATTACATAGCTTTGGAAGAATTGCGGTTTTTGAAGTTCCTCATTCAAAAGATCGTTTTTGGCTTATCAAAAATGGCAATGTTTCATATACGATGATAAATCCTGCTTACTACGACGTTACTGTTTCAATAGCAGAACCGCAAAGTCTTATTTTTTCTGAAAACTATCATCCATCGTGGATAGCAATGTCAGATAGCAAAACTTTTGTTTCAAAGAAAACTACCTTCGGACTTAATAGTTTTTCTTTACCTAAGAGAGGAAATTACAGTGTTAAAATTACTTTTGCGCAGCAAAAGTATTATAAATATGGACAAATGATTTCTATGGTAACACTTATCAGTGTATTTTTAGCAATCATTGTGTTTCAAAAGAAAAAATTATAAAATACAACAAATGAGAATTTTAGTAACTGGCGCAGCAGGATTTATGGGTAGTCACTTGGTTGATTATTTAATAAAGCAAGAGAAACACGAAATTTTTGCTGTAGACGATCTTTCGGGAGGATATACCGATAACGTTAATCCCAAGGCTTATTTCACCATGCTTGATCTTAGAAATAGAAAAAAAACTGAAAAATATGTTTCTGAAGTAAAACCAGAACTTCTTTATTATTTAGCAGCTGATGCATCAGAGGGACGTAGTCAGTTTACTCCCATAAGCTCTACAGAAAGAAATTATCTTGCTTACATGTATACGTTTATCCCTTGCATAAAATATGGATTAAAAAAAGTAGTTGTTACAAGCTCAATGAGCGTGTATGGTGCACAAAAGCCTCCTTTTTCCGAAAGATTGGCAAAAAAACCAGAAGACATATATGGTATTGTAAAAGCGGCAATGGAAGACGCAACAGAAATTCTCTCAAAAGTACATAATTTCAATTACACTATTGTAAGACCTCATAATGTATATGGTCCAAAACAAAATTTAGCAGATCCCTACAGAAATGTGATTGCAATTTTTATCAATTGTATTCTTAACAATAAACATTTTTATATATATGGTGATGGTAATCAAAAAAGAGCCTTCACATATATTGATGATTTCACACCTTATTTTGTCCAAACAGGATTTAAGGATTCTTGCAATGGAGAAATAATAAACATTGGTCCAAAAGAAGAATATACCATTAATGAATTAGCAGAGGTCGTGCTTGATGTTTTCTTTCCGACTGGAAACATACCAAAACATTTAAAGCCACGATATCTTCCGATGCGCCCCCAAGAAGTAAAAGAGGCATATTGTACCAACGATAAAGCAGTTAACCTTTTAGGTTATAAAACAACAGTGCCTTTTAGGGAGGGAATAAAGAAGATGATTGCCTGGGCAAAAAGTGTGGGGCCTAAAAAATTTAAGTATTTAGAATATGGTGTGGAACTTGCGACAAAAGATTTGCCCAAGACTTGGAGTGATAAATTAATCTGATATGGTATCGGTTTCAATAGTCATTGTTAACTGGAATGGCAAAAAATTCCTCAAAAACTGTTTGGATTCTCTGCAGAAAGTCACCTACAAGGCTGTTGAAATCATTGTCGTTGATAATAATTCTACCGATGGATCCGCCGTCTTTGTCAAAAAGCATTATCCAAAAGTAAAACTTATTGAAAATAAAAAAAACTATGGATATGCCGGTGGTGCCAATATTGGATGTAAATATGTAAGCGGTTCGTATGTGCTTTTTCTCAATAACGATACTGTTGTGACAGTGGATTTTCTTGAGCCGTTACTTGCTGATTTTCGAAAAGATCCAACGATTGGTTGCGTGCAGTCACAGATGAGGTTATTGAATGATAAAAGCATACTTGAAGTAGCTGGAGATTTTATATCGTTTACAGGATTTCTCTATCACTACGGATATAGAAAAAAAGCAAATCTGGAAAAATATAACAGACAAAAAATAATTTTTTCACCAAAAGGCGCATGTTCAATTTTCCCCCGAAGCCTTTTGCAAAAAATTGGTCTTTTTGATGAAGATTTTTTTATTTTTTTTGAAGAGACAGATTTGTCTTTTAGAGTATGGCTTGCGGGATACAAAGTTTTGTACGAACCAAAGTCCGTAATTTACCATGTTAGTGGTGGTGATACGATCTTGTCTAATAAATATAACTATGAAAAAAGGATATATTTGATATTCAAAAATATGAACTGCTCTTATATAAAAAATTTTGGAACAAGAAATTTACTTACTATTTATCCAGTATTTATAATTACGCAGGTTTGTTATATTTTTTACTCACTGCTTAAATTACGCCTTGGTGTGGTAAAGGCAATTTTTAAAGCATATTGGTGGAATATTTTAAATTTAAATAAAACACTTGAGAAACGTAAATTTATACAAAGTGAGATACGGAAAGTGTCAGACCAAGACATAAATCCATACATAAAAATGAGTCCCAGATGGAGTTATTACTATTACAGTCTCAGTCTTTTTAGAACAATCCAAGAATATAACGACTAAAATGATAGATTCTTGTATTATATGCGGATCGTCAAAATTTATTCCCTTATACGAGACCAGGGACAGAATGTTTAATCTTCCTGGAAAGTTCTTCCTTAAGAGATGTAACGCATGTTCTCTTGCATTTCTAGATCCGCAGCCATCGCAGTTGAAGATTAAAAAATATTACCCAAGTAAAGCTTACTATGCGTACAATAAAAGTAATAAAAAAGGTTTTTTTGAGAAACTTAGGGATTATCTTGTCAGTCAATATTATTCACCTAATTTTTTAAGCCGTACTTTTATAATATGTATTAAAAATGTTCCGGCAATGCCATCCTATGTAAAGAAAGGGAAAATCCTCGATGTTGGATGTGGGACAGGTGATACATTGGTGCTATTAAAAAAGTTAGGTTGGGATACGTATGGCATAGATATGGATAATAGCGCACTTGCAATTGGTAGAAAGCGTGGATTGGAAAATTTAAAACTTGGAACGTATAAAGATTTAGATACTTATCCAGATAATTATTTCGATGCGATAAGGTTATATCATGTCATTGAACACCTGGATGATCCAGCACTTTGCCTACGCCTTATAAGAAAAAAGCTAAAGAGAAAAGGAGAATTGATTATGGGTACTCCCAATATGGAAAGTATGATTAGTAAGTTATTTAAGTCTTATTGGTATAATTTAGATTCCCCAAGACATTTCTTTCTCTTCTCACCTGCTACTCTTGGTAAGTTGGTAGAAAAAGAAGGATTTAGAATAAAAAAAATTGAGTTTTGCTCAGCAGGAGGAATAGCAGGGAGTCTACAATATTTTATGGGAGACATGTTGAACAAAAAAATCGACCTCATACATAAATTAGTAATTGTGTTATTATTTTATCCTGTTGAATGGATTTTGGATAAACTTTATGTAGGCGACATTTTTGCTCTAAAGGCGGATTCAAAATAGAATTCTTATGACATTAACCATGATAAAAGATTTCAGTTTTAAAAAATTCCTCATAATGAATCGGTGGTATTTACTGCTTCTCTTAGGACTTGTTTTTGTATCTTATGTAAATGCTCTCGGAAATAGTTTTGTTTCCGATGATCGAGCCCTTGTTCTTAATATGCCTATTTGGGATACGAGTACTATTTTGTCGAATCCATACCCTTTTATAAGACAATTTTTGTATCTGGCAGTATATAAAATAGGCGGATTAAATCCGATGCTTTTTCGCTTACCTAATATCATTTTTCATTTAGGAGTGGTTTTACTTATATATACAATCCTTTGCATTATGCAAAAACCTAAAGTTGGGATACTTGCTGCAGTTCTTTTTGCTGTTCATCCAATTTTAGTTGAATCAGTAACCTGGATTTCAGCAGGTGTCCATGTACAATATAGTTTTTTCTTTCTCTTATCTTTACTTTTTTACATTTTGTCAAAAAAAGATATTCCCAAGTATATTGCTTCACTTATATTTTATGTATTCGCCCTTTTATCTTCAGAGAAAGCAGTTGTTTTGGCAATGATGTTTCCTCTTTTTGAATTTTCTTTTGGGAGTCTTATGAGAAGTTGGAAAAGAATAGTTCCATACTTTATTTTAAGTGGGTTTTGGGTGTTGTTATATTTACGATTATTTACATTTAGGGCAGGATTATTTGAGGGACAACAATCAATAGATCCAACAATTGTCAATCCTCTTCTGCAAGTTCCGATTGCTATTTCTTCTTACCTGCAATTAATTTTTTGGCCAAATGATTTGACAATTTATCATACAGAATTATCATTTACTGTCTTTGAGTTTATCGTAAGATCTGCCATAGTCGTATTATTTTTTGGAGTCATGTTCTATTCTTTTAAACGTAATCGCCTGGTCTTTTTCTGGTTAACATTTTTTTGGGTGCCTCTTTTGGTGACCTTAAATCCATTTGTCCATGCTTGGATTGTAGCCGAGCGATATGTTTATCTTGGAGCAGTAGGAATTTTTGTTGTTGTAGCAATGCTTTTTGTAAAACTAGGCCAAAATCCAAAACTGAAAATGGCAACATATATTATTTTCTCCCTTATAATATTTTCTCTTATAATTCGAACTATTTTGCGAAATATCGATTGGCAAGATGAAGATCACCTTTGGCTTGCAACAGCTCGTACTTCCCCTTCAAGTGCACAAAATCATAACAATCTTGGTGATTATTATGGTCGTCATGGCGATTTAATAAATGCAGAGAGAGAATTCAAGATTGCAATTGTGTTAAAGCCAAACTATGCTGACGCAATTCATAATCTCGGCAATGCTTACCGGGATATGGGAAGACCCGAAGATGCAATTAAACAGTATGAAAAAGCATTATCAATAGAGCCAAGACTATGGCAGTCGTATCAAAATATTGCTGGGATTTACTATAGCCAGAAAAGTTTTGATAGAGCAATTGATTATCTTCAAAAGGGTATTACTGCGAATCCCCAAAATCCGAATCTTTTTGTCGTGCTTTCTATAGTCTATTTTAAGCAAGGAGAAAAAGGTAAGGCAACCGAAGCAATAGCAATTGCGCTGAAAATCGATCCAAACAATAATTTTGCAAAAGAAGTATTCTTACAGATGCAGAATAATACCCTTCAATAAGATATGAAAAGAGTAGAGGTACTCATTGTCATTTTTGTACTACTTCTTAGTTTGCTTCTTCGGCTTCATAATTACGATATATACCCACAAAGAGGTGCATCAAGTGATGAGTATACGTATTCATTTTTGGGGGTCAGTCTTATAACACAGCATGTACCTATTTCTTGGTCATATTTCTCTGCCTATAAAAATAAGTATGAGTTAATTATCGATAAACTTTATTTTCCCATAGTTTCTCCTTACTTCGACCATCCGCCATTGAACGGTTTGCTTGTTGGGGGATGGTCAATGCTTTTTGGATATGATACATTTTACAAAATAGAGCTTCGGGTGATCCGCCTTGTGCCAATTATTCTCTCGATGATCTCATCCATTTTGGTATTTTTGTTAGGAAGGTATCTTTATGGGTATAAAACTGGTCTTTGGGCACTTTTAATTTATGGCACAACAACAATTTTTGTTATGAATGGACGTGTTGTATTTGCCGAAAATTTACTTACACCACTTATACTTGGATCAGTGTATCTTTTTCTACGTTGGAATAAAAAAATTAGCAATAAGAGAGCACTTATTCTTGGCACTATATGCGGTTTAGCCTTTTGGACAAAGGAAGTTGGGGTCGTGCTGTACGTCAGTCTTTTATATATATTTATTACTGAAAAAACAAAATTACCTCGCATATTACTTTTAAGTGGCTTGTTTTTTCTTTTCTTTGGAGCATACCTTTTCTATGGATGGTATTATGATTGGGAAGTTTTTAAACAAATAATGGAGTCACAGGCAAGTAGAGTTGTCGGTCCAGAAACTCTTCATCTTCTTATATCGAAACCAATTATTGTAAATAAGATTTATAATGACGGGTGGTATTTTTTGGGTTTTTTAACTTTTTTCTTTAGTTTTTTAGATTATAAGAAACACAAGCTAATTCTTGTTCCTGTAGCAGCCTATTTTATGATTCTTATTTTTTCACTTACTAAAGAAGGAGAAATGGGATGGTACATGATACCGATGTTTCCATTTATGGCACTATTTACTGCATATTTTCTTGTTGAAAGTTTAAAAACAAAAAATTGGTTTATTTTCGTTCTTCTTACTTTTGTCGGATTGGCGCAAATAAAGTTTCTTTATGAAGATAATTTTGGTCTGACTACAACTCAATTTCGAGTGCTTGTCTTTCTCCTTTTTGGTCCTCTACTGATTACGCTTCTTCTACATAAAGATAAACTATTTAACTACATTGGGAATTTTTGGTTTTATCTTTTCATTGCGGCAAACATATTTCTTACATACACCTACATACATCCTGCGTAGTTTTATTCTTGCCATTATATATACCCTTTTTCTTGTAGGTAGTCATAAAGGCCTTCTTTCCAATTTCTCATATTGTGAATACCAAGTTTTTTAAGTTTATGGTTTTCAAGCACCGAGTACGATGGTCGTTTTGCTGCCGATTGGTAGAGTGAAGATGGAATTGACCGAATGAGAACTGCAGTTTTTGTTAAACGAAAAATAGTTTTTGCAAATTCATACCAAGAGCACTGACCTTCTGAAGTAGCATGGTATAACCCGAATGCACTGGTTCTTATAAGGTAATGTATCTGTTTTGCGAGATCGCGCGTGTATGTTGGTGAGATTATTTGATCATTAACAACTGAAATTTCTTTTTTTACTTTTGCAAGTTGTAACATTGTTGTAATAAAATTACCTCCTTTTCCAGATGAGCCAGCAATACCAAAAAGTCCACTTGTACGAATGACAAAATATTTTTTACATATAGATAAAACAAAATATTCTCCTGCTAATTTTGATATACCATAGGTATTGATCGGACCTGGATAATCTGACTCTATGTAGGGAATATTTCTTTTTTCGTCGAAACCAAAGACATAGTCACTACTTATGTAAACCAAAATGCTATTTTTTTTCTTGCAATACTCTGCTAGATATTTATTCGCGATGCTATTTACTAACAAAGCTTTTTGTGGATTTGATTCACTTTCATCAACATTGTTATACGCTGCAGTATTTATGACAACATCGGGTTGAATGTTATCTAAAACTTCTACCATATTATCCTGTTTTGTTATTTCGATATCTGCATGAGTTAAGGGATAAATGTTATAGGGCAACTTGTCAGATAACGCTTTTTGGAGATCGCTTCCAAGTTGGCCGTTTGCTCCAATAATAGCAATTTTTTTATTTTTCATCTCTATTAATCATTATACAAGATCTCTTCTTATTTAACCACTTTTTTGCTAAAATGTGGAATAATCATTATATATGATAAGTATTATTATTCCGTTTTTTAATGAGGAAGAAAACCTGCTGGTTCTTTATAAAGAAATAATAAAATATATACCACAGCTTGATAAAGAATATGAAATTATTTTTGTTGATGATGGGTCCAATGACGGATCACTTTTAGTTGCAAAAGAGATAGCGCAAAAAAACAATAAAGTTCGCCTTTTTTCATTTCGTATAAACTACGGCAAGGCGGAAGCATTAATGTTTGGATTCAAAAAGGCAAAAGGAAACTATATTGTTACCCTTGATGCTGATTTACAAGACAAGCCATCGGAGATAGAAAAATTGTTAAAGAAGGCAAAAGAAGGGTGGGATCTTGTTTGCGGATGGAGAAAAGACAGGAAAGATTCGTTATTAAAAGTATTTTCTTCGAAAGTATTTAATATGTTAGCAGGAAAACTATGGGGTATGGATATTCATGATCATAACTGTGGGTTAAAAGTATATTCCAGAGAAGCAGTAAAGAGTCTTAATCTGTATGGAGGGCTTCATCGTTTTATTCCTGTCTTGCTTCATAAACAGGGGTTTTTAATTTCTGAAGAATTAATCAGTCATGATGTCCGAAAATTTGGCAAATCGAAATTCGGTGTCTCAAAATTATGGAAAGACCTACCTGATATTTTTACCATGATTTTTTTAATAAGATATAAAGATCGTCCTTTCCATCTTTTTGGCACAGTGGGGGGGATATTTATTCTATGCGGCATGTTGATTTTGAGTTATCTAAGTATTATCTGGTTGGGTGGACAATCAATAGGGAGACGACCGTTGCTTTTTTTTGGCATGCTGCTTGTTTTAAGTGGTTTTCAGATATTTTTTACCGGATTTTTAGCAGATCTTATGATAAATGTTTCTAATCAGATACAAAGAAAAAATGGACAGGAGAAAGAAGATTTTTTATTAAAATATAGCTCCGATAGCATATGAAAATACAGGACGTGTTTTTTATTTTAGTAATTGGTATTATTTTATATAAACAAGATCCAAAACTAGCTGTTGTGCTTGGTATACTTTCATTGATGCTTTCAATTCCTCTTTTTTCGCTATGGATTTTTTTTACTGCAGAAAGGCTTACCTGGTATGCTGGAGCATTTTTCTTTCTTTCGGTGTTTTTTTATCTCGCGCAGAAAGGAAAAGAGTAAAATGGAGTTAAAATCTGGAGCAGTTGCTATTGCAACAAATACATATTATCCAAAATGGTACAGAGGTAGCTTACGAAGCATTAATCATACAGACAAAGTAAGAGGCGATCTGGCAATCAATTTTTTTAGAGAAGCACAAAAACGGGGATATTTGGTGATTGTTGTTGATGGAAAAAGTGGTAAGACATTTCAAAAAGAAATAAAAAATATAGAAAATATTATCTTTGTAAGTAGACAAAATCCCAAACGTTCTCCGGCCAAGCGCCAAGCCATCAAAATTGCAGCAAAGCAAGATGGAGTAAAAGTTATTGTACTAACAGAACCAGAAAAGGTTTCTTTAGTAACTGACTGCATTCCTGTTTTGGTGAAGCCAATTTTAGAAGAAAAGGCGGATATTGTTGTGCCAAAACGTAATAATGAGCTTTTTGCTTCAACGCATCCATCGTATATGTATGAGTCGGAAGTAGAAGGAAACAAGATTTACAATGAAATTTTAAGAATACACGGATTACGTTCTTCGCATGAAGATGATCTTGATATGTTTTTCGGCCCAAAGGTATTTAGAAATGATAAGAAGATTATCTCACTTTTTATAAAAAAGTATTCTCTTTCTTCACTTCAGTCATCATTCACTAAAGAGTTTTTTGATGTTGAAGATTATTCAAATGTCCTTTATTTTTCTATTGTTTTGGGCCTAAAAAAGCATTTTCGAATTGAAAGTATCACTGTTCCATTTGTATATCCAAAGATTCAGAAAGAAAATGAAGAAAAAGAAAAACTTGCACTCTTTCTCGAAAAAAGGAAAAGTCAGAGACTATCAATTCTAGTTGAGCTTTTACATTTTGTAAATTACCTACAAAAAGCGTAAATTCAGAATATGAGAATAGGAATAGATATATCGCAAATTGCATATGAGGGGACAGGAGTTGGAGAATACTTAAGACAGCTAGTTGAAGAACTTTTGAACCTTGATAGAGATAATGAATACGTTCTCTTTTTCTCGAGTCTTAGGAGAAAAATTCAAAATTCAAAATTCAAAATTCAAAATGATAATCCAAAAGTAAAAATTACAACATTTTTGTTTCCACCTGTCTTGCTTGATCTTCTTTGGAATAGGCTGCATATTTTTCCAATTGAGTGGCTTATTGGCAATGTTGATGTGTTTATTTCCTCCGACTGGACTCAACCACCAACAAAGGCCAAAAGAGCAACTATTTTGTATGATTTGATTGTCTATATGTATCCAGAGGGGACTGATAAAAAAATAGTATCGGTTCAGAAAAGACGATTGAGTTGGGTAAAAAAAGAATGCGATATTGTCTTTTGTATATCTGAAAGCACAAAAAAAGACGCTAAAAAGATTTTAGGAATTGATCAAAAAAAACTACATGTAATTTATCCTGGAGTTTAAGTATGCTTATTGGTATCGATGGAAATGAGGCAAATGTGGAGAAAAGAGTGGGGATTTCGGAATACAACTTCGAACTTCTTAAGAAGTTCGAAGAATTTCATCTGCCAAATCGGCGGATCAAATTTCAAATTTACCTCAAAAATTCTCCACTGCCTCATATGCCGAAAGAGCGCGATGGGTGGAAATATCGAGTTGTTCGTCCAAAAAAACTTTGGTCGCAAATAGGATTGCCGCTTGATTTATATCTTCATAAACCAAGACCAGATGTTTTTTTTAGTCCTACACACTATGCTCCGCGCTTTTCGCCAGTTCCAACGATAATGTCTATTATGGACCTTTCATACTTACATTATCCTGAGATGTTCAAAAAGTCAGATCTTTTCCAGCTTCGAAATTGGACATCATACTCAATCAAAAAGGTTGCCAAGATTTTAACTATTAGCCGTGCTTCTAAAGATGATATAATCAAGGCGTATAAGGTTTTGGAAGATAAGATTGTCGTGACCTATCCGGGAATAAAGCTCAAAACAACAATGCAAAATTCAAAACTGCTTAAAGAAAAATACAAAATTGATGGAAATTATATTTTATTTGTAGGAACACTGCAGCCAAGAAAGAATATAGTTAGGTTAATTAAAGCTTTCTCTAAACTTAAAGACAGAAATGCTGTTAATTTAGTTATTGTAGGGAAAAAGGGCTGGATGTACGAAGATATTTTGCGTTCCCCGAGGCAGTTTAACGTTGAAGATCGTGTGAAATTTCTGGAGTTTGTTTCGGATGAAGATTTATCATTTTTTTATAAAAATGCTCTATTTTTTGTCCTTCCGAGTTTATACGAAGGGTTTGGACTACCAGTTTTAGAAGCAATGAATTATGGGTGTCCTGTGATAACAAGTAATATCTCAAGCCTGCCGGAAGCAGGCGGAGATGCGGCGCTTTATGTTGATCCAAAAAATGTCGATGATATAGCCGAAAAAATAGAGTTGTTACTTAACGATGAAAAACTGCGAAAGCAAATGATTGATAAAGGATATAAACAAGTAAAAAAATTCTCATGGGAGAAAACTGCCAAAGAAACTTTAAAAGTGCTTGAGGAGGTAACAAATGCTAAATAAAATTATAAGGAGAACTAATGCTGTTTTTTTAGAATTTGAGGTTTTAATTCTTCATTGTGTTGGATATATCCCATCTCATCACATTAGACGTTTTTTTTATCGTCTGGCAGGAGTAAAAATTGGTAAAGGTTCTACAGTTCACACTGGCGCACGATTCTATAACCCAAAGAACATAAGTATCGGAAACGATTCTATTATTGGAGAGGGGGCAGTTTTAGATGGGAGAGCAAGACTTGCTATTGGCGATCATGTGGATATTGCAACTGATGTAATGATCTATAACTGCGAGCATGATGTAAATAGTTCCGATTTTGCTCCAGTTTGTGGCCATGTTATTATTGAGGACTATGTATTTATTGGTCCGCGAGTAATTATTTTACCTGGGGTAGTAATTGGTAAAGGAGCTGTTGTTGCAGCAGGTGCAGTGGTCACAAAAAATGTTGACGCATTCACAATTGTTGGGGGTGTGCCTGCAAAAGTTATCGGAGAAAGAAAAGTAAAAGATTTACATTACAAACTTGGACGAGCTGCCTGGTTTCGATAGGTGAGATATGGTTGTATTATCAGTCATTATTCTAAATTATAATACTAAAGATTTAACAAAACAATGTCTAACATCGCTAGAAAATCATTATCGGGAAGAATTAAGAAAAGGAGTATTTGAAATTATTGTTGTTGATAATGCATCGACCGATACTTCGGCATCGGTAATCTCAAATCTCAAATCTCAAATCTCAAATCTTACATTGATCAAAAATAAAGAAAATGTTGGATTTTCAAAAGGAAATAATATAGGAGCAAAAAATGCAAAAGGGAGATATTTATTGTTTTTAAATTCCGATACCGAAGTAGGAGATAATGGCTTACTTAGTGCGGTTTCATATGTAGAAGAACATAAAGATATTGGTGTTTTGGGCGCCAAATTACGTAACGCGGATGGTTTTGATCAGGCTTCTACCGGAAAATTTTATACCATAGGGAACGTTTTTTTAATGCTTTTTTTGGGTGAGCGATTCGGTTTATTACGCACCAGTCCAAAAACAATATCTGAAGTAGACTGGGTGAGTGGGGCGGCGCTATTGATAAGAAAAAAATTGTTTGATCAGCTTGGTGGGTTTGATGATCATTTTTTTATGTATATGGAAGATATGGAGCTTTGCTATCGCGTCAAAAAAATTAGCTATCAGGTTGTTTTTTATCCATACACAGTTATTTATCATAAGGAGCTAGGCAGCTCGAATAGGGGTTTTGCAATTGCACATATTTATAAAGGACTTCTTTACTTTTACAAGAAACATATGAATTATATTCAGTATGTAATAGTTAAGATGTTGCTTATTACAAAAGCCTATGTCGCTATTGCTATTGGCATCTTTACTAATAATACATATTTAAGATCAACGTATAGACAAGCTCTGGCTTTTTCGCTATGAAAATATTCCGTTTTGTTACCGATAATATCTTGTTTATTCTGACGCTTTTTCTGCTAACGTTTATTCCGTTATATCCTAAATTGCCCCTCTTAGATGTCAGAAACACATGGGTTTATATTCGAGCAGAAGATTTCGTCGTTGTTTTTGTTCTTTTAGTTTGGTTGCTGCTTCTTATTAGAAAAAAAATAACATTAAGAACCCCTTTGACATTTCCTATTATTCTTTTTTGGATTATCGGGGCAATTGCCACTATTCATGGTGTACTTTTAATATTTCCAGTCATAGCAGGGTCTGGTGTCCATACAAATGTAGCATTCTTAAGTTTTTTGCGCAGAATTGAGTATGTAAGTTTATTCTTTGTTGCTTATTCCGGGATAAAAGATAAACGATCGATTCCTTATGTTGTCGCGGTGATGACGGGGACTCTTATTTTGATTATCGCATATGGCTTTGGGCAAAAATTTTATGGATTCCCCGCCTATTTGACAATGAATGAAGAATTCGCGAAGGGAATACCCATACGGCTTTCTGAGTTGTCGCGGGTTCCCTCCACTTTTGCCGGCCATTACGATCTGGCCGCGTATTTGGTTTTGGTGATTCCTATCTTAACAAGCATGATATTCGGATTTAAAAACTGGTTTGTAAAGTTACCTCTTTTGGTAACAATTTCTTTTGGGTTTGTTCTTCTTTTTATGACGGTATCTCGAGTGTCGTTTTTTGTTCTTTTAATTTCTATGATTTTGGTATTTCTTTTTCAAAAAAAGAGATTGATTATTCTTTTTCTTTTTATGATAGCCTTCGTATTTTTAAGTTTTTCTTCAAGTCTTCTGCAGCGTTTTGGAGATACGGTTAAAGAGGTTGATGTATTGGTTGACGCACAGACAGGAGAGGCAATTGGACATGTAAAAGATATTGAGGCTTCCTATTTTAAGGATAAAATCATTAAAAGAAAATTCGCTCAGACCAAAGACGAAATTATCAGGCCGATAGAAGATGAAAAACAGGCTACTTCTTCTGCAAAGGTTCTTTTTACGCAGCTTCCACCGAAAGTGGCGCTTGTTGTCGAATCGAATGCTCCCACCGGAGAAAATCTGCCACAAGGTACCAGCTATATAAATCTGCCGCTTTCGCCTGTCACCAAAAAATTGGGACAGTTTTTTTACCAAAAATCAAAAGATGACAAAACAGCGGAATCTTCTGAAATATTTAGTATTCACGGAGATTTTTTGGTAAAAAAGGCAGTAGCCTATGATCTTTCGTTTACCACCAGATTTCAGGGGGAATGGCCGCAGGCAATAGATGCGTTTAAGAGAAACATTTTATTTGGAAGCGGATACTCATCGGTTGGACTTGCTGTTGATAACAACTATCTGCGTATTTTGGGAGAAGTAGGATTGTTGGGTTTTTCTTCTTTTTTGGCGATATTTTTATTTGCTGGAATTTACATAAAGAAAGTATTACCCGAGGTTGATTCTTTGGTGGTTAAAAGTTTTATTTTGGGCATGGCTGCAGGTGTCGTTGGTTTAGCCCTAAACGCAGTATTTATTGATGTTTTTGAGGCGTCGAAAATTGCTTTTTTCCTCTGGCTTTTGCTGGGAGTTACTATTGGAGTACTACATTTGTACCAAAAGAGCGATTTAGATTTTTATAGAGAGTGTAAAAAAGTGACAACCTCTTCCTCTGCAATTGCTATCTACTTATTTATTATTACAGTTGTAGTATTTTTACCTATTTCTAATTATTTTTTTGTTGGTGATGATTTTACTTGGTTTCGATGGATTGCCGATTGCAATATCGGAAATTCCAATGTGCAAGAATGTCCATCAATAACGACCAGAATTATTAGCTATTTCACAGACGCGAATGGGTTTTTTTATCGGCCGGGAACAAAAGTGTATTTTTTACTGATGTACTCGGGTTTTTGGCTTAATCAAACGTTATATCATATGGTTTCTGTTTTTCTCCATTTTATTGTAGCAATGCTTCTTTTTTTGATTGCCAAGAAGGTTTTGAGAGATTCTTTTATATCTGCTCTTTCGGCTTTTTTATTTCTTATTTTAAGCGGATATTTCGAAGCGGTTTTTTGGATTTCTTCAACTGGTTTTCTCTTTAATGCGGTGTTTGCGCTTCTTAGTTTGCTTTTCTTTATTTTGTGGAAAGAAAAAAATAAAATTGTTTATTTTATTTTTTGTTTATTCTCTATCATTTTCAGTCTTTTGTTTCATGAGCTGGGAGTAATCACTCCTCTTTTTATCATCCTTTATGAATATGTAACCGAAGAAAAGTTTATATTCAGGATAGCTTTTAGAGGTGTTTACTACCTAATATTATTTTTCCCTATCCTTCCATATCTGGCTTTACGCTTTTTTGCCCAGAGTCATTGGTTTAGCGGTGATTACAGTTATAATTTATTAAAGCTTCCTTACAATATTGTTGGTAATGCCATTGGGTATATTATGCTTGCTTTTTTTGGCCCCGCCTCTTTTCCCATTTATCAGTCGTTGCGGAGTTTTTCTAGAGAGCATATAGTATTTAGCGGAGTTGTTTCCTTGATAATGCTTTATCTAGCCGTTAAGGCATATAGAATAATCATTTGGAAAATGACTAAAGATGAGCAAAAAATTGTTATTTTCGGTTCTTTGTTTTTCTTGATAGCGCTTCTGCCATTTTTAGGCTTGGGAAATATCACTTCTCGATATAGTTATTTATCGTCTATAGGATTTGTGATTCTTTTTTCATTTTTTCTTAAAAAATTATATTTTTATTTACGAAGCAACGGTCAATACATTGCGCTTTTGAGTGTTATAATGATAGGAAGCATATTTTTTCTTATCCATGTCATTCAGCTGCAAAAAATTCATGAAGATTGGCATGGAGCAGGTGAGAAAGCGAAGAGATTTTTTATATCAATGGACAGAGTATACATTAATGAGTGGACAAAGGAACATTTACAGTTTTATTTTGTTAATGTGCCAATTCGGTACGCAGATGCGTGGGTATTTCCGGTTGGTTTAAACGATGCCTTATGGTTTGTCTTTAGGAATCAATACATTCGTGTCTATCAAATCGATTCGGTTAACCAGGCGATTACTGCCATAGAAGATCCCAAAACCCAAAAAGTGTTTGAATTTGACGATAGCGGAAAAGTTGTGGAAAGAAGGATTGCGACATTTCAATGAAAAAGAGAGAGTTTTTTTTGTTAACGCTGGTTATTTTGGGCGCGTTTGCTGTTAGATTATATCGGTTTAACGGCCCGGTTGCAGATTGGCATTCATGGAGACAATCCGATACTGCTGCGGTTTCTCGGAATTTTTTAAAATTTGGTTTTGATGTGTTGCATCCCAGATTTGATGACTTATCAAATGGCGTTTCTCTTTTAGATAATCCACAAGGGTACAGATTTGTCGAGTTTCCATTCTATAATGTTTTGCAGGCGGGGTTATTTCGTCTTTTTGATCGTTTTACAATCGAGCAGTGGGGACGGCTGGTCACAAACATTTCGGCAGTTATTGGCATTATTTTTCTTTATTTGCTGGTTAGACTGCATGTTTCCTGGCAAGCAGCGATATTTGCGGCGCTTTTCTATGCAGTTGTTCCTTATAATGTTTACTATGGAAGAGTGATCTTACCGGATCAGTTGATGACAAGCATGATGCTTGGCTCCATATATTTTTTTGACGTCTGGATAGAAAAAAAATATAAATTACTCCTTACACTTTCGGCTGTTTTTTTTGCCACAGCTCTTTTAATAAAACCATACGTTTTATTTTTTGGACTGTCTATTTTTTACCTGATATACAGGAAATATGGACTAGATTTTGTAAAGAAAAAAGAACTGTGGTTTTTTCTTATATTATCTTTTCTCCCCTTTTTTTTATGGAGATGGTGGATGCAGCATTACCCGGAGGGCATACCCCGTAACGATTGGTTATATAACGGAAACGAGATTCGATTTAAGATTGCATTTTTCTGGTGGATTTTTGCCGAAAGAATTGCCAAAATTATGCTTGGATACTGGGGTTTGCCAATTGTTATTTTGGGAATCTTGGGTAAAGTAAAAGAGAAAGAAGGATTCTTTTTTTTAACATTTATCATCTCGTCCCTGGCATATTTGACAGTGTTTGCTACTGGAAATGTGCAACATGAGTATTATCAAATACTTATTGTTCCCACGCTGGCAATATTTTTTGGAAAAGGTGTTGACGTTTTTTTATCTCTGTCTCAAAAAGAATTTAGCCGTACTATTGGAATAGCTGCGCTGGGCGGGTGTTTTGGTTTTATGCTTATTTTTAGTTGGCGGGAGATTAGAGCATATTATAATATCAATCACCCGGAAATTATTGAAGCTGGCCGTGCCATAGATAAGCTTACTCCAAAAGACGCAAAGATTATCGCTATTTATAATGGTGATACAACGTTTCTCTACCATACCAATCGTCAAGGTTGGCCAGTATGGGAAAGACCGCTCTATGAATTTATAAAGGCCGGGGCAGGCTACATTACGTTTGTGAATCCTACAAAAGATGAATTAGGTTTTGGAAAACATTACACTACTCTTGCCAGAACTGAAAAGTATGTTATATTTGATTTAACAAGGCCTCTCTATTTTCCGCCACTGCACGAAGTTGAAGCGTCACAATCGGCAAAATAATGTATGAAAATACTTATTGTTTCCTCTTTTCTTCCATATCCTCTTTTTTCTGGTGGACATGTCAGGCTTTTTAATCTTATTAAGGAGTTAGCGACAAAACATGAATTGACTATTGTTTGTGAAAAGAGATCACACCAAACAGATGCAGATATTATGGCAGTTAAGAGGTACTGCCAAACGCTCATTACCGTTGAGAGAAAGAAGCAGTGGTCGTTTCCCAATGTTTTTAGGACTGGTTTTTCTCCATTTCCATTTCTTCTGGTTGGACACACGAATGATGAAATGAGGCGAGCTATTATTAGACTTATTAATGAAAAATCATTTGATCTTATTCATGTGGAAACGTTTTATGTCATGCAGAATATTCCAGACACCCCTCTCCCTGTTGTCTTAGTAGAACACAACATTGAGTATCTAGTATATAAACGATATACAAAGATGGCTCCTTTTTTGTTTAGGCCCTTATTATATTTTGATGTTGCGAAACTTAAATATTGGGAAGAGATTTATTGGAGCAAGGCGACAAAATTAGTAGCAGTATCGGAGGAAGAAAAAAAATTAATGAATAGAGAAGATGTGGAAGTCGTGTCAAATGGTGTAGATATACAAAAATTCAGAATTCAGAATTCAGAATTCAGAATTAATAAAAAGGAGAAAAGAATATTATTCATTGGGGATTTTAAATGGTTACAGAATCGGGATGCTGTAGGGTGGATACTAAACGAAATTTGGCCGGAAATAAAATCAAAAATAGAAGCGAAACTGTGGATTGTGGGGAAGGATATTCCTGATTCAATTAAAAAATTGTCGAGTGACCAAAATGTTATTTTTGATGAAAATGCGCCAAAAGAGACTGCTGAAATTTTTGCCAAGGCAGATGTGCTTCTGGCCCCGATTAGAGTTGGGGGCGGAACGAGTTATAAAATATTAGAAGCAATGGCAAGCGGTGTTCCTGTTATTACAACACCATTGGGTAGAGAGGGGATTGATGCAAAGGACAGGCAAGAAATTTTGCTGGCAGAGGATACAGATGAATTTGTTAAAAATATTGTCGATATTTTTGATAATGAAAAACTCTATAAAAAAATCGCGCATAATTCCAGAAAACTAATTGAGGAAAAATATGATTGGAAAATAATTGTAAAAAAACTTGAAGATGTTTATCGAGATGCAATTACTACGTATGATTAAATTATCTATTATTATTGTTTCATATAATACAAAAGATATTTTACAAGCATGCCTCGAGTCTGTTTATAGAAATCTTCCTAAAGATGCAACTGAAGTTATTGTTGTTGATAATGCATCAACTGATGGCTCAGTAGAAATGGTGGAAAAAGAATTCCCAAAAGTTATTGCAATAGAAAATAAGGAAAATGTTGGATTTTCAAAAGCAAATAATATTGGCCTTAAAAAGGCGGAAGGAAAATATATATTATTTCTTAATTCGGATACAGTCGTGTGTAAAAATACGCTTGATGAGATGATTGTATTTATGGATTCGTATCCACATGCGGGGGCTGCAACGTGTCGAGTCGAACTAGCAAATGGCAGGCTAGACGATGCTTCACATAGAGGGTTTCCAACTCCTTGGAATGCATTTTGTCATTTCTCTGGGTTATCGAGAATTTTTCCTAAGTCTCGGATTTTCGCTGGATATTCTATGGGATGGGAAGATTTATCAAAAATCCACGAAATTGATGCATGCGCAGGTGCGTTTATAATTGTAAGAAGAATAGCTGGAGAAGAAGTTAATTGGTGGGACGAGGATTTTTTTTGGTATGGAGACGATTTAGATTTTTGTTATAGATTGAAAGAGAAAGGGTGGAAGATATATTTCGTTCCGACTATTTCAATTATGCATTACAAAGGGGTTTCTTCGGGTATCAAAGAGATCTCTGAACATCTTACAACAGCAGATAAAGATACAAAGAGACGTGCGACAGAAGCTCGCTTTGAAGCAATGAAGATTTTTTACAAAAAACATTACCAAAAAAAATATCCCAAATTTTTTACGTGGTTAGTGTTGAAAGGGGTTGATTTGTTATACTACAAACATGCGAATCGGGATTGATGCCAGGTTGTGGAATGAGAGTGGAGTTGGGCGATACATCAGAAACCTCGTTGCCCAGTTACAAATTTTGGATAAGAAGAATGAGTATATTCTGTTTGTTTTAGGAAAAGACTATGTCGGCATTAAAGGAAACAATTGGAGATTAGTAAAAGCTAATATTCGTTGGCATACAATTGAAGAGCAGTTAAAGTTTCCATCAATTCTCTACAAGGAAAAACTAGATTTGGTGCACTTTCCTTATTTTTCAGTTCCTATTTTTTACAACAAGCCTTTTGTCGTAACAATTCACGATCTGATATTGCATCATTTTCCAACAGGGCAGGCTTCGACACTCCCCATGCCTTTTTATTGGGCAAAACATTTAGGATATAAATTTGTTATATCACAAGCTGCTAAGCGCGCAAAAAAGATTATCGCAGTATCGAATGCAGCAAAAGATGAAATCGTTGATCATTTACATGTTGATCTTAATAAGGTAGTTGTGACATATGAGGGAGTAGATCTTCCAAGCTCAAAGTTACAACTTAAAACTCGAAGCTATTTTCTTTATGTGGGGAATGCATATCCGCATAAGAATCTGGAGAGATTGATTGAAGCGTTTGCAGGAATCAGGAATCAGGAATCAGGAATCAAGCTAATACTCGTTGGGAAAGAGGATTATTTTTATAAGAGACTAAAAGAAAAAGTACAAAAGATGGGACTTGAGAAAAAAATAATTTTTCGTGGAGAGGCGACAGACGAAGAACTCGCAGGTTTATACAAAAATGCATTAGCACTTGTTATTCCGTCTCTTATGGAAGGATTTGGATTGCCTATTTTGGAGGCGATGGCAAATAAATGTTTGGTTTTAGCATCTGATACTCCAGCTCATCACGAAATTGCAGACGACGCAGCAATCTATTTTAATCCGAATAATACAGAAGATATAGCAGAGAAAATGAAAGCTAGTTACAATGATACGCATCATTATAGTGAAAATATTGAGAAGGGTTTTGAGAGAAGTAAAATATTTTCGTGGGAAAAAATGGCAAAAGAGACATTAAAGATTTATGAAAGTAGCATTGGTCTACGATAGAGTGAATAAATGGGGAGGGGCAGAGAGAGTATTACTTTCGCTGCATGAGATTTTTCCGCAAGCTCCGCTGTATACTTCAGTATACAACCCGATGAAGACACCATGGGCAAATGTATTTGTTTTAAAGACATCATTTCTTCAAAAATTTCCTTACGCGTCGTCTGTTCATGAATTATTGCCAGTGTTTATGCCGCTGGCCTTTGAGAGCTTTTCGTTTGATCAGTATGATCTTGTTATTTCGGTAACATCAGAAGCAGCAAAAGGGATTATTACAAAACCAGGCACGCTTCATATTTGCTATTGTCTTACTCCTACTCGTTACTTATGGAGCGGGTATGAAGAATATTTTAAAAATCCAGTTAATCGATTTTTTACACAGCCAGCAGTGTCGTATCTTCGTAAATGGGATTATATTGCAGCACAACGTCCAGATGCGTATATTGCTATTTCGAAAGAGGTACAAAAAAGAATTAAAAAATATTATGGAAGAGAATCAGAAGTAGTGTATCCTCCAGTTGATCTGCCCAGTGTCAAGTATCAAGTGTCAAGTATCAAGGGAAAGGAGGCTGGTTTTTTTCTTGTTGTTTCTCGGCTTGTGCCTTATAAGCGAATTGATATCGCCATTAAGGCATGTAATAGATTGCAGTTGCCGCTTAAAATTATAGGTACTGGATCGGAAGAAGGGAGACTCAAAAGCATTGCTGGTCAAACAATCGAGTTCTTGGGTAACTTGACTGATAGTGAGCTGGTAGGGTATTATAAAGCTTGTCGTGCGCTCATTTTTCCCGGCCTGGAGGATTTTGGGGTTGTCGTCGCAGAAGCCCAGAAGTTTGGTAGACCAGTAATTGCGTTTTATGGGGGAGGAGCGCGTGAAATTGTTAAGGAGCAAAAGACAGGATTATTCTTTTATCCTCAGACAACAGAAGCACTCGTAAGTACACTTATTATGTTTGAGAAAAAAAGGTTTTCTTCTGCGATTTGTGCCGATAATGCGGAAAGATTTTCGTTAGCGTTATTTAAGAAGACGTTTATGTCATTGATAGAAAAATTAAAGGATCACGTTTAATAAACTATTTTTATGAAAATTGTTATTTTTGCAGGAGGTGTAGGAACACGACTTTGGCCGCTATCAAGGAAAAACACTCCGAAGCAATTTGAGAAAATTATTGATAATAAGTCGACATTACAGAAAACAGTTGAGAGACTGTTGCCCGATTTTAAGCTTTCTGATATTTACATTGCTACAGGCAGGCGGTATGAGGCAACAGTCAAGGAGCAATTCCCCAATCTTGCGGAGGAAAATTTTATTTTCGAACCCCATATGCGTGACGTTGGTCCTGCAATAGCGCTGGTGACATCGCTTTTGGAAAAACGTTTTCCGAATGAACCAATGGCGATTCTTTGGAGCGATCACCTGGTAAAAAATATTGCCAGATTTAAAAATGTTTTGCATTTAGCGGAGGCGATGGTTAAAAAAAATGAGGCAAAATTTGTTTTTATTGGACAAAAGCCTCGCTTTGCAAATCAAAATATTGGGTGGATAGAGGTTTTAAAAAATGCTTATCAACCAACAGCAGGTAACGACATTTACGTGACAAAATTTAGAAAATTAGTATATAGACCGAGCCTTTCTGATGCGCAAGATTTTCTTAAAAAAAATAATTTTGTTTGGAATTTAGGCTACTTTGTTACCACGCCAAATTTTTTGTCCTCTCTTTTTAGCAAATTTACCCCCGCAATGTATAAAAAACTTACTCCTATTGCTGCCTTGTGGGGAACGAATAAATTTGAAGATGCTCTCGAAAAGACGTATTCAACAATTGAAAAAATAAGTTTTGATGACGCGGTTTTAGTAAAGTTGCAGGAAAAGGGAATTTTTGTTGTATCGTCGGACTTAGGTTGGAGCGATGTTGGAGCGTGGGAATCACTTAAAGAAGCCTTAGTGGAAAGAGCAAATGAAAATGTAGTAAAAGGAAAGGTGCTGCTTGAGGATAGTAAGGATAGTTTGGTGTTTAACGATACCAATCAACTTGTTGTTGGTATAGATTTAGATGAAATGCTAGTTATTAATACGAGCGATGTTATTTTGGTTTGTCCAAAAACCTCGGTACCTAAAATAAAAAAGCTGGTAGAAAGCTTGTCTGGCACCCCTCACGAGCATTTGGCATAAGTTTAACTTTTTATGAGAATAAAGAAAAGTAAATCCTATGAAATCGTTAAGAGAATTTTTGATTTGTTGTTTTCTTTAATTCTTCTTGTTTTCTTTCTGCCGATAATTGTTGTTGTGGCTATTTTTATAAAGCTGGATTCTTCAGGTCCAATTTTGGCGGATACTCCGGAACGTGTGGGGAGGAATGGAAAACTTTTTAAGATGTATAAATTTCGGTCTATGATTCAAAATGCACATGAGATATTGCGCCAGAATCCAAAGTTTCTAAAGCTCTTCGATGAATACAAGAAGGGAAGTTATAAATTGCGGGATGATCCACGCATAACTAGGGTGGGAAAATTTATTCGCAAGCACTCTTTGGATGAGGTACCACAGCTGATTAATGTATTAAGGGGCGAGATGAGCCTGGTTGGCCCGCGAGCGTATTATCCAGATGAATTGCGTGAGCAGCAAAAGAAATATCCCGAAACTAGAAAGGCAGTAAAAATTGTGTTGTCTGTAATGCCAGGAATAACCGGGCATTGGCAGGTATCAGGAAGAAGCGAAATAAACTTTGACAAACGTATCGAAATGGACGCGGATTATGTAAAGAAGAGGTCTGTTTTTTACGATTTGATGATTATTCTCAAAACCCCGTGGGCGATGATCTATGGCAAAGGCGCCCTATAATTGTTGACATTGTTTATTTTATTGAAGTATGATATAAAAATATGGATGATTTGCCTAAAATTACCTTGCGCCCGCAAGAAAATGTTAAGCCAGTAGTTTCAGCAACCAAAATTAGAAAAAAGATTTTTTTTATTTTTCTTGCTATTTTTATTCTTTTTGGGACACCAATGCTTATTATTGCTGTTCCGGCACAAAAAATCTACATTTCTTCACAAAAGACGTATCGGCAGGCACAAAAAACCGTGGATGCAATAAAAAAGCAGAACATCGCACTGGCAGATGAAGAACTTGAAAAAACAAAAGAAACGCTAGCGGAAACTCAAAATAACCTTCAGACGATTTCTTTTCTCCGTTTTGTTCCTTTTATTAGTTGGTATTATAACGACATTGATCATTTGCTAAAAGCTGGATTTCATAGTCTAAGTGCCTCCTCAGTTGTTATTGAGGCAATTAAACCCTATGCGGATGTATTGGGTTTAAAAGGTCAAGGCAGTTTTGTGATGGGTTCTTCCGAGCAACGATTGCAGACAACTATTCTTACCATGGGAAAGATTACGCCTAGGATTGATGACGTTGCCAACGATCTTGATCTTGCTAGAAAAGAAATTGACGCCGTTAATCCAAATCATTACCCTCCTATTTTTGGATTAGCAAAAGTAAGAGCACAACTGATAAAAGTAAGAGAAATAGCAGATAGCGGCATTGCATTTGTCGACGAAGCCAAACCTCTAATTAAAGTGCTCCCTTCGCTTTTGGGAGAGTCGCAAGAGAAAAAATACTTGGTTTTATTCCAAAATGCTAATGAATTGCGGCCCACCGGAGGATTTATTACTGCCTATGCTATTTTTAAGATAGACAAGGGGAAAATAGAGGTTGAACGATCAGACGATATTTACAATTTAGACAATACAATTAGAAGCAAACCAAAAGCCCCAGAGCCAATTCTTAAATACCTGGCCAATGTTTCAACGCTTCATTTGCGAGATACCAATCTTTCTCCAGATTTTATCGAGTCAATGAAGACGTTTAATAGTTTATACAGAGAAGCGGGGAGCAAGGTGGATGTTGATGGAATTATTGCGATTGATTCCAATGTTTTAGTTTCGACAATTAAGACTCTCGATGATGAGGTTTTTGCTGGAGGAATTAAATTTACCTCAAAGATAGATAAGCGATGTGATTGTCCCCAAGTTATTTATGAACTGGAAAGACTAATTAGCACGCCAAAGAGTTTGGATTTACGGATAACTTCGTTGGCTTCTGTCCAAGCCCAGAGAAAAGACATCCTTGGTACGCTTATGTACGCAATTATGCAGAAAGCTCTTAAATCATCACCGAAGCTCTATTGGGGGCCGTTGGTGCAAGATATGATAACACAGGCAAATGAAAAGCATATTTTGTTTTACCTCTATGATAAAAACGCCCAAAGAGGCATAGAAGCGCTCAACGTTGCCGGAAGAATAAAGGAATTTGATGGTGATTACTTCCATCTTAATCAAGCAAATTTAGGAGGCGCAAAATCTAACTTGTTTGTGAGAGAGTCTGTTACGCAAGACGTAAAGGTAGAAAGTGATGGGAAAATTATAAAAACAGTTACAATTATCTACAAAAATCCCTATCCTCCGTCGGATTGTAATTTGGAACGGGGAAATTTGTGTCTCAACGGCATTCTTCGTAATTGGTTCCGGGTGTATGTTCCCAAAGGAAGCAAGTTGGTAAACATGCAAGGTTCGGAGGTAAAAGTTTCTACCTATGAGGAATTAGGTAAAACAGTTTTTGAAGGATTCTTAACTGTTCGTCCGCAGGGATCGGTTACGTTAACTTTTTCGTATACATTGCCGTTTAAGCTTGAATCGGGTTCGCCTCTGCCTCTTCTTATTCAAAAACAGCCGGGAACCACAACAAATGAGTACATAATTAAACTTAACGGTAAAGAAGTGGAAAAATTTCCTCTGCTGACAGATAAAGAGGTAACGCTTAGGTAGTAAACAATGAGGAATTTTAAGGTAGAAGGGATTATAATTAAGCGCCGTAATATCAATGAGGCAGATAGGTTATTGACTGTTTTTTCGAAAGGATATGGAAAGATACAAGCAAAAGCAGTCGGTGTTAGACGAGTGACTAGCCGCAGGTCTTCTCATGTAGAGCTTCTTAATTACGCAAAGATGACCCTTTACAAAGGGAAAAGCCTGCCGCTTGTAGTTGAGGCAGAGGCAATATGCGATTATGCTTTCTTAAAAAAGAATCTTAGGATGGTTGGTATTGCCTACCATATTTGTGAGCTTATTGATAGCTTATGTGCGGAAAATCAGGAGAACACCAGTGTATTTTTATTGCTTTTACAAACTCTTGATGATCTTTCAAAAGGTAAAGATGCAAAGCAAACTGTTCATGTGTTTGAAAAAATGTTACTTTCACATCTTGGATTTTTTTCAAACTTTCCTCTTGTTAAAGCTATCGATACTCACGTAGTAATCGAGGAGATCCTTGAGCGCAAACTTAAAACAACATCACTTTTGCCACATTTCCTCTAGACAATTTTTTTGCTATCATGTGTTCATATGGATAATTTAATGGATAAGTTAGTAGCCCTTTGTAAGAGGCGCGGTTTTATTTTTCCAGGGAGCGAGCTTTATGGCGGATTGAATGGGACATGGGATTTGGGACCATTAGGTGTTTTGCTGGCTCAAAATATAAAACATGAATGGTGGAAAAGTGTAGTTTTGAAACGAGAAGATGTTGTCGGGCTTGACTCATCAATTCTACACCATCCAAAAGTCTGGGAAGCCTCGGGCCACGTTGCCTCTTTTACAGATCCTCTGATTGAGTGCAAAGTGTGTCACGAGCGGTTTCGGGCAGATCACAAAGATCAAATTGCAAAGCACGAAAAAGCCCATCCCAATCCTGCCTGGACAGATATAAAGTCATTTAACCTAATGTTTAAGACTTTCCTTGGGCCAATTGATGATGAAAAAAATAAAACCTATCTTAGGCCGGAAACAGCTCAAGGTATTTTTATAAACTTTAAAAACGTTGTTGAGACATCAAGAGTAAAAATCCCTTTTGGTATAGCACAAATTGGCAAAGGGTTTCGAAACGAGATCACAACAGGCAATTTTTTGTTTAGGGTTAGGGAATTTGAAATGATGGAGCTTGAGTTTTTCGTAAAGCCGGGAACAGATAAAAAATGGCATGATCTATGGAAGCAAGAACGTTACAATTGGTGGTTGCGTTTGGGGATAAGAAAAGAAAATATTAAACTTGTCGATCTTCCCAGAGAGGATATTGCACACTATTCAAAAGGCACCACAGAAGTGTGGTATAACTGGCCATTTATGAGTTTTGGTGAACTTGAGGGAATTGCAAATAGAGGAGATTATGATTTATCGCAACAGGCAAAATACTCTGGTCGTGATCTTTCCTATTTTGATCAGAAAGACAATGAAAGATACATTCCATACGTGATTGAGCCATCTGTTGGAATAGGACGGGCTATGTTGGCATTTTTAATTGACGCTTACTATGAAGAAGAAAAAAGAGTTGTTTTAAGACTTCATCCAAAACTGTCTCCTATAAAAATTGCAGTATTTCCGCTTCTTGGTAATAAAAACGAATTAATCACAAAAGCGAAAGATTTATACAAAACACTAAAAACTTCCTTTGAGGGGGAAGTTGCGTTTGATGATAGAGGAAATATTGGTAAAAGATATCTATATCAGGATGAAATTGGCACTCCTTGGTGTGTAACAGTGGATTTTGATACACTCAAAGACAACACAGTAACGGTTAGAGATCGAAATAGTACCAAGCAGGAAAGAGTTGCAATAGGAGACATGTTGACATTCTTCACGCGATTGCTACAATAAAAAAGATAACATTTTATGCAGCAGAAAAAAATAATTATTGCCGCAGCACTAGTTTTACTTCTCATTCTTTTTGGTTTAGGATATTTTCTCTATTCTCCTAGGACTTCACAGTCTCCGCAAGAAACGCCACAAGATGAAGAACAACAGCAAGAAGAGGTGGTTATTCCAACAATAAGCCCTGATAATCTTGGATTAACATTTGTCGCAAGAAACGACAAAAAGGCAGTAAAATTTGCCATAACAGAAATAAAAGATATTCAAGCAGTTGATTACGAAGTGTCTTATTTGGCAGAAGGAAATATTCCTCGGGGCGCGATAGGACATATTGAAGTAAAACCAACGGACCAGAAAATCGGGACAAATTACATCGATCTTGGTACGTGTTCGTCTGGAAAATGCAAGTATGACCAAGGCGTTACCTTAGTAAAACTCATTTTGAAAATAACAAAAATAAATGGAAAGATCTATTCCGCAGAAAAAACCCTAGAACTTTAACCCATTTTAAATCTACCCATTGTGTTTTTGTGGCCACAAAACACTATTTTGGGTATTTTACCTCTTGACAAACAAATAGAAATTATTCCAAAATGGTATAAAGTGGGAAAAAGTGGGATAAAGGCAGGAATATGTTACTTGGACAGTTTGAGGGAAAAATTGATGAAAAAGGACGAACTGCTTTCCCTAAAAAATTACGGGAGGTCCTGGGCGACAAACTCATTATTACATTTGGATATGAAAATTCGCTTACTGTCGTATCCGAAGTTGGGTGGAGAGGGTTGCTTGAGGGAACAGAAGGGAAACCGTTTATCCAAAAAGAAGCAAGGGAAACGCAAAGATTTTTACTTGGAGGAGCAAGTTTTGTGGAGCTCGATAGCAAAGGCAGGTTTATATTACCTTTCTACTTACGACAATTTGCAAAAATTGCGCAGGAGATTATATTCATAGGATTGTCGCGATACATTGAGATTTGGGATAAGGAGCACTGGGTAAAATACAGAGAGAACCTTGAAAAAAACATAGATACAATTGCGAAACGATTGATTGAGGGCGAACAAAAAACGTAAATCCTAATGGATACGTATCACAAATCGGTTCTTTTACAAGAAGTTTTATCGTTTCTTAAAGTTGAGGGTGGAAAAAAATACATTGACGCAACATTGGGTGGAGGAGGACATACAAAAAAGATTTTAGAGCTGGGTGGAGAGGTGTTGAGTATAGATGTTGATCAAGATGCTATAGATTACGTTAGATCAAAGATCAAAGATTTAGGACGATTAACACTGGTACGGGGGAATTTTAAGGATATTGGGGAGATTGCACGTTTACATGGGTTTGAGAAAGTAGCGGGAATTCTATTTGATTTAGGAGTATCAAGTCATCAATTAGATACAGCTTCCCGCGGTTTTAGCTTTCAGAAAGAAGGCCCACTCGATATGCGAATGGACAAAAACCTTTCTCTGAAAGCGGCTGATCTTATTAATGTTTTAACGAAAGGAGAGCTCTATGAGCTTTATCGTAGATTGGGTGAGGAGCGTCATGCTCGCGCCATTGCTTCGGCTGTTGTTAGCGCCCGTCAAATAAAGCCGATTGCAACAACAACAGAACTGGCAAAAATAGTGCAGCTTGGCGCGCCTAAAAAATTTTCGAATATAAACCAGGCAACAAAAGTTTTTCAAGCATTGCGTATAGCAGTGAATGATGAATTAAACAGTCTTGAGGTTACTTTGCCAAAATCTCTGGATTTGCTTGAAAAAGAGGGAAGATTGGTAGTTATTTCTTTTCATTCCCTGGAAGATCGAATTGTAAAAAATGCATTTCGTTTCTTTTCGAATGCGAAAAAAGGAAAAATAATTACCAAAAAACCGATAACACCAAACTGGGAAGAGATTAAAAAAAACAAAAGGAGCAGGAGCGCCAGGATGCGCGTATTTGAAAAATTATAATTAAGGAAGATATGAAAAAACAACATATTATAGTAACAATTGTTTTTTTACTGATTATTTCTCTTTCTATTTTGCAAGTGGTTGTTTCCAACAGTCTTTCTATCACCGGTATCACACTTTCTCGTTTAGAAACGGAGTTAACAAACTACCAGAGAGAAAACGCGCTTCTTAGAGAAAAGATGCTACTGAATACTTCTCTTACGCAGATAGCCTCAAAAGCCGCCACGCTTGGATTCGAAGAGGGAAAGTCACAAATTGTGGTTGGTTCGCTATTGCCTATTGCGCTTCGGCCATGACAGCCAGACTGCGTTTTACTTTCTTTTTTATAGTTTTTAGCTTCCTAGTTATTATCGGAAGGCTTTTTTACTGGCAGATTGTGAAGGCGGAGGAACTATCGCTTCTTGGACAATCGCAGTATGACGCCTTTGTAAAGATAACACCCAAAAGAGGAGAAATAAAAACCTCGGATGGATTTCCTATTGTGGCAAACAAGGTCTCGTTTTTGGTTTTTGCGACTCCCAAAGAGGTAAAAGAAAAGAATAAAACAATTGATTTTATTTCCTCACTTTTAACCATTGATAGTGCAACAATCAGCGCTCAACTTTCCCTTCCTCGATTTTGGGTTCCGCTAAAAACAGGTGTTGATAATGCCACGAAAGAAATGATAGAGAAAACAAGAATTGCGGGTATTGGTTTTGAACCACAGTTTACACGTCTTTATCCCGAAAGCTCAATGGCAGCCCATCTTATCGGATTTGTTGGAAAAGATGAGAATGGGGAAGATAAAGGATATTTTGGTTTAGAGGGATTCTATAATAGACAATTAAGAGGAAAATCGGGTATGGCGGTGCAGGCACGAGATGCGCTGGGTCGGCCAATTTTGTCTAGAATGAGTGGCAAGACAGGAGCGATTGATGGAAGGTCTTTTATAGTAAATATTGATAGGGCAATACAGTTTATTGCAGAAAAGAGGTTAAAAAAAGGAATAGAAAGATATCAGGCAAGTGGGGGTATGGTTGGTATTCTTGATCCGAAAACCGGTAATGTGCTAGCTATGGCTTCTTACCCTTCATTTGATCCAAAGACATACTGGGAATTTTCAGAAGATGTATACAAAAATCCTTTTATTTCAAATCTCTACGAACCAGGATCAACATTTAAAGCGTTGGTAATGGCCTCTGCTTTGGATGGTAAAGTTGTGAAACCAGAAACAAAATGCCCAGTCTGCGGCGGGCCGGTAAATTTAGGAGGATATGAAATAAGAACCTGGAACAATAAATATTATCAGAATTCAACCATGACTGATGTGATCATGCACTCAGATAACATAGGCATGGTCTACGCTGGGAGTATGCTTGGTATTGATCGTTTGCTTTCATATCTTAACAAGTTTGGTATAGGGCAGCTAACAGGAATTGATTTGCAGGGCGAGGTGGCACCCAACTTGCGTTCGGCTGATAAGTGGTATCCACTAGATATTGCAACACTCTCTTTTGGTCAAGGAATATCGGTAACGCCTATTGAGTTACTTTCTGGTTTTTCGGCAATTGCCAATGAGGGCAGGCGCATGGAGCCACATGTTGTTGCAAAAATTCAAACACCAGAGGGAGAGACGATAGTAATACCGCCAAAAGTTTTGGAGCAGCCGATTTCTCCTACAACGGCCAAAGTGATGACTGAAATGTTGATTAATGCTGTGTCAAATGGAGAGGCAAAATGGGCAAGGCCAAAGGGATATCGCATTGCAGGTAAAACTGGCACGTCACAAATACCTATTGCAGGACATTACGATCCAGATAAAACCATTGCATCCTTTATCGGGTTTGCACCAGCAGATGACCCCAAATTCTCGATGTTGGTGATTGTAGATCGTCCCACAACCTCAATCTACGGTTCCGAAACCGCCGCACCCATCTTTTTTGACATCGCCCGTGACCTTTTAACCTACTACAACATCCCCCCAACAGAATAATTTCTTCTCAAAAACGGTATAATAGAGCCTATGTGGCAAGATGTTAAGAATGTACATCACTTTTTTAGTTCTGTTTTGGCAAATGTTTGGTATGGGTTTCCCTCAAAAAAACTGACTGTTATTGGTGTTACGGGGACAGATGGAAAGACGACAACAGTTAATCTTATCTATCACATCTTAAAAAATGTAGGATACGAGGTTTCAATGATTTCATCGGTGGGCGCAGTTATCAATGGTAAAAAATATGATATAGGGTTTCATGTGACCACGCCATCAGCTTGGCAGATACAAAAATTTTTAACAAAAGCAAAAGGGTGTTTAATACTTGAAGTTACTTCACACGCGCTTGATCAATACCGGGTGTGGGGTATAGATTTTGCAGTTGGGGTTTTGACTAATATAACTAATGAGCACTTGGATTATCACAAAAGCTACGATAACTACGTGAGGACAAAAGTTCGGCTGCTTAAGAAAGCAAAAATTGCCGTAGTAAATAGGGATGACGACTCCTATGGAGTGATTTCCAATAAATTTATAACGTACGGAATCAAAAATAAGGCTGATGTAACGCCTAAAGTTTTTCCATTCAAAACTAAGTTGATTGGAGATTTTAATAAATATAATATTTTGGCTGCGGTTACAGCTTGTCGCCAACTTGGGGTTTCCGATGATAAAATACGCTATGCTATCGAAACATTTACGTTACCTGTTGGTAGAGCAGAGGTGATGCATGAGGATAATTTTACGGTAATGATTGATTTTGCTCATACACCAAATGCCCTGGAGCAGATACTGCGATCCTTAAGACCTGAAATTAAGGGGAGAATTATTCATGTCTTTGGAAGTGCTGGAGAAAGAGACAGACAAAAACGACCCAAAATGGGTGAAGTGTCGGCAAAGTACGCCGATGTTATTGTTTTGACAGCTGAAGATCCAAGATCAGAATCAATGGAAAAAATTATGGAGGATATAGAGCTGGGAATTCAGAATAAAACCGTGATAAAGATTACAGACAGACAGGAGGCGATAACGGCTGCAATTAAGATGGCAAAGAAGGGAGATTTTGTTTTATTAACAGGAAAAAGCCATGAGCAGTCAATGAATTATGGAAAAGGCGAGGAGCCATGGAATGAATTTGATGCAGTAAAACAAGCATTAAAAGAATTATGAGTAAGATTAAATCAATTCATTTTGTAGGCATAAAAGGGGTTGGGATGGCGCCTTTGGCGATTATTGCTAAAGAAGCAGGATTTCGTGTTTCCGGTTGTGACATCAAGGAGGAGTTTATTACAGATGAGCCACTACAAAAAGCCGGTATTATTCCAATTGTGGGTTTTAGTAAGAATCATATTAGGTCTTGTGATTTAATTATTACTACAGGAGCACATGGCGGGTTTGATAACCTTGAGGTTGTAAGCGCAAGAGAGCAGGGTATCCCTATATGGACCCAGGGAGAGGCTGTTGGGAAATTTATGGAGGGGGAGATTTTTAATAGGAAGCAGTTTGGTATTTCGATTACCGGATCACATGGTAAAACTACCACAACCGCCATGCTGGCGACTGTTTTGAAGCAGGCGGGAATGGATCCTTCGTATATTGTTGGAACCGGCATTGTTCCATCTTTGGGAAGCAACGGACATTATGGTCGTGGAAAATATTTTGTTGCCGAGGCAGATGAGTATGCGACTGAACCCAGTTATGATAAAACCGTTAAATTTCTGTGGCAGCGTCCGGAAATTGCGATTTTTACCAATATTGAGCTTGATCATACCGATTTGTATCCATCGGTTGATGTTATCCGAGAGGCATTTTTGCAATTTGCCAATCAGCTTCCTTTAAAGGGTGTGCTTATAGCGTATGGTTCTGATCCACAGGTGCATAAACTATTGAGAGAGTTCAGAGGTCATTCGATTACCTATGGGTTTACACAAGACAATGATTTTGCCATTACAAGGGTTAGTAATTCCGATGCGCAAACATTCTTTTGGTTGTCAAACAAAGGTAATTCGCTTGGAGAATTTACGCTTTCCATCCCTGGAGAACATAATACTCTTAATGCAACTGCGGCAATTATAGCCAGTCTTGAGTGCGGAATTTCGATTGATTTAATAAAGCGAGGACTTATCAAGTTTGTGGGAAGCAAGAGGAGATTTGAATACGTTGGCACGCTGCCTTCAGGAGCATTACTATATGATGATTATGCACATCACCCTACAGAGATAAAAAAGACTTTGTCGGCATTTCGAAAGCGATTCCCAAAATATAAATTAGTTTGTTTTTTTCAACCGCATACTTATTCTCGAACAAAGTCATTGTTCGATCAATTTGTTAGTTCATTTAATGCTGCGGATACTGTTATTATAAGCAATATTTATTCATCTCTTCGTGAAAGACCAGATCCAACCATATCATCGAAGCTTCTGGTTGATGGAATACGTAAGTTTCATAAAGAGGCGCTCTTTTTGCCAGAGCTTTATGATGTGGTAGAATATATCAAACGACAACAGTATGGAAAGGATACTGTTGTTATTACTATGGGAGCCGGCGATATCTACAAAATAGGTCAAAAGTTAAAAGTCAAAAGTTAAAAGTTATGGACACGAAAAGAAAAGAACTAGAGAAACTATTTGGATCAAGATTACGGCAAAATGAGCCGATGAGTGCTCATACCACTTTTAAGATTGGTGGGCCTGCGCAGTATTATCTTGATGTCGATAAAACAGAGGATATTGTAAAGGCAGTAAAAGCGGCAAAGAGGCTTGGAATACCCCTTTTTATCTTTGGTGGAGGATCGAATATTATTATTTCGGATAATGGCATGAAAGGGCTTGTTATTAAAAATAATTGTCGAAAATTCGATGTCTTCCAAATGAGCGGCAGAATAAAAAACCAAAAAATTGACCTCGCAAAAGCGCTGGTATTTGCCGAGGGAGGAGTGATTATGAATCAACTTGTTCGTTTTACCATAGAACAGAGTTTAGGTGGCCTGGAGTATCAATTAGGATTGCCAGGGACAGTGGGAGGAGGAGTATGCATGAACTCCAATTTTCCTAGAATTGGAGTCTATGTCGGAGATTGTTTGTACAGCGCAAAACTTGTGACGAAAGATGGCGAAGTGAAAGAGGTTGATAATAGTTACTTTCATTTTGCCTATGATAAGAGCATTTTGCAAGAGAGCAAAGAGATTGTTTTGTCAGTTGTTTTTCGGCTTTCACCAGAAGACAAAAAAATATTATGGGAGCGGGGAATGGAGGCTCTTGATTATCGTAATAGTACACAACCAAAAGGAGCTTCAGCTGGATGTACCTTTAGAAATATTTCAATTGTTGATGCGATGCGAGTTCCTACTCCTGATCGAATTACCTCTGCGGGTTATCTTATTGATAAAACAGGCTTAAAAGGAAAAAGAATAGGAGATGCAATGATTTCTGATATGCATGCGAATTTTATTCTTAATATGGGGCATGCTAAGGCAGAAGACGTGTTAGCTCTTGTGAATCTCATAAAAGATGAGGTGAAAAGAAAATTTGACGTACCGCTGCATTTGGAAGTAAAAACCATTGGGTTTTGAGGTTTATGGAAAAATTTATTGTGAATGGCGGAAAAAAACTAACTGGACAGATAAAAGTTTCAGGTGCAAAAAATGTTGTGCTAAAGGCTCTTGTAGCAGCATGTTTAACAGACGAGGAGGTTATTATTGAAAATGTTCCGCTTATTTCTGATTTATTCACAATGATTGGAATCATCAAAGAGCTTGGCGGAACAGCAAAAGTTCATGATCATACGGTTATGGTAAAAATGGAAACAATTACCAACAAAAAGATTGCTTTAGATAAAGCAGCAGAGGTTCGAACTTCCTCGCTCTTTTTAGCGCCACTTTTAGCCCGTACTGGTGAGGCGTTGGTGCCAAATCCTGGAGGCTGTCGCATTGGAGCGCGTCCAATTGATAGAACCATTGAGGGACTTAGAAAAATGAATGTGTCAATTACATATAACAGCAAAGATGGGTATTTTCATGCCAAGACCAAAGACTTGCTGGGAGTGGAGTATTTATTTGAAAAGAGTACCCATACCGGAACAGAAACAATGATTCTAGTCTCTGTTTTAGCAAAAGGGCAGACAATATTGCGTAACGCTGCACAAGAGCCCGAAATAGACGAACTTATAGAATTTCTAAATCTGATGGGTGCTCAAATTCGAAAAACACAAGATCGAACAATTATTATTGATGGCGTTTCTAAATTGCATGGAGGAAAATTGATAGTAGGGCCGGATAGAAACGAAGTTGTTACTTATGCTATTGCAGCAATCATTACTGAGGGAGATATTACAGTGCAAGGAACGAATGTAAAAGGGCTTGTTGATTTTTTGGATGCCTTAGAAGCATGCGGGGCAGGATATGAGAAAAAAGAAAACGGCATACGCTTTTTTTACAAGAGAGAGTTGCGAGCAACAAACATAACAACTTCGTATTATCCTGGATTTATGACTGATTGGCAAAGTCCCTGGGCGGTTTTAATGACAAAAGCACATGGAACATCAGTTATTCACGAAACTGTTTTTGAGAGCAGATTTGGATACGTAGAAGAGCTTAGAAAAATGGGCGCACACATTACTTTCTTTAATCCCAAGGTAAAAGATTCAGAAAAAGTATATAACTTTAATCTCGATAAAGAAGCAGCAAGTAGTTTTCATGCTATTAAAGTTTATGGACCAACGCAGTTGCATAATGCAGTAGTACATATATCGGATTTACGAGCAGGAGCAACGCTTGTTTTGGCAGCTTTGGCGGCATTTGGAACAAGCGCTATTTTTGGGGTGGAGAAGCTCGATCGAGGATATGAGGCATTTGATAGATGTCTTTCACATTTGGGGGCAGATATCAAGCGGATAAAAGAATAATATATGCAGGCAGTTATTTTAGCAGCTGGTCAGTCAAGCAGGCTGTACCCATTTTCCGAAAATAAGCATAAATCGTTTGTATCTCTTTTTGGAAAACCACTTCTTGTGCATACAGTTGAGGCCATAAAGAAGGCAGGGATTTTTGATATTGTGATTATTGTTAACGAAAGATCAAATGCACAAAGTATTTTAGGGTTTGGTGAAAAGTTTGGGGTTAGTATTTCATATGTCGTACAGAGGCAGGCAAATGGTATGGGTGATGCCCTGCTTATGGCAAAAAGCATATTGCAAGATGAATTTACTGTGATACATGGGTACCATGTTGATGCCGAACCGCTCATACAGAAAATTCTTGAAAAAAAACATACAGGGGTAAAGTCGGTATTGGTGGTAAAAAAAAGCGCTGATTACCGCAAGCATGGTGTTGTTTCGGTTTCAGGGAATCGAGTTACTTCAGTTGCAGAAAAACCAGAGACGGGTAAAAAAGAAGAGCTATGTATTATTGGGGTGTACTTACTGTCGAAAGATTTTATTTTTGTACTAGAAAAGACACCAAAGGAGCATTACCAGTTTGAAACTGCTCTATCTAGATTTGCCAAAAATGGCAAACTTTCGTATGTTGCAGTATCTACTCCAACCATAACACTGAAATACCCATGGGAACTGCTGGAGGTAAAAGATTACTTGCTGCAAAAGATACAGAAAATAAAGAAAAAAATAGGAAATAACGTCGTAATCGCAAAAAGCGCAGAGCTTATTGGTGATGTTTGGATTGGTAATAATGTTGTAATTTTGGAAGGGGCTAGAGTAAAAGGTCCCTGTTACATTGGAGATAATGTAACTATTGGTACAAATGCGATTCTTCGAAACGGCTGCGTTATTGAAAGTGATTGTGTAATAGGAGCTCACATGGAGGTGAAGAATAGTATTCTTATGAAGAATACAACGACACATTCTGGGTTTATTGGCGACTCTGTGATTGGAGAAAACTGTAAGATTGCCGCAAAAATTACCACCGCAAATGTAAGACTGGATCGTCAGCCCATCAAAGTAACGGTAAAAGGCGAAAAGGTGGACACAAATAAAAGGTCCCTTGGAGTACTTATGGGAAGCAATGTTACCGTTGGGATAAATTGTTCGATTATGCCAGGGATTATTATTGGTAATAATGTTGTTATTGGACCATCAACAACTGTTAAAAGTAACATTCAAAGCAATGTTACTTATTATACAAAGTTTCATGAGGTTATTGAGGAAAAAAGCGTATGAAACAAAAAGTTATTCTTTTTGACATTGATTACACACTTTTCGATACGGAAAAGTTTAAGGGCACGAATTTGCAGACGTTTTCACTGTATGAAGAAGCAGTTGATGTCTTGGCAAAGCTAAAAGAAAATGCGTATCTTGGGATTTTTTCTGAAGGAAATCATAATCTGCAAAAAACAAAATTACTTAAAACAAAGATTCATAATAGTTTTGCGAAAAGATACATACATATTGTAGCAAATAAAGAAGAGAAAGTAGAAGAGATCTTGAAAAAATATAAAAAATATTTGGTATTTCTTGTTGACGACAAACTTACTGTTTTATACCAGGCAAAGCAGTTGTTTCCTTCTCTTGTTACAATTTGGGTAAAACGAGGGAGATATGCGTTGAAGCAGTCTCCTATTGAAGGCTTTACACCAGATGCTATAATAGGAAGCCTTCGGGAACTCCCCCCGATTGTTTTGAGTAAATAATATGTGCGGAATATTTGGATACGTTGGAAACAGTAATAATGCAGCAGGCATTGTTTTGGCAGGATTGCGGCTTCTAGAATATCGTGGGTACGATTCCTGGGGCATTTCGGTAAAGCGTGGAAAAAAGCTAGATGTTGATAAACACACTGGGAAGATTGAACAAGCGATTACACAACTTCCCAAAAGTACATTGGGAATTGGTCATACCCGTTGGGCAACGCATGGAGGAGTTACTACTGTCAATGCGCATCCACACCTTGATTGCACAAAGGAAGTTGCAGTGGTTCATAACGGAATTGTGGAAAACTTTTTGGAATTAAAAGAGGAGCTTCAAAGGATTGGTCACCATTTTGTTTCAGAAACCGATACAGAAGTTATTGCTCATCTGATTGAGGAATACTTAAAAAAAGAGGGGTTTGCTTCTTCAGTTCGTGATGCATTCAACAGGCTAAAAGGACTTAGCGCTATCGTTGTGGCCTATGCTCCATCCGCTGAAATTATTGCTGCAAAGAGTGGTTCGCCCTTGGTTGTGGGAGTGGGAGACAATGAGTTTTTTGTAGCATCAGATGCGGTGGGTATTGTAAAGCATACCAGGCGCGTTATTTTTATGGAAGATAACGATATGGTAATCTTAGGGAAAAAACTAAAGCTTATTCGTTTGCCAGAGGGAAAAGTGGTAAAACCGCTGTTTCATACGATTGATTGGGAGTTTAAGAATGTACAAAAAGGGAAATATAAACATTTCTTACTTAAGGAGATTTACGAACAGCCCCAAGTGGTTGAGAATATTGCCATAAATTATGGAGCAGATACGAAGCGGCTTTCCAAACTTATAGAGGAGGCGTTTGGTACGTTTATGCTGGGGTGCGGTACCGCGTCGTATGCGGCCATAGCAGGAACGTATCTTTTTTCCCGCGTTGCAAAAAAACATGTTAATTTTTCTATTGGCTCGGAATTTGCTTATCTTGAGGATTATTTAACCCCAAAGAGTTTGCTGATTGCAATTTCTCAAAGTGGGGAGACTATTGATGTTGTTGCTCCGGTTGAGAAAGCACGAAAAAGAGGATCACAAATAGCAGCTATAGTCAATGTTATTGGCTCCACACTTTATAGACAAGCACAGCATAAAATTTTACTTGGGGCTGGGGTAGAAAAAGCAGTAGTATCAACAAAAAGTTTTATTGCAATGGTGGCTATTTTAATTTTAACAGCCTACACGAGCGCAAAAAGGCAAGAAGAGGCAAAGGAGCTTTTGATGCAGGCTGCAGGTAACATACGAGTGATATTACAAAACGCATATGTAAAAAGAATAAAAGAGCTGGCAAAAAAGCTTGTTAAGAGTTCACACATATTTGTTATTGGGAGAGGACTTGCTTATGCAACAGCGCTGGAAACAGCACTAAAATTAAAGGAAACAAGCTACGTTCATGCCGAGGGATTTGCGGGGGGAGAGCTTAAACACGGGGTAATTGCACTAATTGACAATGAGACTCCTTGTATTGTGATTGCTCCAAATGATGAAACATATGATGATATTATTTCAAACGCTCAAGAAATTAAGGCAAGAGGCGGTTTTATTATTGGGGTGGGGCCTAAGAATAACAATGTTTTTGATATTTTTTTGGAAACATCTGATGCAGGAGATGCGACAATGTTATCCCAAATAGTATTAGCCCAGCTTCTTGCTTATTACCTGGCGCTGTATAGAGGTATTAAAGACCCAGATAAGCCAAGGAATTTGGCCAAGAGCGTGACGGTAAAATGAAAAAAAACCCAGTTATTATTCTTCATGGTTGGGGTCTTCATGGCGGCGCTTATCATCAACTTATAAAATTACTTACTGGTAAGGGTCATAGAGTATATGCTCCAGATTTGCCAGGTTTTGGATCAGAACCCCTGGTTAATAAAATCATGACGCTTGATGACTATGTAAATTTTCTCCATTTCTTCATAAAGAAACATAAAATTACATCTCCTGTGATAATTGGTCATTCATTTGGGGGAAGAGTAGCAATAAAATATTGCTGGCAGATCCCGCAGGAAGTATCAAAACTTATTATTACTGGTGTTCCAGTAATACGTCGCGATACTATTAAAATGAAATTAGCGTATATTATGGCAGTAGTTGGTGGGTTGGTATTAAAAACTTTTCCTTTAAAAGTGCAGCAGGCGATGCGCAAACTTTTATATAGATTAATAGGCGAATGGGATTATTACAGAGCAGGTCCCCTAAAGCAGGTGTTTAAAAATATTATTAGCGAGCAGTTGATCGAGTATGTAAAAAATCTTCAGGTACCAGTTATTCTGGTTTGGGGGAGAGAGGATCGTATTACCCCTTGTTCTGATGTCGAGAAAATCAAAAGACTTATTCCCGGTGCGCGATCTGTCATTATTCCAAATACAGGCCATAAACTTCCTTATTTGAATCCAGGTAAGTTTTTTGAAGCAATACAAATTGAGTTATGAATATAATTCTTTTTTTTGCCGACATATTTTTTCTCTTATGGCTTTTTCGTAACGCGCTGTTTTGGATCGCTCTTTGGCAAACAAAAGAATATCGTCTTGACAGAATATCTGCTCACATAAAAGAAACAGAACAGGGTAGGAGCCTTTTTTTATCCCCTTTGCTTTTTATTAAACTTCTGGGAATCCTTGCCTTTGGAATTGTGATTTATAATAATGTCCTTTTGCTGCCGTATCAGATTTTTGTCGGAGGCATATTTTTTCTTCAAACGATATTCCTGGTACAGGAAATACAGAAACGAATTGTTAAAAGGCCATCATTTACAATAAAATCATCAGTTATTTTTGTTCTGACGATTGTTGTTATTTATTTTTTCTTTTATTTTCCGTTAGTTGAAAAATCTGTTTGGTTGCTTCTTGTTGATAGACTGATTCCATTTTTTATTGCTTTTTTTGTTTTCCTTTTTTCTTTTCCCACCGAAATGTATAGAGATTTTCAAATAGGAAGAGCCCTGCAGAAAATTAGACTTAATAGGAAAATGTTGGTTATTGGGATTACTGGGAGTTATGGGAAAAGTTCCACAAAGGAGTTTGTCTCGCAAATCTTAAAAAAGAAATTTAGGCTTCTTAAAACAAAAGGAACAAATAACACACCAATTGGTATAGCCCGTACTATTAATTTAGGCTTACAGCAAAATACAGAAATTTTTGTAGTGGAAATGGGGGCATATAAGGAAGGGGAAATTGCAGATATTTGTCGGATTGTTAGACCGCAAATTGGCGTACTAACAGCTGTAAATAAACAGCATGTTTCACTATTTGGTAGTTTGGAAAAAACGCTTGCGGCAAAGTACGAACTTATCGAAAGCTTGCCAAAAAACGGTCTTGCTATTTTTAATGGTAATAATCAGAACGCTTACTCTTTGTATCAAAAAACAAATAAAAAAAAGATTCTTTACCTGTGCGGCACTCAAAAGCAAAAAGCCGATATTATTGCTTCCCATATTTGCATGGAAAAAACGCATGTAACATTTGAAGTGTATCTTCAAAGAAAAAAGATTCGGTTCAAAGCTCCCGTTATTGGTGGGTATAATGTGGAAAATATTCTTCCTGGGATATATCTTGCTTTTCATTTAGGGATGAAGGTTGACCAGATAAAAGAGGCGGTTTCTTCCCTTGCGTTACCTCCTCATACCATGACACGATACGAAGTTGGCGGCATAAGCTTTATTGATGATACATTTAATGCAAATCCTCAAGCCGTACTTTCGGCATTAGAGTATATGAAAATTTATCCTCGTAAAAAAATACTGGTGTTGCAACCTCTTATAGAATTAGGGGAATATGGAGATAATGAACATCGTCTTATTGGAAAAGCAATAGGAGATGTATGTGATTATTTACTTTTGACAAATAAAAATTATCATAATGCCATACTTAATGGGATAAAAAGAGGAAGAAAAAAGTGTGTTGTGTATATAGGCAGTGTTCAGGAAATTGTTTGGTTTTTAAACAAAAATACCAAGAGGGGAGATGTGGTTGTTTTTGAAGGAAAAGAGGCAGGAGGGGCATTAGGGAAAATACTCTAGTATGAAGAGACCAATTGCGATCTCGTTAGCACCAAATCTTGAAGGAATCGATGTGCTTCTGGCACTGAAACTGCTTTTTTCTCCCTTTTCGTGGTTTAACGGAGGCCATGTAAAAGCGTTTGAGCAGTGGTTTCGTGAGTATTTTGAGGTTTTTTATGCGGTTTCATTTGCAAGCGCAAGAGGTGCATTAATTGGTGTTCTAAAAAGTGCTGGAATACAACAAGGAGATGAAGTTATCTTACAAGCATTCACCTGTGTTGCCGTACCAAACGCAGCTATTGCAGTAGGAGGAAAACCAGTGTACGTTGATATTGATAGCGCGTTTACACTAGATGTAGAAGATTTTGAGAGAAAGATAACAAAAAAAACAAAAGCAATCATTGTCCAGCACACTTTTGGTATTGCGGCCGATATGAAAAAAATTCGTTTCATTGCCAAAAAACATAATTTGTTTGTTATTGAGGATTGCGCGCATGTTATAGGTGGTATGTACGAGGGTAAAAAACTTGGGACACTTGGAGACGCTGCAATTTTTAGCTTTGGAAGGGACAAGGCATTTTCTTCTGTTTTTGGCGGCATGGCAATTACAAACAAGGAAGAACTTGGAAAAAAAATTCGCCAGTTTCAAAAAACCCAAGATTACCCAAGTATTTTCTGGATTTTTCAGCAACTCTTTCATCCTGTAGCTTTTTTTCTTATTCTTCCGTTGTACAATTTTTTTTCAATAGGCAAAATATTGCTTCTTGTCTTGCAAAAAGTTAGATTATTATCTTTTCCTGTGCTTCCTTTAGAAAAGCAGGGGAAAACAGATGAGCAGTGTCTAAAAAAAATGCCTAATCCTCTTGCCAAGCTCGCTTTTTTTCAATTAAAAAAAATTGAAGTATTTAACAAAAAACGAAAAGAACTTGCAAAAATATATGCAGAAATTTTGGGAGGGAGGTATATAGATGGCACTGTATATCTTAGATACCCATTTCTTGTGGAAAAAAGAGATTCTCTTTTTGAAGCCTTAAAAAAGAAAGGGGTATATATTGGCAAATGGTACTCAGAGGTTGTCGATCCAAAAGGTACTAATTTTGCGAATATTTTTTATCAAAAGGGCAGTTGTTTAAACGCGGAAAGATTAGCAAAAAAAGTTATTAATTTACCGACATATCCAACAATGACACGTGATGATGCTAAAAAAACAGCATTATTAATTAAACAATATGTTGCAAATACGTGAAGTTAAAGATAAGAAACATTGGGATACATTTTTAGAAAAAAAAGATATTGTTTTTTACCCTTTTTTCCAATCCTGGAAATGGGGGGAAGTACAAAAACGATTAGGGCGTACTGTTTGGCGTCTAGGGGTTTATAATGGAAAGCAGATTGTTGCAATTTGCCAAATCGTAGATATTAAAGCTAGAAGAGGGCATTATCTTCATCTTCGTCATGGGCCTGTGCTTTTGCCTTTCGACAAGAATGTTTTTGAAGAAATTATTTCGTGCGCGTCGGATTTGGCAAAAAAAGAGGGTGTTTTTTTCATTCGAATGAGCCCTGTTGTGCCAAAAGAGCATATAGACTACGCAATGTTAAGAGAAAGAGGTTTTAGAGATGCTCCCATACACAACATGGATGCCGAAGTTTGTTGGGTGCTTGATATAACAAAATCAGAAGACGAACTACTAAAACAAATGCGAAAAACTCATAGATACCTTATACGAAAAGCGCAATCTATGGAGATAAAAGTTGTTCGAACAAATAAATCTTCCTATATTAATGATTTTCTCAGCCTTTACAGTGCATTATCACATAGAAAACATTTTGTTCCTCATAGGGGAGTTAAGGAAGAATTTGAGGAGTTTTCCAAAGACGATGAGGAACTTCTTTTCTTAGCATATTATAATGGTAAAGTTATAAGTGGCGCGCTTATTGCTTATGTAGGACAGATGGCAATTTATCGGCATGGAGCTTCGGATGCGAGGTATCGGGATATTCCCGCTTCCTATCTATTGCAATGGGAGGCAATCAGAGAAGCAAAAAAGCGAGAAAAAACCCTCTATAATTTTTGGGGTATTGCTCCAATTGATAATCCAAATCACCCCTGGCAAGGGTTAACGCTTTTTAAGACTGGTTTTGGAGGTAAAAAGTTAGAGCTTCTTCACGCCCAAGACTTGCCGCTTTCTCCTCTGTACTGGAAAACCTACGCAATCGAACGCCTCACCACCTGGCTCAAGGGCTACTAAATTATAAATTATGTTTGGTTTGCTTAAGTAGGGGTTTTAGCAGTATAATACAATTCTATGGCGCAGGTGTTGGGACTGATGATCCTTTCTTTTTTTATAACAGGGATTCTTTTAGTCCCCTTTATTGATTTTCTGTACAAGGTAAAGGTGCAGCGACAGAAACAAAAGACTAAAGACATTTTTGAGAAGCGAACACCACTTTTTGATAAGCACCATGCATGGAAAGTGGGAACGCCGTTTGGCGGAGGGGTGCTTGTTATTGTCATTGTGTCGGTCTTAACGCTTTGGGCGTATGGCATATTTGGTATTCCTGTAAAGCCTTGGGAGCTTTTTGTTCTTCTTTTTTCATTTGTTGGTTTTGGCCTGCTTGGTTTGTATGACGATCTAAAAAAGCTTGTGAACGGGAAAAAGACTACGTTTTTTGGACTGCGGTTTAGGCATAAGTTTCTTATTCAGTGGATTCTTGCTTTTATTATTGCAGCAATTATGTACTATAAGTTGGGATACACATTTATTTTTATTCATGGGTTTGGCTTGGCAACATTAGGAATTTTATATATCTTTTTTGCGGCATTTGTAATTGTTTCTTTTACAAATGCATTTAATATTGCTGATGGTCTGGATGGTTTGGCAAGCGGTCTGCTTTTGATTTGTCTAGGGGCGTTTTTAGCAATTGCATCTTCCCAGCTTGATGATGCATTGGGTGTTTTTATTGCCATACTTATGGGAAGCGTTATGGCATTTTTGTACTTTAATATTTACAGAGCGAGGCTTTGGCTTGGAGATGTAGGGTCTATGTCACTTGGCGCTGCGCTTGCTGTAATTGGACTTCTGACAGGAAAAACACTAGCTCTTGCTGTGATTGGAGGGGTATTTGTTTTGGAGGTAGGATCATCATTGCTACAAATTTTGAGTAAAAAATTTTTTCGAAAAAAGATTTTTCTCGCAACACCGCTTCATCTTTATTTGCAGGAGCGAGGGTGGGAAGAGCCAAAGATTGTGATGCGAGCGTGGCTTTTGGGGTTTCTTTTTGCAATTATTGGTTTATACCTTGCATTCATCAAAGTCGGCTGATTTCATGAGAAAGATTGATACTGTTCTGCTCGCGACTGTAGTTCTTCTTACTTTTTTTGGCCTACTTATGATTTACGATGCCTCGTCTTTTATCGCATTTAGAGATTTTTCGGATAAATATCATTACATTAAAGATCAATTTCGTTGGGCCACTTTAGGGTTTTTAGGATTATTATTTTTTTCTTTTTTCGATTATCATAAATTATACAATTTATCTTTGCCGATTCTTGTTGCGGCTCTTGTTTTGCTTATTTTGGTGTTTGTGCCCGGAATTGGAGTTTTCGTTTTGGGAGCAAGGCGGTGGATTAATACCGGATTTTTTGTGGTGCAGCCAGCCGAGTTTGTGAAGCTGGCGCTTGCCATATATCTTTCGGCTTGGTTTTCGAAAAAAGAGAAAGGAAGACTACTGGCTTTTCTACTGCTGTTGGGAGTAGTTGTTGCTCTTATTATGCTAGAGCCGGACATGGGCACAGCTGCCATTGTGCTTTTTGAGGCGTTGGTGGCGTACTTTTTATCGGGAGGGAATATTTTGTCTTTTATATTTTTACTGCCGGTTGTTGGAGCTCTGGGATTTCTTTTGATTAAAGTTGAGCCGTACCGGCTGGAGCGTTTGATGGCATTCTTGCGGCCAATTGATGCATTTTCATCTTCTTATCATGTAAAGCAGATTTTAATAGCATTTGGTATGGGAGGAATAACAGGAGTGGGACTTGGCAATTCTTTGCAAAAATTTGCATATCTTCCCGAGAATACGACTGATTCAATTTTCGCGATTATTGCTGAGGAATTGGGATTTATCGGAGCTTCGGTTTTGATTATCGCATATATTACGCTTTGCTGGCGTGGATTTCTCATCGCGGCAAAAGCAAGAGATATGTTTGGAAAATTGCTAGCCGGGACAATTACTTCGTTTCTTGCGATTCAAATGATTATTAATCTAAGCTCTCAGACAGTGCTGATTCCTTTAACTGGGGTGCCCCTGCCGTTTATCTCGTACGGAGGATCGTCGCTGGTGGTTGATTTGTGTGCAGTAGGGATAGTTTTGAATATTGCCAAGCAAGGCAATGCTTAACAAATATGAATATGCGACTTATTATTGCTGTCGGCGGGGGCGGGCATTTTGCTCCTGCTCTTGCGATACTTCCATTTCTGCCAAAAGGGGCGGAGGTTCTTATTATCGGGAGAAAGTATTCTTTTGAGGGAGATAAAGCGTTGTCTCTGGAGTACCAAACAGCCAAGCGCCTAGGTATTTTGTTTGCTCCGCTTACTACAGGAAGACTGCAGAGAGTGTTTACACGCCATACCATTCCTTCGCTTTTGCGGTTTCCTCATGGCGTTTTGCAGGCATATAAAATCTTGCGTGTGTTTAAACCTAAGGTGGTTTTATCTTTTGGCGGATATATCTCGTTGCCGGTTGTTCTGGCAGCGTATTTTCTGCGGATTCCGGTTGTTCTTCACGAACAGACACTAGAGGCTGGCATGGCCAATAGAATTGGCTCGTTTTTTGCCAAGAAAGTGTGTGTTTCGTGGGAAACATCAATTAGATTTTTTCCTCATTCAAAAACAGTATTGACGGGAAACCCGGTAAGAAAATTTTCTCCGGCTCAGCCGGACAATTCTCAATTCCCAATTTCCAATGAAAAATTACCACTTGTCTATATTACAGGGGGGAGTGCGGGATCACACGCGATTAACGTATTGGTTGAGGGATGTATAAATAAGCTTCTTGAAAAGTTTATTGTATTGCATCAAACAGGCGACTTTAGGCAATACGAAGACTACGAGAGGCTTTGGCGTATTCGAAATAATCTGCCAAAGCCAATAAAAGACCGATACTTGCCGGTAAAATTTGTAGAGCCATTACAGGTGGGGGCGGTGCTGGGTAAAGCAGATTTAGTAGTTGCCCGTTCAGGGATAAACACGGTTACAGAGCTTATTTTTTTTGGAAAACCGACTATTTTTATTCCTCTCCCCTTTTCCCAAAATGATGAGCAGAAGAAAAACGCCAACTTTATGCGCGACCTCGGCCTGGCAGAAGTTTTGCCGCAGCATACTTTGACGCCAGATAAATTGCGCGCGCTTATCTTTTCGTTGTATGCAAATTTAGATGAGTATGTAAAACATGCCAAAAAAGCCCGAAGTATGGTAAAAGAAAACGCGCCGGAGAAGATTGTGGAAGTACTTATAAGTGTTTCGGCCGCAAAATAGAGTATGGGTAAGCATGATAAAAAAAGAAGGAAGAAATCTTTCCGAAAGGCTTTTTTGTTTTCGGCAGGAACCGCTATTTTTGTTTTTGTTATTCTCAGCTTATCTTATACTGTTTGGATTTTTCCTAAAAGACCACTTTTTATTAGTCCTCTCTCTTTAGATATTAGTAAAGACCAAGAATCGGCAACTTCCGTAAATATGCTGGAAGATCTGTTGCGAGAAAAGAATATTCGGTTTTCTCTGGTAACGCCGTTTGATGATACGTCATATCTAGTAATATTTGGCCAAGGAGAAGAAGTGTTGTTTTCTTCGCAGAAATCTTTGTCTTCGCAAGTTTCCTCTTTACAACTTATCATGTCGCGTCTTACAATAGAGGGGAAACGTTTCACGAGGATTGATTTTCGTTTTGATACGCCAGTTATAATAACTAAATAGCAAGAAAGATTGTTATGGCAGAAGGAAAAATTGTTGTCGGTGTAGATATAGGGAGTTCTAAAATTGTCACCCTTATTGCGAAAGTAGTTGATGAAACTATTAATATTCTTGGGGTTTCCGAGGTTACAGCGGCAGGCATACGAAAAGGTCAAATAGTTGATATCGAAGACGCGGTTTCGGCTGTCAATAGTTCGTTGGAGGGGGCCGAGCGCATGGCTGGTTACTCCGTGTCCCGCGTAGTGGCCGCAATTGGAGGAAATCATATTGAGAGTCAAAATTCCAAAGGGGTGGTGGCTGTGGCTACTCCTGAGGGGGAAATCATGCCCTCTGATTTGAAGCGGGTGATTGATGCTGCCGCTGCTGTGTCTCTTTCTTCAAGTAGAGAAATTATCCATGTGCTTCCTAGAAATTACACAGTGGACGGGCAAGAGGGAATTAAAGATCCAATCGGCATGACAGGTATTCGTTTGGAGGTAGATACACACATTATTACGGCCAGCGCCACATCTATTCGCAATTTGGAAAAAGCGTTGGATGAAGTGGGCGTTGATGTAGAAGGGATAGTAGCAAGCGGCTATGCCAGCAGTCTTTCGGTATTATCGGATACGGAGAAAGAGTTGGGTGTAGTGTTGGTTGATATTGGAGCAGGCACAACAGACATTTCTATTTATGTTGAAGGATCGGTGGCTTATTCATCTGTTTTGCCAATAGGAGCAAGACACATCACAAACGATTTAGCAATTGGTCTTCGTATTTCGCTGGAGTCGGCTGAGAAAATAAAGCTTTTCTTATCTTCGGTTCAGAAGGAAAAGAAACGAGTTGAGTATGACGAAGAGGAAGGTCCAAAAGAAAAAGAAGAAAAAACCATCGAGGGGAGGAAAGCAGATTTTGTGGCTAAAGGGGATGAAATAGATTTATCAGGACTGGCGCTGCCTGAAGAAATTCGAAAGGTTTCCAAAAAGACCCTCATAGAGGGTATTATTCGTCCACGCTTAAACGAAATTTTTACGTTTGTGGGGATCGAGATTAAAAAAAGCGGTTTTGCCGGGCAGACACCGGCCGGGCTAGTGGTAACAGGAGGAGGAGCAAAAACCATTGGCGTAATAGACGCAGCCAAACGAATGTTGGCAATGCCTGTTCGCGTTGGCTTACCAAAAGAACTTAAGGGAATAACAGACGAAATAGAAGATCCGGAGTTTGCCACAGTTATAGGCCTGCTTCTTTTTGGCGCAAAGCTTGAAGTTTCTCCGTCTCTCCCATTTGGGATTTCTTTTCCTCAGCTATCGGGATTTAAATTGGGGAAGATAGCTAAAAAAGCGATTGGGTTTATAAAATCGTTCATGCCATGATGCCTCTTGCAAAAAAGATTTGCTTTTGTTAGGATGATGAAGAATTTTACATATGTTAATTAAGCCACAAACAGCAAATTTTGCCAAAATAAGGGTGATGGGTATAGGCGGCGGAGGCAATAACGCACTTAACTCCATGATTTCCCAAAGTCAAATTCAAGGCGTTGATTTTATTGCCGTAAATACCGATGCTCAGGCCCTTCTGATGTGCCAATCGGCCACAAAATTGCAAATCGGCGAGAATTTTACCAAAGGGCTGGGGTCCGGTGGTGATCCGGAAGTTGGCAGGCAAGCGGCCGAGGAGTCGACGCAGAAAATTAAAGATATTCTTGAGGGAACAGACATGGTTTTTTTAGCAGCCGGTATGGGCGGAGGTACTGGGACTGGTGCAACGCCAATTATTGCCAAAGTTGCTAAAGAAGTAGGAGCATTGACAATCGCCGTTGTGACAAAGCCATTTTCTTTTGAAGGAACAAGACGGATGGTAACTGCCGAGGATGGGGTAGAGAATTTACGTGATAAAGTAGACACGCTTATTGTTATTCCAAACCAGCGGATTTTGGATGTGGTGGATCGAAAACTATCGCTTCTTGAGGCGTTCAAAGTGGCAGATTCAGTGCTTACCCAAGGTGTGCACGGAATTTCGGATCTTATTACCATGCCCGGTCTTATTAATGTTGATTTTGCCGATGTTAGAACCATTATGACTAACGCAGGATCAGCTCTTATGGGTATAGGTACGGGTGTGGGAGAAAACAGGGCCCAAACTGCAGCCAGAACAGCCATTGCCTCGCCGCTTTTGGAAATTTCTATGGATGGTGCACGGGGAGTATTATTTAATATCATTGGCGGGCCTGATTTAACTATGAGCGAGGTTGATGAAGCGGCAAAAATTATTGCCGCAGCTGCCGATCCAGACGCCAATATTATCTTTGGCGCCACTATTGATGAGGCCATGCGCGACCAGTTAAAAATTACTGTTGTGGCAACAGGCTTTGACCAAACAAAGCAGCGGCTTAAAGAATTTGTTGTTCCAGAAAAAAAAGCAGAAGAGCAAAAATCTCAAGTTTTATCTTCTGAGAAGCCAGAAGAAGAGGAAGAAGACGTCTTTGAAATCCCCGCATTCTTGAGGCAAAGAAATTAGTTACTTTATATCTGGATATTTAATAATAAATGTTTCGCAGAAGTTTTTTGGTGATAGTTTTTCCACGGCAAGGTCATTAAACGTAAGATTTGCTACATAAGGCTTTAAATTAAATTTTGAACAGATACTATCTTGATAAATGTTATACACTGCACCCGAGTCTGAGAGCTGAACAATAGAAAGCGTGTTTTTGACATTTATAAATTGAGTGCATTTTTTCCCGGCATCAAAAATATAAATGCTGTTTTTTTCAATTGTTTCTAACTCATCACACGTAATAAATGTTACATTTTTTAATCGATAATTGCGGCGTAAAAATGCATTCTTAACTTCCTCCGATGTTTGTCTGCTGTATATATTAGAGTAAATAATGTAATTCTTAAATTGATTCTTCGGGTTTCCTAATAATACGGAAGTCTTTTTATTTTCTGAATTGGCAAGTTGTATATATCGAGACATAAGGCGTGAACTGAATGCTTGTGCTTCTGACGCGAAAACTGGCTGAATGAAAAAATAGGTATAGAGGAAATTTCCGATTAATAAAACGTAGATTCCACCGATCAAAAGAGAACTTATCATTAAGTATGCTTTACTTTTCTTTATAGTCAGGATTGACCAAATTCCTACTCCGATATAGATGTAGAGAAATGGAATATACAAAGACGATCTCATTACATAGGTGATTCCTTCATTGCTTACGATAGTTGGAAGCGGGGATATTAGTATAATAGATGTTAAGAGAATCCAAAGTTTTCTATTTCTTGCTAATAAGTAACAAAATCCAAGAATCAAAAATATGAAATCTATATAATAGAAATGTCCGTGATTATAGATGTGAAACCGAAGTAATCTTTCTGAATCGACAAAAAGGTTATTTGCTGAGAACGCGCCGATATATTTTCCAATAATGTATTTTGTCGCCACAAAGGCTTTATTTGAAAAAATTACATAAAAGGGATTTTTTATGGCCATACGTCGTTCAAAGTTGACCTGATTGCTTACATCTGATGCGGAGTAAAAGGTAGCTTCGTTAAGTCTATTTATGGTGTTACGCTGATACGCATTGAAGAGAAAAAGCGATGTTATACCCAAACACAACAAAAAGAGGGTTAAATATTGTTTTAGGTATTTTCTATGATCTACCTGAATCCAGGCGAAGAGAGAAATAATTGCAACGTACGGAATGAGCGTTACTTTATATGCCATGTATGTGTAAAAACCAAGCGCAAGCGGAATAAATGTCAGTAATTTCTTCCAGCCAGATGTGTTAACGAGCACATAAAACGCTAAGAGGTAAAAAAATACGGCAAGAGACGTTTCGAAAGCCGACCTTCCGAAGAATATAGCCCATGGATTAAAACAAGCGATAAGCCCTACGATAAGCGCAATTTTTTCATGCAATAGTTTTTTTACAAGTAAATACAATACCACGACAAACAATGAATTTGCGATCGCGTAAAAAATATGAGCAGCAAAAAGAGATGACGGCAAAGGTCCGATAATGGGTGACAGATAGATATAAGGGAGTTCTGCCTGGGCAGGTTCGTCAGGAAGGGGAGTCAGTGAGAATGGGTTCCATTGTCCGGTTACATCATGTCCTGTATAAAAAAATGCTTTTGCATTTAAAACGAAGACCATATTATCATTCACTATGCCTATCGGGATTTTATCAAGCGCAATTGTTCGGAGGGTAAAAGCAATAAGAAATAACAAAAGTGGAATTGCGTAAGGTTTTGTAAATATTGATCGTACAATCACCGGACTATTGTCTCAAATCAAAAATTAGCTGTCAACGTAAGTTTGCTGTTATAATATGCTTGTGAAAAAGAGAATAATTGCAGTAATGCCTGCATATAACGCGGCTAAGACTCTTGAGAAAACCTGCAAAGATATTCCAAAAGGATTGGTTGATGAGGTAATTCTTGTGGATGATAAAAGCTCAGATAATACAGTTGAGATAGCTAACAAACTAGGATTAACTGTTATTGCGCATGGGAAAAATAGAGGGTATGGAGGTAATCAGAAAACTTGTTATGAAGAGGCGCTAAGAAAAGGCGCTAATATTGTTATCATGGTTCATCCGGACTATCAGTATGATAGCTCGCTTTGTGGAGAATTGATCCGACCGATAGAACAGGGAAGATTTGATGTGATGTTTGGAGGCAGGATAAGGACAAGAAAAGAAGCATTAGCAGGCGGTATGCCATACCAAAAATATATTCTCAACAGGATTTTTGCTTTAATAGAAAACTTTGTTTTGGGCGTTAACTTTACTGAGCATTTTAGCGGATTTAGAGCGTACTCCCGAAAGGTATTAGAAACGCTTCCACTGCAAAGTTTTAGTGACGATTTTGTTTTTGATCAGCAATTAATGATTACTGCTATTGCATACGGCTTTAGAATTAGCGAGTATCCTGTCCCAGTTAGATATTTCTCCGAAGGCTCATCAATTAAAACTATCGCTGGAGCGAAATTTTTGCTCAGTACGCTTTGGGTTTTATTCTTGTATATCTTGTTTAAACTAAAATTGTATGAGAGCAGTATATTTTATTTCAAGAAGTTAGTCTTGTAAGCTCTTCGATGCTTGAAGTAAACTGCTTTTTTCGCTACAATCAAGTTTATGTTTAAGCCAGTATCTCCCAAAGTTGATTTCCCAAAGCTTGAGGAAGAAATTACAAAGTATTGGAAAGAGAAAAAAATTTTTGAAAAGTCTATTTCTTCCCGTCCAAAAGATAAAACATGGACCTTTTTGGATGGGCCTCCCTTTGTGACGGGTGTCCCTCATTACGGATCTTTGCTCTCAAGTATCCCCAAAGATGTCTTTGGCAGGTATTGGACCATGAAGGGATATCGAGTGCGTCGAGTCTGGGGATGGGATGGTCATGGTTTGCCGATTGAAAATAAAGTAGAAACAGCACTAAACATAAAATCCAAAAAAGAGATTGAGGAAAAGGTGGGAGTAAAAAGATTCATTGAGGAGTGTAAAAAATACGTCAATACTGTTTCTTTGGAATGGGAGTGGTATGTAGATCGAATTGGCCGATGGGTTGATTTTAAAAACGCTTACAAAACGTGGGATAGAGATTACATGGAGTCTGTGATGTGGGTGTTTAAGCAAATGTACGAAAAGGGCTATATCTACAAAGGCCTTCGAGTATCGCTTTATTGTCCTCACTGCGCAACGCCAATTTCTAACTTTGAAGTAGCCATGGATGCTGAAAACTATAAAGAAGTGACAGATGCTGCTACTACCTATAAGTATCCTCTTAGGGATGAAAAAAATACCTTTATCCTTGCTTGGTCCACAACGCCGTGGAATAAAATCGTTACCCCCGCACTTGCGATTAATCCTAAATTAACTTATGTAAAAGTCAAACAAGGAAATGAGAAATATATTTTGGCTAAATCAACTTTAAAAATTCTAACAGGGAAATATGACGTGTTTGAGGAATTTAAGGGAGAAGCACTTGTTGGAAAAAAGTTTGTTCCTCATTACGACTACTACAAAATCGAAAAGGGAGAAAAGGCCTTCAAAATTATTGGTTCGGATTTTGTAACAGCCGAAGAAGGCACAGGCGTAGTAACGATTGCCGCATATGGGGAAGAAGATTTAAAAGTAATGCAGGAGCAAAATATTCATATTGAAATGCATCTTGATGAGGAAGGAACCATAAAATCAAATGTGCCTGTCTTTGGTGGTATGTATTATCTAAAGGCAAATAAAGCTGTTAACAAAGATCTGGCACTGCGCGGCTTAATTTATAAAGATGAAGAACTTCCCCATAATGTACCACTTTGTTGGCGATGCCACACCAGGCTCTATTATGCACCAATCAATGCATGGTATGTAAATGTCCAAACACTAAAAGCTTTAATGAAAAAAACCAATGAAAACGTGCAATGGTTTCCCTCCCACTTTAAGTATGGAAGATTCTTAAAGAGCATGGAGAATGCGCCTGATTGGAATATTTCACGAAATCGCTATTGGGGTTCTCCTGTGCCTGTGTGGGAATGCGAAAGCTGTGGGGAGCGATTTGTACCTGGATCGATTGAGGAGCTTGAGAAGACAAGTGGGAAAAAAATTGCAGATCTTCATAAACCAGAGATTGACGAGGTGATTGTTAAGTGTAAAAGGTGTGGCAAGGATGCCAGGCGTACTACCGAAGTTTTAGATAGCTGGATCGAGGCAGGATCGGCATCTTTTGCCGAGCGCCATTTTCCGTTTAATAAGCAAGAAAAGCTTGGGGAGTTCTTTCCTCCTGATTTTATTGCCGAATATACCGGGCAGATTCGGGCCTGGTTTTATGTATTGCATGTCATTGGAGCGGCGTTATATAAAAGTGAGGCATTCAAGAATGTAGTTGTTGAGGGGGTAATCTTGGGAACTGATGGACGGAAAATGAGCAAGAACTATGGCAATTATCCGGACCCAAAAGAAATGCTGCGAAAATACGGCGGCGATGCTCTAAGACTTTACTTAATGGGAAGCCCAGTGATGCATGGAGAAGATATTTTAATTTCTGAAGAGAAATATAAAGAACAAGTGAGAGGAATACTTCTTATTTTGTGGAATGTTTATAATTTTTTTGTAGGTAATGCAAATGTAGATCAGTATCAACCCCGATTAAATAGGGGTCAAGTATCAGAAAATGTTTTAGATCGGTGGGTTATAGCACTTTTACAAAAATTGATAAAAGAGATAACAGAGGCTTTAGAGAAGTACGATACTGTTTTAGCTATAGAAAAAGCAGAAAAATTTGTCGGTGATCTTTCAACGTGGTACATCCGGCGAAGCAGAGAAAGAGTTGGTCCGACAGCTGATGAGGGGAAAGACAAACAGGCATTTTACCACACATGTCATAGTGTCTTAACAACACTTTGTAAGCTACTTGCGCCAATAACACCGTTTGTGACAGAAGAGATTTATAGGAATCTCGCAGGAGAGGAGTCAGTGCATTTGGCGCAGTGGCCACAGTTTACAGATCCCTCCAGTTCGGCGGGCAGGCACAGTTCACAGATACTAAATGAAATGGATAATGGTATTACGCTTGCTTCAAAGATACATGCTTTGCGAAAAGAAACAAATGTCAAAGTACGAATTCCTTTACGAAAACTTAACTACAGAGGCCCACAAGAACCGAGAAAAGACATCCTAAAGATTGTTCTTAGTGAAGTGAATGTTTATGAACTTATCTATGTGGGTAAAGCCGATGAATATGAGGTCGAGGGTGATACAACTTTGAAAAATCAAGATATCGAAGCAGGAAGAGCGCGGGATATTATTCGAGCCATTCAGGAAGAGCGTAAAATTCTTGGTACAAATTTAGATGAAAGAGTAAATGTTGTTTTGCCCTCTTGGCCAAGCTCGTTTGAGGCAGAGATAAAAAAGAAGGCGCTAGTAGGATTTATTTCTAAAGGAGAAACGTTTAAGGTTTTGCGGTCATGAGCAAAGGGTGGTTTTTTACGGTTGACTGGATGCTTCTTATTCCGGCGCTTATTCTGGTAATATTTGGTCTTGCCACGCTGCTGTCCATTAGCGCTTCGTACTTTTTTGGCCAGCTTTTATATATTGTGTTTTCTCTCTTTGTGTTTTTTGTTTTTTCCCATGCGCATTACCTGGTTATTAAGCTTTATGCTGTCCCAATTTATTTGGTAGCATTAATCGCACTTGTGTTGGTTTTAGTGTTGGGTTTTGAAAGCAGGGGAGCCGTCCGTTGGTTCGACATTGCGGGGTTTCGCATACAATTCTCCGAAGTTTTTAAGCCGTTTTTGATTATCTCTCTTTCATCTTTTTTGGCAAGCGGAAAAAATACTTCGTTTAGTCTTTTTTCTTTTACTCTTTTTCTTTTGTTTCCAATTGTGTTGCTTGTATTTTTACAGCCCGATTTAGGAAGTTCTCTTATCTATTTTTTTGTGGTGGTTGCGACCATGTTGGTTTTTGGGTTTCCTCTGCGATGGTTTGTTGGTTTTTTCTTTTTTCTTTCCCCCTTTTTACCAATTGCCTGGCAATTTTTGCACGACTATCAGAGACAGCGAATTTTTGCGTTTTTAAGTCCTGGCAGTGATCCCCTTGGGTTGTCATATAATGCAATTCAGGCACTTATCGCAGTTGGTTCTGGATTACTATTTGGCAAGGGATTGGGGCAGGGTACGCAGTCGGTACTTCGTTTTTTGCCAGAACGCCATACGGATTTTATTTTTGCGACAATCAACGAGAGCTTTGGTTTTGTGGGGGGTATGATAGTACTTGCATCGTTTACATTTTTGCTTTACAGAATTTTTATCCTTTCTCGGCTTATGGACGATACATTTCGAAAATTGTTTTGCGTTGGCTCGTTTTTTTTATTCCTGATCCAGTTTTTTGTTAATGTCGGTATGAATATTGGATTGACACCTGTAGTTGGTGTGACCCTGCCTTTTGTTTCGTACGGGGGTAGTTCGATTCTGTCAAGTTTTATTCTTCTTGGACTTTTATCAAGCTTTAGTTTTCACATCAAACAGCAAGAAGTTCTGGAAATTCGCTAGTAGGTTTGTTATAATATCTTTTTATCTATGAAATACGCGGTTATTGAATCCGGGGGAAAGCAGTATAAGGTAAACGAGGGAGACATTTTGGAGGTCGATAGACTTACAGATGGCGAAAAAAGCGATGTCATTTTTGATCGGGTGCTTCTGACAAGATTAGATGACCAAGTTAATGTTGGTACTCCATTACTTAAAAATGTAAAAGTAAAAGGTAAGGTTTTGGCTCTTGCAAAAAGAGAAAAGATAAACGTTTCTAAATTTAAGGCAAAAGCCCGCTACCGCCGTACAACGGGATTTAGAGCTTCAATCACAAAGGTTCAGATAACAGAAATTGTCGAATCCGGTGTCTCAAAAAATTGATCCATTTTGATCCTCTTGACTTGCGTGAAAATTATCAGTAAAATACACTAAACTTTTCACGAGATATGGCGCATACCAAAGCACAAGGTTCAGTAAAAGGAAACAGGGATTCAATAGCCAAGCGGTTGGGCGTTAAGCTTTTTGGTGGACAAAAAGCAAAGAGTGGCAATATTCTTATTCGTCAGAAGGGATCAAAGTTTTTTGCAGGCAATGGTGTTTCTATGGGAAAGGACTTTACACTTTTTGCCACAATACCAGGAATTGTCCATTTTAAGACAATGCAAGGGAAAAAATTTGTCGAGATACAAAGCACGTAATTTTAACATATGGAAAATAACGAGAGAATATTTGAGCTGGAAATAATGGTTCTTCAGCCCAATCCCCTGCAGCCTCGAGGCTTAATCTCTCCGGAGTCGCTGACAGAACTGGTAGATTCGATTAGAGAACAAGGTATTTTGGAACCATTGGTAGTGGCAAAAACCCCGGCTGGATACCAAATTATCGCGGGTGAACGACGGCTTCGCGCGGCCAAAATTGCGGGGCTTACAAAAGTGCCGGTTGTGGTGGTAGAGACAACGCCCCAGGGAATGCTGGAGATGTCTATTGTAGAGAATGTACAGCGGGAAGACCTAAATCCGATAGAACGCGCGCTGGCGTACAGGAGGCTAATTGATGAGTTTGGTCTTGGGACAAACGAGGTTGCAAAACGAGTTGGCAAGAGCGCGCCCACGGTTTCTAATACCATTCGCCTTTTGTCCTTGCCTGATGCAATAAAAGACGCGTTGATCGCAGGGGTAATTACCGAAGGTCATGTGAGACCGCTTATTTCCCTTGGTGATTCAATGCTGATGCTTGATTTGTTCAAAAGGATCCTAAAAGAAAATAGTACTGTTAGGCAGACAGAGGAAATTGCCAGACAGATAAAAGGCGAGGTGCAAAAGAAAGAAGCTAGAACCGAAAAAGATAAACTATGGGTGCCGGAGCTGGACGAAATGGCAAATGAAATTAAAGAGAAACTTGACTTTGACTCGGTAACCGTTTTTCAGTCGCGAAGTCAGGCTAGAGTTGTGATGGTTGTTCGAGGAGACATTGATATGACAACACCAAAATTAAAAAAACTTAAAGATCTGTTATTGCTATCTTCTTAATCAAAAGGATTTTTAATCAATCTCATATTTTCAAGCGGCAAGTAGACGAAAAAAGATTTACCGATAATTTCACTGTCTTTTACAAATCCCCATTCTCTTGAATCAGAACTGGCTGTTCTGTTGTCTCCCATCACCAGGTAGGATCCTGGTGGAACAGTTACCGGTTCTCCTTCTTTGAGAAATCCGCCGCCGTATGTTTTGACCTCTGTTTTTAGGTACTTGCTCTCATCAATTTTTTTCCCTTCTACAAAGACAGTTTCCTCTTTAATAAATACGGTATCGCCGGGCAGCCCGATTATTCTTTTGATAAAATCTTTTTTAAATTCACTGTTTTCTTGATTGGGTGCTTGAAAGACGACAACATCCCCTTTTTTGAGCTTCTCAAAACGGAGGGAAATAACACTGGTTAAAACATATTCTTTGTCTTCGAAGTTTGGGAGCATTGATCCTCCCGAAACCTGGTAAGGCCTAACAAGGAAGATATAGGTGATTAGAAAAAGTGATGCCGCCAAAATGAGTGTTTGCGCGGCATCAACGATGTAGGAGAAGATTTTTTGAAGAATAACCATATAATACAATCTATTTTTGCAGATATGAGTTTACTTTGTCAATCAGAAAAAAATATGCTAAGATGCAGAAAAGAGTTTGGGCGCATAGCTCAGTTGGTAGACCCGCCTGCACTGGCCGATTGGCTCAGTTGGTTAGAGCGCTTCATTCACATTGAAGAGGTCGGAGGTTCGAATCCTCCATCGGCCACAGTTACGGCGGGCAGGGCGTTGCATTCACATTGCAAAGGTCCCAAGTTCAAATCTTGGTGCGCCCACAAATTTTATTGCTTGTGAACCACTAAAAGCATACCTTTTTTTAGAAAAATTTCTGCCTTGTTTTCTATGAGCATATTGCTGATGCCGCGGGTGGTACCAAAGGAAAGCGTTGCGTTTGATAATTTATACGCAAGATTTTTGGTTGTGAGGCCATGAGAGTTAATAATTGGAATAATTGATACTGTGTCACCTTTTTTGCCAGTTAGTTCAATTTTCTTATGTACAATATACATATTTTGATTGCCTTCGATAATTCGTATATTGGTTTTGGAAAATTGCTTTTGAGAGAGCATAAGGATTGTTGCGAGCATGTGGTCAATGCGCGTTCCAAGCATACCAGTAATAACAATATCGCTGCAGCCATGTTTTACTGCGTATAAAAGTGCTAGTTCTGCATCGGTATTATCTTTTTTTGTTGGAAAGGAGATAAACTTTACATGTTTTTTCTCAAGTGTTTTTTTTAGTTGGGCAGAAATGGAATCCATATCACCAAGAATAACGTGCGGAGTAATGCCCAAATTAATTGCGTGTTTTACACCGCCATCACAGCCGATGACAAGGGTTTGATCATCAATAACATTTTTGATACGTGATACGTCTGTTCGATCGCCATTAAGAAAAATAATTGCTTTTTTCATGATTCGATCCATGTTTTGACTAGTGCTGCAATGTTTTTCCATCGTTTACCAAGTAAAGCGCCGACATGGCTTACCCCGCTAAACTGAAAATAATCAGCGTTATAATGCAATGCAATTTTTCTGCTTACCTCGGGTTTAATATCAACGTCATTTGCTCCAGCAATTACCAAAACTTTTGTTTGAATTTTTTTCCTGTCTATTGGCAAGCCGCTTCGCAGCTCTTTTATAACTTTTCCCGATTCATCTCGCCACTTCTTATGCGCAAGGAGTATTGTTTTTTTATCTGCCTCTGGCATACAGGCGATCGTATCTTGGAGGGTGGACTCGGTGCTCCATCTTATGACATCTGGCACATACTTGTATTTTTTAGTGGGCCAAGGGGGAACGCTGTTTACCAGTACAATTCCAGCTACAGGCGCAATTTCCCCAATTTTTTGCGCCAGAAATCCACCCATGCTTGCCCCAATAATATATGGTTTTTGAGATAGTTTGTCGACTAAATTTTGTAATTGTTCGACGTAATCAAAAATACCAACATCGGCTAATTGTTTGTTGTTAACTGTCAATGTTGGATTGTAAACAGAGTATCCAAAAAAAACAAAATATTTTTTCCAGTATGCCCATTCCCATCCGCCGCCACCGGCTCCGTGTATAAAAATAATTGGCGGTTTTTTAAGAGTATTTATTTTCTGTGCCATGGTAAAAGCAGTTTTTCGACAATACTGACAATGGCAAAAAGCAGAAGGCTTAAAAAAGTTGTCACAAAAATGGTGGCAAAAACCAGAGAAATGGCATAGGCATTGGCAGCAGTCTGAATAAAAACACCCAAACCCTTTTCAGCGCCAACATATTCTCCAACCATTGCTCCGGTAATACTGTACGTTACGGCAATTTTAAGACCTGAAAAAAATGCAGGAAGTGCGGAGGGAAATTTAAGCAATCGCATGGTATCTATGTAAGACGCTCTCATACTCCTAAAAAGCTTCAGAAGCTCTGGATCAATGCGGGAAAATCCATCAGACATGGCAATGGCGATTGGGAAATAGCAAAAAAGCGTTACTACAACCACTTTTGACCAAATGTCAAATCCAAGCCAGATAAGAAGCAGTGGCGCTAGGGCGATAATGGGGATGGTTTGTGAGGTTACCAAAAGTGGGTACAGTGTACGTCGGATAAAAATGGATGTATCGAGTAACACTGCGGTGCCAATGCCAATAACAATTGCCACAACAATGCCAATAATAGTTTCTAGTATTGTTTGCTGTATGTGAGGAAGAAAAATTTGCCAGTTTCGTAAAAACGCCTGCAGGATATTAGAAGGGGAAGGAAGAATTTGATTACTGACATGTGTCGCAGAAACAAATAATTCCCATAGTAAAAGTAGGGCGATAAAAAGGACAAAGGCAGGACCAATGGTACTAATAGTTTTTAGATTCATATCATTGTATGCTCAGTAGTAAGCGTTCTAAAGATTCTTCAATGGCAATTACTTTTTTATCTTTTAGAAACTCGCGTTTTCGCGGTCTGGATAGATCAATATTTACTTCTTTTATAATAGTCGCAGGGCTACTACTTAACACATAGATTCTGTCAGAAAGAAGAATTGCTTCCCAAATATCATGCGTGACAAATAACACACTCGATTTATATGTTTGCCATAAGTTAAGAAGCCACATTTGCATGGAAAGGCGAGTTAGCGCATCAAGCGCCCCAAATGGTTCATCCATAAGGAGAAATTGATTATTAAACAGGACAGTTCGTAAAAGTGCCACCCGTTGCGCCATGCCACCCGATAGTGTATGGGGGTAATAGTTGGCATACTCAGACAGCTTGAATTTTTTAAGCATATCATATGCAAGTTGGCGTGCCTTTTTTTCTGAAACTTGTCGCAAAGTGAGCCCTAGCATGACGTTTTCCAGCGTTGTTTTCCAGGGCAAGAGTAAGGGTTTTTGCAGCATGTAGCCTGGGATTTTATCAATGTGTACTGTTCCTGCAGTTTCTTTTTCTAAACCCGCAATAATATTAAGTATTGTTGTTTTTCCGCAACCACTTGGTCCGATAATGCTGACAAATTCTCCTTGATTAATATATAGGGACAGAGAAGAAAAAACTGCCTTTTTGTCAAACGTTTTTGACAGGTTTTGGATAACAAGTTTTGGGTGGCCCATGAGGTATTACATTATTGAATAAATTGGTTTGTATACAAACTTTTGTAATCAAGCGTTGTCACTGCCGAACCTGATGCATCTTTAATTTGACCGGTAGACAGAATGAATTTTGGAAAATCGGTCCATGCTTTTTCGTCTTGCACACCCCAGGGTTTGCCAGGGTCGCTGTAACGAGGACTTAAGTATTTTTGACTGTCAATGACAAACGCGGGGTCGTCAAATGTGCCCTTTTGCACGCTGTCAATAAGAATTTTGGCCGATTCTTCGGGGTTTTTTATAGCAAAGTTATATCCTTTGGCAGTCGCTTTGATGAACCTTCTTAAAACTTCAGACTTTTCTTTTATCTGTGTAGGCCCAGAGATAAAGACCGGTGTGTAGTAGTCGGGAATGCCGTATTGCACAAGAGAGAGTGAGACAAGTTTTACTCCCTGCCGCTTTGCTTGCACACCGGTCCAGCCGTCAAAAATCCAGGCGAAATCAATTTTTTTGGTTTCCAGCGCTTTAATACCGTCTATATCCAAAAGTACTGTTTTAAAATCCCCTTTTCCGCCGTTTTTCTTAATCATCTCCGAAATGACCGCGTTTTCAAACGGAGCGCCAAATCCGCCATATATTTTTCCATCTAAATCTTTGGGAGTTTTTATACCATAATTTTCAAGTGCCACAAGAGAAGATGTATTGTGAGCAATAATTGCCGCAATCGAAACAACTTTATTTCCTGCTGCAACTGAAGATACAACGCCTTCTGTGTAGGAAATACCAATATCTGCTTTTTTTGTGGACACCAGTACTTCTGGAGAGACATTTCCGGAATATGGCAAAATTTTTACTTCAATTCCTTCGTTTTTGTAGTACCCTTTTTTTTGCGCCACATAGATACCTGTATGATTGGTGTTTGGCGTATAGTCTGGGGCAAGTGTTACCGTTGTTAGCTTTGGTGCTTCTGCTTCTGGTTTTGCAGGTTTTTTATTTTGTAACAAAAATAATCCTACCAAGCCAAGAAGAACAATAAGTGTTGCAAAAATGTATTTTATAGGTAGTTTTTTCATTTCCTACGCCGGTATTACCCGAACAGGTTCAATGGGTCGTCGCCTTTTAGCGAACCTCTCAGCCTTCCCGATTAAGTCGGGATTCAAGCTCCCCACAAGGAGTTTATCATAAACTGATAGAAACGCAAGGACCTATAGTTTGATTTTCTTTTCAAAAAATGATATACTTTTTCCTATTATGCAAAATCCCGAACGAGAACGTTATTATGCAGAAATAGATCAGAGAATGGGTAATATGGTGAGAAATGTTGCTTCTCGATATAAGCTTCCTGATGCTGTTTTAGTTTTAACTCGATTTCAAGAAGAGGTATGGATTCAGGGTATGCGCGTTGCGTATCTGGATGAGAGGACAATAATGACACAGTCACTTGGATTTCGTCTTAATGCAGGAGAGCATTTGGAAATGTTGTCATTTGTAGACATGTTTTCTAATTTTTCGTTAGTCTGTGATCAGGAGTTTGTCCATGCACTAAGAGGGGATGTCATTACCTTTTTGGATGATTTGGGAAGTGGGCATTATAGATTAAAGAGATTACAAAAAGAGGCGTTGGATGTATATGTTCCAAGTGCGCGTTCAGCTTCTTGGTCTGATGTAGAGTTACCGGGGCCTTAATTTTATGGGAGAACATGAAGATCACTTAAGACAACCTGGAATACTTACCTTTCGAGATGTATTTCTAGATAGGGCAGGTGCGCAACCTATACCTAGAGGTTATACTACACAAATTCAATTAGCTGGTTTACTGATTGGGTTTCACATACCCGAAAATCTGTGGGAGGGCATCGCTTCATACGAGGATCAACTAACATGGGATGCTCGGGGGATAATTTACCTGTTACAACCTACTGCATCGCCTGTTCAAAGAACGTTTGGAGAGCTGTTTCTTCGTAAAGGTAAAGAGGTATATAATAAATTGGCAGATCAAGCCGAAAAAGCAAGGTACGAACGTGTTACGAGCCGAATTCGTTTTGTTATTAATGGAGATTGGGAATGTTATGATGTGCAAGCTTGGTGGATGTTTGCACCATATCTTTTTGAGGCATTACGAACACATACGAAATTACAGGGAAAAGCCATTTTTGATGAGGATGATGCGATTGCTAGAATAATTTTATGGGCAGAGGATGGTGAGTATAGAAGAGAAGAGAGGGGTGCTAGACGAGTCCATCTGAAAGGAGTAGAGTTTTTTAATGCATTTATGGATAATCCCTCCAATCCTATGGATATGTACAGATTAAGCACAAACCCAATAGGTAACACACACGTTTTTACCCGTCAACAGGCAACACATGTTGCCCAAGAGTATTTACTAAAAGATAAGCGGTTTGATCCAGAAAGGGCGTTTACATAATCCAAAGTTTTTATGGCAAATTACGAAGTTGAGGGTGTGGCTCGAAAACTTCGATACGAGGCCACCATGCATTTGCGGGGAAATGAAAATATTCGAAGGGCGCTTCGTTTTTTTTCGGTGCGAGAAGAAGGATTTGCCATGCGGGTTGGTGAATTTGAGAATGTCTGCCAGCGTCTTGGTTCTTTGATTGAGGGGGAGGATATCATCGATCCGATGATTTATAAAAATGTGTCAAAATTAAAAAGTATGGTTGGCAGCAGAGAAGCACCTAAGACGCTTATTGAAAGTATTGAAAAATGTGAAGGTTTACGCGAAGCAGGTGAATACGGAGAAACAGATAGAATAGCAAATGCACTTTCGCTAACAAATCAAAAAATATCTTCCGGAGAGTGGCCTTTTGTCCAACAAATCACAGATGATCCTAACAAGCTTGCTTCAGCAGTGCTTATTGAGGGTTTTGGAATATACACAGAAAAACTGATGAATGAACCAGAACAGAGCGGTATGGAAAGGACAGTAGTTTTGGCCTTGGAGGAAGTTTTGCTTGAAAACTACCCCAACTCTGCTCTTTTGCAAGATGTTGTAGGATTTATGAAAGAAGAAAAGGCCGATTTTGGCGAAGGCACTCAAGCTAGACTCGAAAGTTGGTCTTAATATATCTAACACTGCAAAAGCAGTGATAGCACCAACGAAGATGGTTAATAACAAATCTTTCATTGTAAACCTTTTTTTTCTATTTGTATTTCTGCTGTGTTAATTTCTTGAGTTTTGATAATTGGTTCTTTTTGGTAAGTCGGTTCAACAGTTTTACTTCCCAGAACATCTTTTATAAATCCTGTTGCCTGCCCTTCTTCGGAAAAACCAATTGGAGTGGCTGCGATTTCGTTTGAGTAATCTCCTGGCGTGCAGCCGTTGCCGGCGCGAACCTTAAAATAGTACGTTTGCCCGCCAGACAAATTCTCCACCACAAAGCTTGTCGTGCCTTTGCCACCAATATTGGGATTTCCATACTGTAATTTTCCTGCTTTCGTGCTGTAAGCAATAAGGTAGTATGAAACCGGATTTTCTGCTTCTTTCCAACTTAACGCTACAGTATTGATTCCGGCAAAAGCAAAAAGCAGAATTGGCGCGCTTTTTGGTTTTTCATCATTGCAGCTTGTTGATTCAGAGGAGGAAGAACTGCTGCTGGACGAACTGCTCGATGATGAGGATGAAGAGCTCGAACTTGAAGGCGTTAGTGTCGGTGTTGGCGTTGGGGTGGGGTCGGCTGGCAAGGTAATGCTTTGTTCGTCTGTTACCTGTTCGGGTGAGCCTCGGGAAATAAGGCGGTAGTAATATGTTTTTCCAGGCAGTAAATCGGTGATTGTTACAGAATGATTTTTTGTTTTCGTTGGTTTTTCGTCTGTTGTATCATTATAACCATATTTACTTCCAGAGCCTTTGACTTTTTTTGACTGCGTGCCAAAGACAACGCGGCTATACGATGGCCGGTTGGTTGTCCAGGTTACTGTAAAGGAAGTGGTATAACTTTGCGCAACAGTAATTGATGTATCGTCAATTTTTGGCGCAATTTCATAATCTTCTGTTATTACCTCGCTTTTATTTCCGGCCTCATCTTGGGCGATTGCTTTAAGTGTTACACTGCTGCCGTCAATTGTGATTGGCTTGGTGTAGGTAAGTTTAGCACTCGATGTTGCAGGGTTCGACCCATCAAGGGTGTAAAAAATTGTCGGTGTACCTGGCTCATCAAGGCTCACGAGTGTTACTTTTTGTGGAGTTAGATATTTATCGCCTGGAATATCGGCAATTGGTTTGGTGGGAGGAGCTCCGTCTGTTGGCATTGCTATTTGTTGGTGATTATAGGTATCGGATGTAATATCTTTTATACTGTTATTTTTGAGCGTCACAGGTGGTGTTGTTCCTGTATCGTTGGTGCTTTTTTCAGCAAGAGTTATTTGTACAATTCCTGGGTCTTTCTCTTTGGCTTTTGTTATTATATATCCCTCAACAGTAAAATCCGTGCCGGTTGAGTTCACTGTCGAACCGTTTACATCTCTGGCAAATGTTACTTCGATCGTATCAATTTTGCCGTTATTATTTGTATCAAGTGTCTTAGTGCTTTTAATTTGGGGAGGAGTGGTATCGATGGGAGCAGGAGGTGTGGATAAGGGATTTTGTTTATACTCAAAAGAAAAGGTAGCTGACTCGTCGCTTCGTGTATAGCCGGAAAGCGGTGCAATAGCAACAGCTCCATCTTGTTTGTACCGATAAAGTTTTAAGGAGAAGTCTTTTGCTGTTGCGCTTGTTGTGGCAACAGAGAGTTTATAAGTATCATCTGCCGGTTTTGGAATCATTAAGATTTTTGTATCACCTGATGTTTTGCCGCTGACCGGATCTTTGATGCCTTGTTCGATGTAGTAGCTTGTGTCCGGGATGTTTTGCCCGGAGTTGTTGGTAATAGATACGTCTACATCTGGGTCGGCAGTAATTAGAAGATAGGAAAGATTAGTGTTTGATGGAATGAGTCTTCTAAGAGAAAGAAATTTATTGTCATAGGAGTCAAGCGCTACTCTGTCGTCGTAATACGGATCGTTAATATAGAATGTTGTATTTGCTATTCCTCTTGCGACAATAAAATGACCAGGCACCTCTAAAATATCTGGTTGTGAAGCATCAAGATCGGTTGTTAATTGTGCGCTGTCACTTCCTGCTCTTTTGTACTCTAGGGCATCGAATGTGGTAATGTTATTTATTGTTTTGGCTAGTTTTGAAAGTCTGCTTATTGCCAGCCAGTTTACCAAACCTTTTCCGATGTAGCCGTCATCTTGATTGTTGAGCCAAATATTGAGTGTTCCAGGATCAAGCGTTGTGTCATCGGGAAGTTTTTTGATGCCGTGGTATTGCAAAACCATGGCTGCCGATGTGATAGCACATCCCCATCTATTAATGGTCGCTGGCTCCGGCGCAGACCAAGTGCTGGCAGTATCATATTCCTGCGATTGCCAAGGTTCATCTGTTTGCATAATCAACGGCACATCAAGCGAAGAATCAATATTGGTAACAACAATATTGTCAAACCAGACTTCAGAATCTGGGTCAGCTCCAACGCTAGCCTGAAGCCCAATTGAGCCCCCATTAAAGTATGGGGCGAAATCCTGCAGCTCCCAAATTAGAACATCGTTAATAAATAATTTAATTATGTTGTTATAAAAATCAATTTTAAAATGATAATTTTGATTATCTTGGAAAGGATAAGATTTATTTTCTACTCTGTAGTAACTTCCTACAACTTTCTGAAAATATATAGTTGATCCGTAAGTCATAAAGTCATACCAATTTGAGGAATCTAAATACTTAAATAAGATATTTCTATTGGCTAAAGCGGTATTCTTATATTCCATGTCAAAACTATAAGAATATCCAGTAAACCCAGAAAGATTAAAATTATTTGGTATTATCTCAGTTGTACAGCTAGGGCCATTTATTTTAATTCCTGCTTTTCCATTTTCTACATTCCAGGACGTAGGAATATTTCCGTATAAACAAGGTTGAGAGGTATTTGTATATTGCGAATTTCTTTTCACGGTCCAATTATTTAAATTTCCTGCCTCGAAGTTTTCCTGATATGTCTTATGAGAAGCGGATATTTTAGTAGGTAGAATTAGGCTAATTAAACCTAGTAAAAGAATATATAGAAAAAGAAACCTGATGGCAATCAGTTTCTTCACTTAAATAGCATGATTGATAATTATTAGTTTGTCAATATCATTTGATAATGCTAGAATGAGTTTGTGAGTGCACAAAATAGAAGGAAAACCCACGAGGTATTTCATAAAAGGGCTCTTTTACAAAAAAGAATAATAAAGGAAACTAATTTCACTTATAGAATTATTCTTTCTGTATTAAACAAATATTTTATAGAAAAAAAGAAAATTTTAGATATTGGTTGTGGCGTTGGAACAATATGTCTATATTTAGCAAATAGAAATAATAATGTTTTTGGAATAGATATTTCTCAAAATGCTATTACCTCCTGTAAGCAAAGTGCTAAATCTTTACATATTAAAAATGCTTCTTTTGAAAGAATGGATTTTCCGAATAGTATACCCGATGAAAAATTTGATTATATTTTGTGTAGCGAAGTAATTGAGCATCTCGAAAATGATGAATTAGCTTTAAGAAAAATATACTCACTTTTAAAACCAAAAGGAGTTGCTATTATTTCAACTCCTTCAAAAAATGCCCCACTTTATAGACTAGGTTTAGCAAGAAATTTTGATCAAAGAGTTGGCCATTTAAGACGTTATGATCTGGAAGATTTGGTAGGAATGTGTAGGAAAACAGGATTCCATATATTAGAAACAAGAAAAACAGAAGGAGTATTAAGGAATTTCTTATTTCTAAATCCGATTGCTGGGAAGTTTGTCCGATTTATTAAATTCTTTATTTCTGATATAGTGACTTTTCTTGATGAAATTTCACTGAGGTTATTTGGTGAGTCACAGGTATTTGTTGTAGTTGGAAAACCATGACTATTCTTTTCTTCTCCCGGCTTTTTTGGCCGCATGGGGGTGGGGTGGAGAGGCATGTTTTGGAGGTGGGGAAGAGGTTAGCTAAAAAAGGGCACAAGGTAACGGTTGTAACAGAGAGCGCTGGAAATTCGGGAAATATTTTTGGCATACACATTGTGCGACATGATTTTGGAGGGGGGGACTGGTTTAAAAAATTTCGGATTTGGAAGTGGTTGTGGCAGCATAGAGAGCTTATAAAAAATGCTGATATTGTGCATGCCCATGACGTGTTTTTCTGGTATCTACCGTTTCGGTTTTTGTATCTTAGCAAACCTGTCTATACCACATTTCACGGCTACGAAACTAGGTTTCCCCCTGCAAAAAAAGCCATTTTCTGGCGTAAATTAAGTGAGAAGTTATCGTGGGGCAATATTTGTGTAGGAGACTATATACAAAAATGGTATGGTACGATGCCGACCTACGTAACGTATGGAGGCGTAGACGTTCACCTCGGAGGAGTCCATCCGGCCACCTCCGAGGTGCTAAAGATCATGTTAATTGGGAGGTTTGAGAAAGATATTGGAGTTTTTCAATATTTAGAAACATTGGATTTTCTAAAAAAACAAAAAATTGATTTCAGATTTGAAGCGTATGGGGAAGGCTTGCTGCAAAGACAAATAGAAAAGTATGGAAAAGTATATAGGTATCCGAAAAATATTGAAGAAAAAATTGCAGGTGCGGATGTGGTGTTTGCGTCGTCGTATCTTTCTATACTGTCAGCTATGGCTGCTAGAAAGCCAGTTATAGCTGTATACACCAACCCGCTTAAAAAGGATTATCTTACTATGATTCCATTTAGTAAATTTATTTCTATTGTTGACTCGGCAGATAAAATTGCAGATGAAGTCGAAAATTTAGGAAAAACACAGACGAGGGTCGAGCAGGCGTACGCGTGGGCAAAAGAGCAGACCTGGGAAAAGGTGATGGAAATGTATCTAAAACTTTGGAGGATATGAAGATTTCGTTTATTACAACTGTTTTTAATGAGGAAGCGACAGTTGAGGCGCTGTTGGAATCTATCATACGGCAGTCGAGGATGCCGGATGAGGTAATTATTGTAGATGGAGGAAGTACAGACGCTACGGCATCTATAATTTCAAATTTCACAAAGACGTTCACCTCGGAGGAGTCGAAGTCGCTGCTTCGCCACCATCCGAGGTGGAAAACTATTACGAAAAAAGGAAACAGGGCGGTGGGGAGGAATGAGGCGATAAGGCAGGCGAGTGGGGATGTTATTGTATCTTCGGATGCGGGGTGTGTGTTGGATAAGGATTGGGTGAAAAATATTACCGAGCCGTTTAAAAATAAAGATGTCGATGTTGTTGCAGGATACTACAAAGGCATGCCAAGAACAATATTTCAAAAGTGTCTTGTACCGTATGTTTTGGTTATGCCGGATAAAGTTGATCCACAAAATTTTCTTCCGGCAAGCCGTTCTATGGCATTTACAAAAAAGATATGGGAAAAAGCAGGAGGTTTTCCAGAAAAATATTCCTCAAATGAAGACTTTGTATTTGCAAAGAGACTTAAAGAAATTAGCGCAAAAATTGTCTTTGCCAAAGATGCAATTCTCTATTGGATGCCTCGAAAAAACCTCAAAGAGGCATTCGCTATGTTTTTTCGTTTTGCCTATGGTGATGCGCAAGCAGGAATCTTGCGGCCAAAAGTTTTTTTAATCTTTCTTCGTTATTTTCTTGGTGTTCTATTATTGTTAAGTTATATTAATGCTTTCTACGTAGTAGTTATTTTGTATACGGTCTGGTCAATATGGAAAAATTATCGCTATGCCAAAAAGTGGCAAGCAATTTTTATTTTGCCTATACTACAGATAGTGTCTGATATGGCGGTTTTATTAGGGACAATATGGGGTATACAAAACAAGCGATAAAAGGAATTTCGTGGATTGGACTTCTTCGTGCCGCAACACGAATTGTGTCATTTGGAAAAATAGCGGTGCTTGCCCGTATTTTAACTCCTGCCCAATTTGGTGCTTATGGCATAGCTGCTTTAGTATTATCGTTTCTTGAAATTCTTACAGAAACAGGTGTTAATGTTGTTTTAATTCAGGAAAAAGAAACAATAGATAGGTATATTCCAGCAGCCTTTGCGGCATCGATTATTAGAGGAATTCTAATTTCTGCTTTTATTCTTTTGGTTTCACCATTTGTAGCAGCGTTTTTTCAAACACCAGAATCTTTGCCTCTTTTGCAGCTTATTAGTGTTGTGCCGCTCTTGCGGGGGTTTATTAACCCATCTGTAGTGAAGTTTCAGAAAGAATTGCAATTTCAAAAAGAATTTTGGTATAAATTTTCTGTTTTTACCCTTGATGCAGTGATGGCAATGATTTTTGCATATCTTACCAAAAACCCAGCGAGTATTGTTTTTGGTCTTATTGCCGGTGTTATGTTTGAAGTAGTCTTGTCGTTTGTAATTGTTAAGCCGCTCCCCCACTTTCGTTTTGAAACAGCGTATCTTACAAAAATATTGCACAGAGGGAAATGGGTGACGTTGTCTGGCATATTTCATTATCTTTTTCAAAACGGAGATAATATTGTGGTGGGAAAACTGCTTGGGTCAAGCTCGCTTGGGTTGTATCAACTTGGGTATTCGCTGGCGATATTGCCAGTAAGCGAAGTTGCCGATGTTGTCTCGCGTGTAACATTTCCAGTGTATGTAAAAATAGCAGAAGAAAAAGAAAGGCTAAGAATGGCATTTATAAAAACAATTCTTGTTATTACTTTTTGCACGCTTCCTTTGGGAATTATTCTTTTTATTTTTCCGGAAGATGTAGTGCGATTTGTTTTTGGAGAACAATGGTTAGGGGTAGCACCAGCGCTTCGAGTTTTGGCGATTTTTGGGGTTGTTAGGGCAATTTCTGGTTTTTCGGCAACGCTTTTTTTAAGTATAGGAAAACAGGAATATGTTACTATTGCAACCTTTGTCAGCATTTTAGTATTGGCAATAACAATTATTCCGCTTGTTATGCAATTTGGTCTTTTAGGAGCGGCATTTTCGGCGCTTTTTGGAAGCATTGCAGCCTCTTTTTTATATTGCTATTTTGTGCAAAAAGTATTTAGACAATGAAGATTGCATTTTTCCACGAATTGCCATTTGGCGGCGCACGAAGGGTGGTTAATGAATTTGGAAAACGATTAGCAAAACATTACACCGTTGATCTTTTTTATGTTGACAAGGAAGAGGATGTTGATGTTTCGTTTTTCCAGCAGATATTTTTCTTTCCATTTACTTCTTCCGAATGGTCTGGTAAAGCATGGAGGAAACGACTATACAAGGATACTGTCGAACTTTTTAGACTTGCGAAGCTTCATAAAAAGATTGCAGTACAAATTGATAAGGGTGGATATGATTTTGTTTTTGTGCACCCATCACAGTTTACCCAAGCACCATTTCTTTTGCGCTTTGTTAAAACGCCAAAGATATACTTTTGCCAAGAACCTCTTCGGATTGTCTATGATAATTTTTTGCGAACTCTTCCCAAAACCTCTCTGCCCAAAAGAATCTACGAGCGGGGCATTCGAAAATTAAGGCAAGAGATAGATAAGAAGAATATAATATATGCCAATATGATATTGGCAAATTCACGGTTTGCAAATGAATGGATAAAAAGGGCATATGGAAGAAGCTCAAAAGTTTGTTATTTAGGTGTTGATGTTGATTTGTTTAAACCGCTTGAGGAAGAAAAAGTTTATGACATACTTTTTTTGGGACAAAAGCTGCCAATTGAAGGATACGATCTTTTAGAACAAGCGCTTTCTTTTTTTAGAAGGAAACCGAAGGTAAAAATAATAGAGCGTGGTGCAAATGGGATAGGAATAGATGATCAGCAACTTGTAGAAGAATATAATAAAACAAAACTTGTCGTATGTTTAAGCAGAAACGAACCATTTGGATTAACGGCAATTGAAGCTATGAGTTGCGGGGTTCCTGTTGTTGCAATAAGAGAAGGTGGTTTTAAGGAATCGGTTGTTGATGGCGAGACTGGATATTTAATTCATAGAAATCCGCATCGTCTTTATAGAGTTTTGAAAAAACTTTTTGAGGATAAAGAGTTAAGAGAAGCAATAGGGAATAATGCCCGTGCGCATGTTTTGAAAAATTGGACATGGAAAAAAAGCATAGAGAGATTTCTTATTATTGTTAAGCAATGGAGCAGCCGTTAGTTTCAATTATTATTGTATATTACAAAGTAAGACAAGAACTTGTTGATTGTCTTTTTTCAATCGAGAAATCAAAAACAAAAATTTCACATGAAATAATTGTTGTTGATAATGATGAAGAGCCAACTATTAAAAAGGATCTGAAACAGAAATTTCCACAAGTTCAATATATTGATGTTGGAAAAAATATTGGATTTGGCGCGGCAAATAATAAAGGAGCAAAAGCTGCAAAGGGTAAGTTTCTATTTTTTTTAAATCCAGATACTCTTGTTGAGAGAGACACAATTGATGAACTTATTAATTTTATAAAAAAAGAAAAAAATATTGGTATTGTTTCACCTTTATTTTTGGACTCAAAAAATAGACCGTATCCCCTGCAGGGAAGTGCAACACTGACTCCATTTCGGGCAATTTCGTGCTTGTCATTTATTAATAAACTTTTCCCAAACAACATGGTTGCCAGAAAATATTGGTATTTAGATTGGGATAAAAAACAGCCAAAAGAAGTTGATGTAATGCCTGGAACAGCATTTCTCATTCGAAAGAAACTCTTTGAAGAAATTGGAGGATTCGATGAGAGATTCTTTTTGTTTTTTGAGGAAAACGATATTGCAATGAAGGTAAAAAAGAAAGGCTTTCGAATTGTTTTGTTGCCACATGCAAAAGTAGTCCATTTATGGGGAATGAGCGCAAAAAACAAAAGTGGGATAAAACAAATTTTTCGCCGCAGTAGATTTCTCTATTTCCAAAAATATTATGGCAGTTTTTGGGCGTATATTGTTGAGGTATTTTGCAGGTGAAAGGAGCTTTAATTGAGCCTCTGTCAGAATTTCCCTATGCATATTTCTGGAAATATAACTGAAAATAATTTTTTACTTCAGGACGATAGTTGATTCTTGGACGGTTTGTTTGATCATGGAAAATCTTTGCGACTTCTTGGATGCCTAAGAAGGAAATCAATTCTCGTACATCGTTCATGTCGCCATAATTCAAAATTGTCTCAACTACCGCTTCGTTTGAGAGGCTATCATAATTCTTTGTTGACCAAAACAAATATTTTCTTTTCTTTACAAAATCGCCGATAGACATACTATAATTATAACATACTCTGATTAGGGGTGAACAATTATCGGGATGCCACCGCATGGGAATTCGCGCATGGAGGATTCATACAAGATTTGTACATGGTACAATAGGAGAAATGATAAGTGCGGTAATACTGACAAAAAACGAAGAAAAGAATATCGAGGAATGCATCAGGGGGCTTAAGTGGTGTAATGAAGTTGTTGTTATTGACGATCAATCAGAAGATAAAACAGTTGCCATTGCAGAGAAATTAGGTGCAAAAGTATATACTCGTCCTTTGGAAAATAATTTTTCAGTGCAGAGAAATTTTGGTTTGGAAAAGGCAAAAGGGGAATGGGTATTTTTTGTTGATGCAGATGAGCGGGTTTCCGAATCGTTAACATATGAGATTGGAAATATACTTCATAGCCTTGCGACAGATAGCCATAGCGCATTTTCGCTGCGAAGAATTGATACGATGTGGGGAAAACAATTATTGCATGGAGAAAATGGAAATGTTAGATTAGTGAGACTTGCCAGAAAAAATGCAGGAATATGGAAAGATGCAGTGCATGAAGTTTGGGATATAAAAGGACAAATAGGCAAATTGAAAAATCCTCTTTATCATTACCCACATCAAACTGTGAGTGAATTTTTGAAAGAAATAAATTACTACACCACTATTAGAGCTAAAGAACTTTTTGGAAATAAAAAAAGAGTTAATACTTTGTCTATAATTTTATATCCAAAGGCAAAGTTTTTTGTCAATTATTTTATCAAGCAGGGATTTTTAGATGGTATACCAGGCCTGGTAGTGGCAGTGCTGATGAGTTTTCATTCTTTTTTAGTCCGCGGAAAATTATGGCTATTATGGCAGAAAAAATAATTAAGATATTCTTTCTCTTTCTTCTTTTTCTATTTCCGTTTGGTGAGATTGCGCGTTTTGATTTAGGAAATAATATTGCAGTGCGAGTACTTGATGTGGCAATTGGTCTTGTGCTTGTTGCATGGTTACTAGATAAAGAGAAAAAGAAACGATTTCAAAAAAAACTCGTTAATCCTATTCTTTTTTTTACTGGAGCACTTTTTGTCTCTCTTTTTTTAAACATGAAAAATTATCAAGGGAGCGAAATTATTATTTCATCTCTGTATTTTTTGCGATGGATTGTGTATGCAGGACTTTATTTTGTTGTTGCTGATTTTGATATTAAATTTAAAAGTAAAATCAGAGAACTTTTAGTTGTAATCGGTGCAATGGTAGTTGTACTTGGGTATGTGCAATATTTTTTATACCCAAATCTTCGAAATCTCTACTACTTAGGATGGGATGAGCATTTGTATAGAATGTTTTCAACTTTTTTAGATCCAAATTTTGCCGGCACATTTTTTGTGTTGTATTTATTATTTTTATCTGGCCTTTTTTGGAATTCTTACAAAGAAAAACAGTATAGAAGCATACAAATCTATGGTGGACTTTTTGTCTTAACATTTTGCGCAATTTTATTAACATTTTCCCGAGGCGCTTTTATTATGTTTTTTGTTTCAATGGGTGTATTTTTAATGCAAATTAAAAAAGCTAGGTTGTTGTTTGGTATTGCTGTTCTTTCAATTATTTTTTTAGGTCTTGTTTCGCGTTTCAACCAATCAGAAGGGACAAATTTATTTCGCACCACTTCGAATCTGGCGCGAATAGAATCAGTCAATCGCGCGATAACAATTTTTTTGGATAACCCTATTTTTGGCGTTGGATTTAATAACTATCGGTATGCAAAACTACGGTATGGATTTACATCAAAAAGTAAATATGAAGATCATGCAGGAGCAGGGACAGACAATAGTTTTTTGTTTGTGCTGGCGACAACGGGAATAATTGGGTTTAGCGCGTATGTGTATTTATGGTATTCAATTGTTCGAAATCTAAGAAACATTGTCATAACTTCTTCTCTTGTTGGCCTTTTTGTGAATGCTCTTTTTATTAATAGTTTGTTTTATCCATTTATTATGGCGTGGGTATGGATTCTTTTGGGGATTACTGAGAAGACGTAACAGTGACCTCTTTTTCAGTTTTATTTTCTGCTTCGTCTATTGCCACAACCTTAATTTTATTTTCGCCACCTTTAAGGGGAAGATTATAAGAAAATGAACCTTCGCTATCAACTATCGCCCAGAAGTCGTTAACTGTAATCCTAACTCCCGGATCTGTTTTTCCTCTTACTGTGGCAAATTTGTCGTCTTTTGAAAAAGACTGATTGGGGCTTGGCGAGTCGATAGAAAGAGATGGCGCATTTTTTTTGAAAATAACAGTATACGAGGAAGAAAAATCGCTTTCTTGCTTATCCTTATCGTTATTTTTTGCTTTGGCTTGGATAAGGTTTTCGCCTTCTGAAAGTTTAATATCATCAAACTCAAATAAACCACGATCGTTTGTATCTGTTTTATCTACTACTTCCCCATTTATGTACAAGGTAATTATTTGCTTTTCGGAAGCATTGCCAGATACTTTTAAGTTAGCGCTATTGGTGGCAGAGGGAAGTGCATCAAAAACCGGAGGAGAAACAAACATATTTTTTATTTTTATTTCTGGGGTATCTTTTCCACCCAAAAGAAGATATGAAACATTAGCTAAAAATGGTATACCAAATTTTGCCAGAAGTACCAAGGTAAGCACAATCCCCAAAACGCTTAAAATTATCGATTTTTTAGTTTGGCGCTCAAGCCTTCTTGATAATCGCGAACGAGTCATATAAAATTAAAACCGTGCCCACGTGGCTCAATGGCAGAGCAGCGGTATCGTAAACCGCAGGTTGTCAGTTCAAGTCTGACCGTGGGCTCAATCTTTCCAAAAACTTCTTTCCGTGACCAATTTTGCTATTTATTGGTTTTCCTTCTCTGCACAGTGGACACTCATTTTCATCAAATGCTTGAGCTTCGAATTCACCCAGTGAAAAAAACGGTGTTTTCATAAATACCTCGTTGACATCTTTTGGATTTCGATTAATCATAACCCCGACTGCAACAATATTGCCACCAGTTGCTTTTACCGTGTTTACGACTTTTTTTACTGATCCTCCAGTGGTAGTAAGATCTTCGACAATTAGAACATTTTTTCCGGGTATTAATTTGTCATATCCACGTCGACCAAATACCTGGTTGCTATCTTTATCTTTTTCTGTGTAGACCCCAAGCACTTCCTTCCCTTTCATTCTTGACAGATGATATGCTGTCCATTGCGATAAAATAATGCCGCCAAGAGCCGGTCCAACAACAACATCAATATCTTTATCTTTTACTTTTTCGGCAAAAAGTTCTCCAACTTTTGACGCTTTTTCTGTATGTGGATAGAGTGCGTCTTTATTGATATACACAGAGCCGTGCTTGCCAGAGGTATAGACAAAGTGGTCGTTGGTGATAATCGCTCCTGTTTCTTTTAAGATATCAAGAATAGTGTTCATCGGTATGTATTTATTATATTTCTTAATTCTATTGCTTTTTCGCGGGCTTTTTGGGCAAAATCTGTGCCGCTTCCGGCATAGATTATTTCTCTTGAACTATTGCAGATAAGATTATTGCCATCTTTATCAATCCCTGCCTTTATTGCTTGTTCTATAGAAGCTCCTTGCGCTCCAATTCCTGCAGTTAAAATTGGGCTCTCCGGAAATAGTTTTCTGACATTTGCGAGCTCTTCTGGATCTGTCGCGCCAACAAATAGTGCAATATTTGGAAGCATCCATTTTTTTATTTCTTCTGCAGTATTTGAGTTTTGAAAAGTTGATGCATCAGTGTTTGACGTTTTTATAATGAGGATTGGGGATTTATCTTTATACTCAAAAAATGGCTCAACAGAATCTCTTCCGAGGAATGGAAAAACAGTTGCAGCATCCACGTCCCAATATTCAAACATAGCTTTTGCGTACATCCTGGCAGAATTTGGCACATCTGCTCGTTTGGCATCAAGAATTACGGGAACATCTGGATACTGATTATGAATGTATTGAAACGTTTTTTTGAGTTGGGATAAAGCGTCAATTCCATAGGCCTCGTAAAATGCAATATTTATTTTGTACGCGCAGACAAGATCAGCAGTCTTATCAATAATTGCTTTATTAAATTCAAAGATAGGTTCTTTTTCGGCTTTTAAATGTTGGGGAAGTTTTTCAAGATCGGTATCCAGTCCCACGCAGAGAAGGGAGTTGTTTTTTTTTGTTGCAGTTTCTAATTTTTGATCAAATCTTGTCATACATTATTTTCTTTCTTCCAAATTTCGTATGCAATGTAGGGATTCCATAAAGCAGCTGTGGCTGATTGTACTAAATCTGCGCCGGCATTTCGATACTCGAAATAATCATTTGGGTTCATGACTCCGCCAACTCCGACAATTTCGTATGTATACCCTTTTTTCTTACGAATGGCATTAAGTTTTTGGGTCATTTCCAACCCCGCCCATTTAATTCCAGCCCCACCCACACCGCTCCTAAGTCTATTTTTACCGGGAAGCGCAGGTTTGCCTTTTTTATCAACAACCTCGACCTGAAGTGTGTTGATGGCCGAGATAGCATGAGCATAGGTATTGGTAATTTCGGCTAATCTTTCTATATCTTTGTCATTTTTATAGTGTCCTACTTTTAGTATTAGCGGTGTATTTCCAATTGTTTTTCGAATTGCTCTGCAAACTTTTTCTGAAACATCAAGGTTGTAACAAACAAGCCCCTCATTACCAATATTGGGACAGGAAAGATTTGCTTCGAGTACCTTGCTTTTGGTATCTTTGGCCAATTTTGCAGTATGGGCAAAGTCTTTGATAAATTCTTCTTGAGTTTGGTTTTTTGTGACTGTTCCCATAAAGCTTAAGATCATCAGTTGTCCTTCTTTGGCATAATTCACTGCTTTATTAGCATCCGGTTGCCAGATATCTGGGTTTTGCGATGGCACGCCAAAAGAGTTGGTAATAGTGATATTATTGGTGGCAGCTTTTTCCTTTTTGATATTTTTTACCACCACTCTTCGTAATTCTTCTGGATGTAGATCTCCTTTTATATCAACTGAAACTACATTTGGGAATGGATGAGAAGGGAAAAATGCTGCCCGAACAGTTTTGTAGCAGGAGACATCAAATCCAAAGTCAAAAGCTGCCTTTATAAATTGGCTGTTTAAGAGTGGTCCTGCCGGAATGCCATAGGGAAGGTTAACGTCAAACCCTAAAAACTTATATTTCTTTTTAATATCTCGTTTGGGGGGTTTGATATTTTGAGAAAGAATAGGAGGACCTTTTTTGAAGTTTTCTTCGTAAGGAATTGTCGGATCGTAAAATGCAGGTTTCACTGTGGATATATTATATCTTCCTTCGGCGTTTACTTGCAACTTTTAGCTCCAGAATTGTTCGGCGAAACTGAGCTTCGGCTAGCGCAAAGTCCTGGTCGCTTGCTTTTTCTTGCATCACTTTTTCGGCTCGTTTTTGCGCCTCCTCTACTTTGGCAATCTCGATGTCCTCGCTTCGAATTGCATAGTCTGCAAGAATGGAAACATTGTTATTGTGCACGTCAAGAAAGCCACCTGTAATAGCCAGGGAATCTTGCGTACCGCCTTTTTTGATGGTCATTTCTCCAGGTGCAATTTGGGAAAGAAGAGATATGTGGTTTGGTAAAATGGCAATTTCTCCACTTGTCGTTGGAACAACAACTTCATTAACTTCGTCTTTGAAGACTACTTTTTCTGGCGTAACAATTTCTAAGTTAAGTGTCATTTAGCTTTTGTCGCGTCAGACGCGACTTTTGCTTTTTGGATTGCTTCTTCGATGCCACCAACCATATAGAAAGCTTGTTCGGGAAGTTCGTCATGTTTTCCTTCCAGGATCTGATTAAATGCTTCAACAGAATCTTCTATCTTGACGTATTTACCAGATTGTCCGGTAAAAACCTCTGCCACAAACATGGGCTGGCTTAAGAATCGCTGAATTTTTCTGGCTCTGGCCACAGTTCTTTTATCTTCATCAGATAGCTCATCAATTCCCAAAATGGCAATGATGTCTTGCAAATCTTTGTACCGCTGCAGTACTTTTTGAATGCCGCGGGCCACATCGTAGTGTTTTTGACCGACAATATTTGGATCAAGAATTCTTGATGAGGATGTAAGAGGATCTACTGCCGGATAAATACCCTGTTCGGCAATAGAGCGTTCAAGAGTAATTGTGGCATCAAGATGGGCAAAAATAGTGGCAGGGGCTGGGTCGGTATAATCATCGGCTGGTACATAGACAGCCTGAACAGAGGTAATTGATCCTTTTTTGGTGGAGGTAATGCGCTCCTGCAAGCCTCCAATTTCAGTTGCCAGTGTTGGTTGATATCCAACAGCAGATGGCATACGTCCTAAAAGGGCTGATACTTCGCTGCCTGCTTGAGCAAATCGAAAGACATTATCAATAAAAAGGAGTACATCCTCCTTTTTCTGATCTCGGAAATACTCGGCCATGGTTAAGGCAGTTAAGGCCACTCGAAGCCTGTTGCCTGGCGGTTCGTTCATTTGTCCATAGACCATCACAGTTTTATCCATAACTTTGGCTTCAAGCATCTCCAGCCAAAGGTCAGTTCCCTCTCTGGTTCTCTCACCCACACCAGCAAAAACAGAATGTCCTTTGTGCACCATGGCGATGTTTCGGATAAGCTCTTTGACAATAACGGTTTTTCCAACTCCTGCTCCACCAAAGACGGCAATTTTTCCACCTTTGGTAAAGGGCGCGATAAGATCAATAACTTTAATGCCTGTTTCTAACACTTGCGGTTTTGTTTCCTGATCGGTTAAGCTGGGCGGTACTTTGTGTATTGGATGAAAAGAAACATTTTTTTCGCTAAAGCTTTTCCCATCTATAGTAATGCCTAAAACATTAAAAATTCTTCCCAGTGTTTTTTCGCCAACAGGCACAGAGATGGGTTGATGAGTTCTAGCAACCTTCATGCCACGAGACAAACCTTCGGTTGGGCCAAAAGCAAGTGCTTTTACCTCTTTATCTCCAATGGCAAATTGCACTTCCAAAGTAAGCTTTTCACGATTTGGTAGTGTTATGATAAGCGCTTCATGAATACTGGGAAGATTGTTTTCGAAATACACATCAACCACTGGTCCTTGGATTCTAACAATAATCCCATCATTTACTTTTTTCTTCATTGCGTTGCTCCTATGCTCGCGCTTGTGATATCTAAAATTTCGCTGGTTATTTTTGCTTGTCTGGTCTTATTATACTCAAGTTTGAGATCCTCAATGATACCATTGGCATTGTCTGTGGCGTTTTGCATGGCCAGCATTCGACTTGCCTGCTCTGAAACAAAATTCTCCAGAAGTAGTTGAAAGATCGTCATTTCCAAGTAGTGTTTAAGTAGTGGAGGTAAAAGTGTATCAAGTTTCGGCTCGAACAGGTATTGCTGGTCTTTTTCTAAATCTTCCATCACAGTTATTGGCAATATTGTGGTAACTTTTGGTGTTTGACTAAAGAGGCTGGTAAAGTGCGCACCTAGTACTTTGACACCATCAACTTTTTCCCCAATGTAATACTCATCAATGATGCGGATAATCGGATAGACCATTTCCATTGTGGGCGTGGTACTACCAAAAGTAAAGGAGGCAATAACTTCATTTTTCCGATGCGCCACTTGGCCTTCTAGTTTTTTACCGACTGTGATGTAACTTGCTTCTTTTTCTTCTTTGCTTAAACGCAAAAATTCGCGAAGTAAGTTGGTGATAAGTCCCCCACATAATCCCTTGTCGGGAGAGAGTACAATAATGAGTGTTCTATTGGTAGCCATTTTTGATTGTAAATATGGATGTTTTTCTTCTTTTTCAACAGTTCTTGAGAGTTTTGAAGAAAGAGAGATTAGTTTTTGCACATAAGGACGTGATGCTAGCACTGCTTCTTGGGCGCGCTTCATCTTTGAAACCGCAATCATTTGCATGGCTTTGGTAGTTTTGGATACATTTTGGGCAGCTTTGATTCGTCGTTTGAGTGTAAGAATAGTTGCCATACTATATTGTAAAGACTTTCTTAAAGTCCTCCAGAGTTTTTTTTAATAGTTTTGAAGTCTGGTCATTTAATTTTTCACCACCATCTAATACTTCAAGCAATTTTTTGGCGTGTGTTTTGGCATACTCATGTAATTCTTTTTCAAATCGTTGGACATGTTGTACTTCGATATCATCAAGATAGTTGTTGGTTACTGCCCAAATACTTAAGATTTGTAAAGATTCCGGCATGGGTTGATACTGCGGTTGTTTTAAGATTTCAGACATGCGTTTACCTTTTTCCAGTTGTGATAAAGTTGCCGCATCAAGCTCGCTGCCAAATTGCGCAAAGGCTTCAAGTGAGCGATATTGTGCCAGCTCAAGCCTCATCTTCCCAGAGACTGATTTCATGCTGTCTGTTTGAGCTGCTCCACCAACTCGAGAAACTGAATTTCCTACATTAATGGCAGGCCGTATGCCAATGTTAAAAAGGTCTCCTTGCAAAAAAATCTGACCATCAGTTATAGAAATGACATTTGTGGGAATATAAGCTGAAATATCTCCTGCTTGCGTTTCGATAATAGGAAGAGCGGTAATTGACCCGCCGCCATTTTTTTTATTCAGTTTGACTGCCCGCTCAAGTAGCCTACTGTGCAAATAAAAAATATCTCCAGGATACGCTTCTCGCCCTGCAGGACGCCTTAAAACTAGCGAGAGTTGCCGATATGCCCAGGCATGTTTGGTGAGGTCATCGTAAATAACTAAGACATCTTCCCCCTTTTCCATAAAGTACTCGGCAATGGCCACACCTGCATAAGGAGCAAGATACTGTAGAGTTGCTGCATCGGGTGCATTTGCGGCAACGACAATAGTGTAAGAAAACGCATCTGTTTCTTTGAGTTTAGCAACGATTTGGGCCACAGTTGATTGTTTTTGACCAATGGCCACATAGATGCAAATGACAGGCTTTAAAGACTTGTGATACGATTTTTGGTTGATAATTGTATCAATAGCGATGGCCGTTTTTCCCAAACCCCGATCGCCAATAATAAGTTCCCGCTGCCCCCTGCCAATTGGAATCATGCTATCAATTGCTTTGACACCTGTTTTTAAGGGGATGTTGACTGGTTCTCTTTCTACAACGCCTGCGGCAATTCGCTCCAAGGGCATGTCTTTTGTTTTTTTTATTTTTCCTTTGCCATCAAGGGGCACACCTTGCGGGTTAATCACCCGACCCAACAAATCTTCTGATGCGCCAATACTTAACAGTTTTCCGGTTGTTTTAACAGTATCTCCCTCCTTTATGTCATCACCACTCCCAAGTAAAATAATGGATACACTGTCTTCGTCAAGATTAAGCACAACGCCAGATTCGTCTTTAGTAAACATAACTAGCTCACCAATCATGGCGCGAGACAAACCAGATGCAATAACCACGCCATCATTGTTTTTCTCCACAGTTCCAATATTTTCTGTTTTTGGGTCAAAGGAAAAATGTGCCAGTTGTTTTTCTAAACGCTCAATAATGTCGTTACTTTTAGTCATAATTCTCTCGAATTTTTTTAAGTATCTGGTCTAGTGTGATCTTTAAACTTAGTTCATAGATAAGATCATTTTGAGTAATTCTTAGTCCAGAGATAAGGGTTGGATCCAGATTATAGGCAATTTTCTTCTTGGGAAACATGTCTTCTAGATTTTTTTTGTATCGTTTGTCCAGCTCGTATGGAGATTCTACACAAACTATCGTCTCTAACTCTCTATTTTTTAATGCCTTGATATACTGTTTAAGCAAGGCTCGATTGAGAAGGCGCACAATTTTTTCCACTTTCTCTGGATCAAGATTGCCATTTGTGTAACTTGCCAAAACAAGTTCTTTTATTAATTTATGACTCATGCTAATTTGTTTTCCCTTTCATCTTTTTCATGGCATTTTTGACAATTTCATCCTGTTCTTTTTGGGTAAAAAGATTGTGAACTGATTTTTGCAAAAACAATACTGCTAATTCACTGACATGTGTTGCTAGTCTTTTTTCTGCCTCTTTTGTTTCCAGAGTAATTTGTTCTTGCGCATCAGCAAGTATTTTCTCCGCTTGTTTTTTGGTTGTACTTTCGGTTTCCTTCAGAAGCAATATCCGTTGCTTTTTTGCCTCGTCCAATAATCGTCTTGCTTCTTCTTGAGCAATTTTGCGCATTGCCCGTTCTTTTTCCGATGCTTTTTCTAAAAGCAATCTTCCTTCTTCTGCTTGTTGTAGTCCTTGAGCTATTGTTTTTTTACGATCCTGCAGCGCAGTAAGCAATGGTTTGTATAAAAGTCTTCGCAATAAATACAAGACAATCAAGAAATTAACAACTTGAGCGATAAATAATTTTATATCAACACCAAAAGTATTCAAGATCTCCATTTTATTTTGTGAATGCCAGAATTAAGGCGTAAATAGCAATAGCTTCTGCAAACGCCATACCCAAAAGCATAGCTGGTAATACTTTTCCCGAAGCTTCGGGGTTTCTGCCAATTGCTTCCATGGCTTTGGCACCAATAAGTCCCACTCCGATTGCCGGCCCAAGACCTCCAATTGCTACAATAAGACCACCCGTTACACTAAACTCCATTTGATTTGCTCACCTCCTTTGCATGTTCTTCCGCATGATGTGGTGTTGTCATAATTGTCATAAAAACAAATGTCAGCATCGAAAAAACAAGGGCCTGGACAAAACCAACGATTACTTCAAGCAGCAAAAAGGGTAATGGAAGAAGAAACGAAAACATCCCAGATACTATTGTCAAAACTACCTCACCCGCGAAAATATTGCCAAATAATCGAAACGAGAGAGAAACTACTTTTGTAAATTCAGAAACTATTTCAAGAAGCCCTACAAACAAAAATATTGGCGCAAAATAAATTGGCGTAAACGAGAAAAAGTGGTTTACATATCCCTTAAATCCAAGAGTTTTGATACTCATAACGTGCGTGGCAACAAGAGAAATAATAGCGAGCGCAAAAGTGGTATTAACATCGCTTGACGTTGCGCGCATGAGTGGTACGAGTTCTTTTTTCCCCTGATGTTCCTCAAAAAAACCAATTGAGGAAACACCAGGAAGAAGTCCGCTCCAGTTAGCTACTAAAATGAAAAGAAAAAATGTCATGAAATAGGGAAATATTTGTTTTGCTCGATCTTTGGCAATTGAGTAAGTCATATCGTAAAATGTTTCTAAAAGATACTCTGCGGCATTTTGCAGTTTTCCTGGGAGAAGAGAGATTTTTTTGGTTATGGCAACTGCTCCTCCAATAAGAATAGAATCGACCAGTAATGTATTGAGGAAGGTATTTGTAATTGGAAAAGAATCAATATGAGTAATTATTTCTGGAGCAAATGATGACATAACAATACAATATTTTATCTATTTTAATTAGAATGTAAATCCAAGTCAAGACGCAAAATGATTGTTTAGAAGAATTTTTTCAACAATAATTGCCACTTTTTCGTTTTTGGTATCTACATGTCCTTCCATAACAATCACAGCATCTTTTGAAAGATAACTTTTGTATTGTTCAAAAACTTTAGGAAAGACCACGCAGTCAATGGATATTCCTTTTTCATTCCCTACCACCAAAAATGCCATCTCAGCGCCTGTTTTTTTGGTAAAAATTCGCCTCGTTGCTTCGATAATACCACCAACTTTTACCCGCGTCCCGTCTTTTTCCTCGGAAAGAACATCAAGCTCGTGAGTTACAATAGTTCTAAGTTGCAATAAGTGTTCCATCTGCGGGTGGGAGGTAAGGTAAAATCCTAACAAATCTTTTTCAAATGAAAGTTTCTCTTCAAACGTAAAATCATCAAGGTTTGCCTTAGAAGCCGCATTTTTAGGGGATGGATCTTCTTCATCGCCAAAAAGCGAAGCTTGGGCATCTTTTTCCTGTTTTTTCTTTCTAGCAACAGTTTCTGTAATTTCTGGCAAAATTACCAAAAGTATTGCTCTTTTGCCAAACAAGTCAAAAGCGCCAGCTTTAATAAGGCTTTCCATGGTTTTTTTATTTACTTTAGTCAGATCAACTCGTTGACAAAAATCCTCAAAACTAACAAATCGGCCTTTACTTCTTGCTGTTAAAATACTCTCAATTGCCGCCTCGCCAACATTTTTAATGGCCGAAAGTCCAAATCTAATTTTTGTTTTGTCTTCAATAGTAAAGTCGCTTTCCGAGGCATTAATGTCTGGCGGTAGAATAGTAATATCAAGTCTTTTGCATTCAGCAACTGCCTGGGCAATTTTCTCGTTTTTAGTAGGACCGGTAGTTCCTCTACTTTCAGCAGTTAAAACAGCTGTCATAAACTCAACTGGAAAGTGGGTTTTAAGATAGGCTGTTCGAAAGGCGATTGTGGCGTAACATGCAGCATGAGCCTTATTAAAACCATATCCAGCAAAAGGAGCGATTAAATCAAAAAATTGCTCTGCTTTTTTTTGGGTTAAGCCGTTTTTGACAGCACCTTTGATAAACGTCTCGCGTTGCTTTTTCATTTCTGAGGGAATTTTTTTGCCCATGGCTTTTCTAAATTTATCTGCATCAAGCCAGGTGTAGCCGGCAATGGCCATGGTAGTTAATAACACGTCATCTTGATAGGTTAAAATGCCATAAGATTGTGCGAGAATATCTTTGAGTCTGGGATCTGGGTAGGAAATAAGCTTGGAATTATGTTTTCTGGCAATAAACTCTGGAATATTTTGCATTGGTCCTGGGCGATACAGGGCAACCATAGCCATAAGGTCAAAGATGGATGTTGGCTTGAGTTCCTTGACATAGCGGCGCATACCAGCGGATTCAAGCTGGAAAATACCAGTTGTCTCGCCGCTAGATAAGAGTTGATATGTCTTTTTGTCATCCAAAGGCACATCTGAGAGGTTAATTTCTTTGTTTTGATTCTGCTTGATAAACCGGAGCGCTTCTTCAATGATGGTAAGGTTGCGAAGTCCTAAAAAATCCATCTTCAAAAGTCCCACTCCGTCTTCGCCCACAGTGTACATATCGTATTGGGTGACAATTTTGTCGCCATTTGTTTCCCGCTGCAAGGGCGCATATTCCATTAAAGGCTTGTCTGCAATGACAACCCCTGCTGCGTGAACAGAGGCATGTCTTGCTACACCTTCTAGTTTTTGGGCCACACTTAAAAGTCTTTTGGTATCTTCTTCTATGTCGTATGCGCGCTTTAAATCTGGACTAAGTTTTTGAGCCGATTCTATGGTCATGGCATGTCCTTGCCAACCAGGAGGAATCATTTTGGCAATCCTGTCCGGCCCGGCATACGGCATGCCAAGGGCACGGCCGGCATCGCGTACGGCCCCCCGAGCTTCCATAGTGCCAAAGGTTATAATCTGTGCTACCTTGTCTTCACCATATTTGTCAGTAACGTATTGGATAACTTCGTCACGTCTAACATCGGCAAAGTCTAAATCAATATCCGGGGCAGAAGGTCTGTATGGATTTAAGAAGCGCTCAAAAGGGAGCTTAAAGAAAAAGGGGTCAACATCGGTGATGCCCAAGGCATACGATACAACTGAACCCGCTGCCGATCCTCGTCCTGGACCAACGGAAATACCATTGCTTTTGGCCCAGTTGACAAAATCTGCCACGATCAGAAAGTACGTTTCATAACCTTTTTTAAGAATGATGGAGAGTTCGTACTCAACCCTTTCCTGGATTTCTTTTGTCAAATCTTGGTAGCGTTGTTTGAGACCATCATCAACAAGTTGACGCATATAGTCAGCAGGCAAAAGATTTTCGGGTGGGGTAAAGTGAGGCATAATCCACTTGCCAAGCGGAATTTCCAGATTGCACATGTCGGCAATTTTTGTTGTGTTTTCTATTGCTTCTGGGAGTTCACCAAATTGACTTGCCATTTCCTCTTTTGATTTTATGTAGAAATCTGGAGAGCCTATCATGGATAGTTTTCTGTCTTTGGTCTCGATTGTGGTTTGAGTTTGGATACAAAGTAGAATTTCTTGTGCCTCTGCATCATCTCTTGTTACATAGTGATTATCGTTGGTAGCAACAATTGGAACGCCATGTCTTCTTGATAGTTCGAGCATTTTTTCATTGAGCAAATCTTGATTGGGAACATTAAGGTGTTTTTGGAGCTCTAGGTAGAAATTTTCCTCTCCGAAAATTTCCTGCAGTTTTTTCATACGATCAATTGCAACAGTTTCTTCGTTGTGCAAAAGTGGATCAGAAACATACCCATTAATACACGCGCTAAGGCAAATAAGGCCCTCGTTGTATTTTTGCAGTAAGGCAAGATCTGTACGAGGTTTGTAGTAAAACCCTTCTAAATGTGAAATAGAGACAATTTTGATAAGATTTTTATAGCCAGTTCCGTTTTTGGCAAGAAGAATTAAGTGGTTTTGGTCCTTGTCTACTCCGGCTTCCTTATCGTGCATTGATCGCTTTGCCACATAGATTTCGCAGCCGATTATTGGCTTGATACCTGCTTCTTTACAGGCTTTATAAAACTTGATGG